>NZ_CP050265.1:304642-609285 GCF_011765465.1 Erythrobacter sp. | reverse complement strand
ACGACGTGACATCTTTTAAAAACTCCTTCGGAGACTTCCGGAGCCGGCCCTCTCCCCCGCCCTTCCACCCGGACATCGTATCCTCGAGGGTGGAAGGGCGGGGGAGAGGGCTGGCCGGGCGCCAAGCTTCAGGCGGATGCCTGAAGCGGACCCATTATTTAGGCCGCTTGGCCCCGTACTTCGAACGCGACTGCTTGCGGTCCTTCACGCCCTGCGTGTCGAGCACGCCGCGCAGCACGTGGTAGCGCACGCCGGGAAGGTCGCGCACACGCCCGCCGCGGATCAGCACGACCGAGTGCTCCTGCAGGTTGTGGCCCTCGCCCGGGATGTAGGAGATGACCTCGCGCTGGTTGGTGAGACGCACCTTGGCGACCTTGCGCAGCGCCGAGTTCGGCTTCTTCGGGGTCGTCGTGTAGACGCGGGTGCACACGCCGCGCTTCTGCGGGTTCTGCTCCATCGCAGGGACCTTGCTCTTGGCCTTCTGCGGAACGCGGCCCTTGCGGACCAGCTGGTTGATAGTCGGCATATTTTCTCGCTTCGCTCGTTGCTCACCTCATCCGGGCGGAAAAGTGGGAGCCACTTTTCCTGATGAGGTTCGGTAGTCCTCAATTCTGTTGCACCAGCCCGAGGGCGGGGGCGGTCCCCATTTTCGCTGAAGGGGCGCAGCGTTTGCCGCTAACCTTTCGCGCGGGCGGAGAACCCACAAACTCATTATTCCCGGCGCGCGCCCGAAGACGCTGGCCGGATCGGCAGCTTGTCGAAACCGTCGATGTGTGGAGGGATTAGCCTTGTGCCCCCGTCGTCATCCCCGCGAAAGCGGGAACCTGAGCGGGAACGAAAACGCGCACAAAGCGCCCTTCCCGCCCGGAGGCACAAGCCGAAACGCTCCACCCACCTGCACAGCCGGTCAAGGCCACCGAGGGTTACTCTGACGGCCGCCCCAAACACGAAAGGCCCGCCTCGTGAGAGGCACGGGCCGAAGGGACGAGGACCGCCATTGTTCAGCTCTATGTCTTTCGGCGAGGCAAGCGGCGCAAGGGCCGGTCACCCACCGAACGAGCGCGCCCTCTATGTTGGATTTGGGGCGGGGTCAAGGGTTCCCTTCATCACGAAGCTGGCGCTTCAGTCGCTCCTCTCGCTCGCGCAGTTCCTCGGCAATCCTCGCGAGTTCTTTCGCCCGCCCCGGCGTAATGGGTTCATCCTTATCTGGCATTCCTGAAGCAACGTCCCCTGCTTGCTCGTATCCTCGCGTTTGGCCTTTTTCTGCCCCGATGTATCGACCCAAAGAATATCGGGCCGCTTGTTCTGGCACAATTCCGCCAGCGTCAGGATTTGCAGGCGCGGGTGCTTGAGCCCGGTATATTGGCTTTCCCACACGCAGACCGCCGCCGGGTCGCGTTCCATCGCGCGGGTCGGTGGTTCGGCGGTGAGGAACACGCCGAGCGGCGCTTTCTCGCACTCCATCACCTGCGCGACGCGGGCGATGTCCTTGACACCGAACGCCCCGCCCTTCCACGGCACGGCCTTGACGGCCGAGAGCCCTCAGAATTCGAACTGGCGCTTGTCGCCCAACGTTGACCAAGCTGAAGGCTGAAACTATATAAGTGGTGCCGGGAGTGCGTCACTTAGCACGTCGAGGCTATGGCCTCGCCCGGCGTCTATGCCAAGATATTGCCTCGCCAATCTGCTTTCGGGAAACGGGCTACTCCCCACCCATCAATTTTTCCAGCCGCTGAAGTGCGGAAAGACGGGCGAAGCTTATCGAACCAGAGTCGGTCATTATGTGTTTGGGCGCGCCAGATCGCACCTGCAACCATGTCAACCAACTGAATACCTACACTTAGATGACTCGGCGCGAAGAATAGACCTTCTACGAAGTTGTCGTAGTTTGAGGAGTATCGCCCTGTCTCGCGCACTAGGCGCTCGTGTTGGTGCCGCATCCGATCATCGTCACCGCGACCGCGGTGGTCTGCAACGATGAGCCCATAGCTGTCGCGTCCGCTAGTTCGGGTAATATCTTGCAGAAGATACTGAAAACGTTCTGTTACCGGCTTATACGTCCGAAAATAGAGATCATCCTCCGTGTTCACGTTTCCAAGGCCGTATGCCGTGGGGCATTCGCTTATGCATGCGATAATCTTGCATGATTTTGTTTCAGTAATGATCGAGAAGACCCTGTCCCGAAAAGCATTTCGTTCATCTTGTCCCCAACCTACCATCGGATTGTCGGGATCATCATTCCTTGGCGCAAAATAGCGCCATTTCACCTCACCATGATAACCAGCTGCGCGCTTTAAGCCTGACAGCTTGTCATGCATTCCCATCCAGCGATCTTCTGGAATGACCAGGCCCGCCATGACGAAGTAGCTAAGAGGTTGAACTTCGGGCTTCGGAGGTGTGCCACTCTCATCAACAAATAGCAGATACATAATCCCACCTCGTAGCTTCGTTCGGCATCGCCCGCAGCAATTTGAAGGCATCAGAATTGCCGCTTCGCATCACCTCGTCGAAAGCGGCCTCCGCCGTGTCGTTCCAGTGCCACGTGTCCTCGAACGCTTCGATATGGGCATCCGACTGCTGGCCTTCCGGAGACTTGAACAGGATGTTGTAATTGGCGTTCGAATTGAACGGCGGGTCGAGATAGATGAGGTCCACGCTCTCGTCCGCGATGTGTTCGCGCAGCACGTCGAAATTGTTGCCGTAATAGAGCGTGTTGGTCATCGCGTACCCCTGACCGGTCTCGGATAAACAGCAGGAAGCTGGACCCCGGGTCAAGCCCGGGGCGACGATAGGGCGAGAATAACGGCGGCGAAGCCGCCGCAAGGGCGACCGCCCGCCCGCAGGTGCCCCGTAGCGAAGCGGAGGGAACAGCACCGAGAACGCTCGCCCGGATGGGCGAGCGCAAAGCAAAAGACTCCTCGCCTCATAGCGCCACCTCCGCTCCCCACCCCCAACCCCCTTCCCGCGGGGAGGGGGCTGATCTTCCGCCTTCCCGGCCCCGAGTCCTTTTCTGTGGCCCTGCCGAGGACCGCTGCGCCCGGCCCTGCCCCCGGTTCCACGCGATTGAGGGCGCGCCGCCGGGCCACTGATATGCCACCGGCAGGGCGGGATTTTCCTACTCGGGAAATCTGTGCAATCTCCCCGCGGGCCATGACCAAGCCCCGCTCCACCCCGCCGCTCTCGCGCGATCCGTCGCGTCCCATCATCCGCAACAAGCGCGCGATCGCGCGCCAGGCGTGTTCGCAGGTCGCCTTCGTGCGGGAGAAGCCCGGGCCCGGCGACCCGCTGCTCGATTTCGAGCCGGTCGTGCCGCGCACGCTGCGCAAGAACTCGATCACGCCCGAGCTCCAGCGCGAATTCATCGCGCACCTCGCCGCGACCGGCATCGTGCGCGATGCGGCGCGGCATATCGGGCGCAGCAACGAGGCGCTCTACCGGCTGCGGCAGAAACCCGGGGCGGAGGGCTTTCGCGCGGCGTGGGAGCGGGCGCTCGACTGGGCGATGACGCGGCTCGAGGATTCGGCCTTCGCCCGCGCGCTCAGGGGGGAGGAGCGGCCGATCATCCACCGCGGCGAGATCGTCGGCTACGAGCGGCGCTGGAACGATGCGCTGGTGATGTTCTTCCTCAGGGCGCGGCTGGCGGACCGCTATGCGCCCGCCGCCCACATCACGCCCGGCCACCCGGTCTACGAACGCATCCGCCGCGAGGTCGAGGAGGAGGCGCGCGCGCGGGCCAACGACCCGGCGAACGTCGCCCGCGTGCGCGAGGCGATCGATGCCAAGGTGCGCGCGTGGCGCAAGGAGCTCGAGGCCGGGGAGGACAGTGCGGACTAGGCGCGGGGTGCGGCCCGGTGTCCGGGTGCGGCAGAAGTGTTGCAAAATGGGCAAGGCTATCAATTAGGCCACTTTTCCGCTCGTCAAAGGATCGTTAATACGGCATCGGGGCCAGCCGCTTCGACAATCGCGGGGCGGGTATAATGACAGTGCGGGCGCGCGTCGCGCGATCCCGCCGAGGTCGCAGGGATACAAGGCGCCATGCACACCGGGGCTTCCGCGTGAATACCGCCGGGCAAATGCGGCTCGAACTCGACGCCGTGCTGGCCGATCCGGCCTTCGCGCGCTCTCCCGTGCAGGCCAAGCTGCTGCGCTACCTGGTCGAACGCGCGATCGCGGGGGACGGGCCGCCGACGCAGTTCGAGATCGCGGTCGATGCGCTCGGCAAAAGCCCGGATTTCGACCTTGTAAGCGACAGCTATCCGCGCGTGCAGATCTCGCGGCTGCGGCACAATCTCGACCATTACTACCTGCGCAACCGTCCGGTCGGCGAGGGGCGCCTGCGGATCGACACGGGGGGCTATGCGATCCGGCTCGCGCCCTTCGACGATCCGCCGAGCGATCGGCCCGCGGAGGCGGAGCCCGCCGCGCCATCCGGGGCGCCGGCCGACGGGCGGATCGGTTTCGCCCGATTGCCGACTCCCGCGCGCCGGATCGCCGCTTTCGCCGGGCTGATCGCGCTTGTGCTCGGCGCGGGGCTGCTGGCGGCCGCGGTTTTCGTCGAAGGCTCGCAATCCGAAGCGACCGCGCGCACGGATGCGCCCATAATCGCGCTCGAACCGGATCTGCGGGGGCTCGACAACGCTCCGGGCGAATGGCGCGCGCTCGCCGGGCAGGCGGTTCGCCAGGCCGAGATGATGCTCGCCTTTTCGCGCGCCGCGAGAGTCAGTCCGCAGGCCGGGCGCGGCGAAGCGGACTACGTCCTCGACCTGCGCTTCGAGAGCGGCCCACGCGGCGGCCTGCAGGCGTTCGTCGTCCTGTCGGACCGCAACGATACCGTCCTGCTGCGCGAGACCGTCGGACCGGAGCTGGAGGATCCGCAGATCTTCACCGCCGGCATCGCCTGGGCGATCAGCAAGGCGATCGCCCCCGGCGGCCGAATCACCCGCATCGAAAACCAACGGATCGACGACCCGCTCGCCAGCGATTACGCCTGTTTCGTAAGGCTCGAGGCGCTGCGCGGGCAGAACCGCTCCGACACCGCGCTTCTCGATGCCTGCATCGAGCGGCACCCCACGGGAGAATACACGCCCTTCCTGCTGGCGCGGCGCGCCTTGCGGGCCTACCAGACCGACGTGATCGAGGGCCGCGCGGTCGTCCCGTCCGGCAGGGCGTGGCAGGATGTGAAGGCCGCTCTTTCGATCGACCCCGAAAACCCCTATGCCAATTTCGTCTGCGCCAAGGTCGCCATAGCGCAGGGCAACTGCGATGCCGCCGGGAGCAACCTGCGGATCGCTGCCGACCAGTCGATCGGCCACCCCACCCTGCTCGCCGCAGTCGCCTCAGAGGCCCGTTCCTGCCCCGACCCGCCCGAAGGCACGGGGCTTTCCCCCGGCGAGCTGCGCGCGATGATCGCCGCCACACCCGCGCCGAGCGCGCCGCACCATCTCAATATGCTGATGGCCGCGCTTGCCTCGGGCGAGCTCGACGCTGCCCGGATGCTTCTCGTGCGGCCCATCCCCGGACAGTCCAACACCCACGATATCCATGCCATCAAGCTCTTGCGCCGGGCGATGACGGACCCGTCCTTTCTCGATGCGAACGAACAGCGAATCAGGCAGGAGCTGGGCCTGTTCAACTGGGGCGGCGGCGCGGTCGATCGGCTGATCGAGAACCTGCGAGCCTGCACCGTTTCGCAATGCTCGCGCCAGGCGCAGGCTCGCGGCTCTTGAAGTGACGCTGCCGTAGCCCGATCGCGCGGCCCTTCCACGCCGGTGCGGGGCGCGCGGCCAAGCGGCGGCGCAACAATAGCGGGCGATGAGCCGCCGGGCCGAGGTATCAGGACGGGCGATACAGATCGAAGACGGCACACCCACAGGAGCGCGCCTTCATGCCCCGCCGACTATCGTGTCCGGATGATCCCGGGGCTTATCCCAGCACCCGCCAGACCAGCATGACCGATGCCGCTATCGCTCCCCACAGGGCAAGCGCCGGAAGGAGCGCGTTGCGCAATCCGGTGATGGGCAGGCCGTCCGGTTCGACGACGTAAAGGTCCGCGAAACCGGTCGTTCCCTCGTCGAGGTCTTCCCCCACGCGTGCATCGGCAAACGCAACCACCTTGCCTTCGGGCCCGGCGACTGCATCACGCGGGTCGGCTTGCGCCGTCGTGCTGCAGTGCGACGCCTCAAGAGAAATCGACATAATAGCATACTTCCTGTTCGTCGCTTCTCTCGGAGCAACTTGCGACCCTGGAGTAGGACACGTCGGCGCGACCCGAAGCGCCCGGGCGTGGAGCCCTCCCGGAGCGGGCCGAGGACCAGTTCGGCTTCGCACCCGGGAGGACCCTGGCAGAAGCGGACACGCTTGCGATCTGGGGTCTGTCGACCTCTCGTACTTTCCCGCGTTCGGCCCTGACTTCTAAGGTGGGAAAAGCCAGGAGGGCGAATTGGATACCGCAAGCGACTGCCCACTTCATGACCACGGGTATATCGCAGCGCGGGCCGTGCGATGAGTATCACACCGTATATGTAACGTTACGTGTCCCGGACACCGCGGAAATCCGCGTTCCGGTGGCCTGCAACCTTGCCGATCCTAACGGCGCCTTAACCCTGTCCCTGCCCTCTCGCACCCCTGCGGATGAAGCGGACGAACGCGGCGGGCCGGATCGATCCCTGCCGCTTCGTCCCGCCCGCTTCCGCTTCGCTAGGCTCGCGCTTCGCTCGCGAGCAGGCCGTAGAGATAGACGTCGCACATTCCCGCGTGGGTTTCCTCGTGTTCGCGCAGGTGCGCCTCGCGGGTGAAGCCGAGCGTTTCGAGCAGGCGGACGGACGGCGTGTTGCGGGTATCGACCTCGGCGACGATCTTGCGTGTGCCGGTATCGAACAGGTGGCGCACCAGCGCGGCGGTGCATTCGCGCGCGACGCCCTGGCCGAGCCTCTCGATGCAGGTGATGTAGCCGATTTCCTCGACTCCCTCGCGCCCCGTCGGGACCGCGACGAAGCGGCCCGCGAGCGCGCCGCTTTCCCGGTCCTCGGCAATCCACGTGCGGCCCGGCCAGTCGGGCGCCGCGAGCCATTGCCACAACTCGGTATGCGAGGCGAAGGCGGGCCGCGTGAGATAGAGCGCGTGGGCCTCGTCGGACATCGTCGGGAACAGCGCGGCGAGGTCGGATCGGCGCAGGGGCCGCATGAGGAAGCGCGGCGTTTCGAGTTCGGTGACGGGCCGGATCATCGGGTCACGCGGTAAGGAATTCGACCAGGGCGCGGACCTTCTTTTGCCGCCATTGCGGCAGCGGGGCGACCAGCCAGTAGGCCCGGCGGCTTTCCTCGGGCTCGCCAAGCGCGTCTAGCCGCCCGTCTTCGAGCGCCGCCTCGGCCAGCGCGAGCGGCAGGACGGTGCGCCCCATGCCCGCCAGCACGCTGGAGAGCGCCTGTCCCGGATTGGCCGCGCGGATGCAGGGGGTGACGCCTTCGGGCAGGGCCGCGCCGGGCCAGTCGATCCATGCCTCACGCGCGTCAGGGGCGGCGACGGCGATGCGCTTCGCCGGGGTGAGCTGGATGCCTTCGAGATCGCCCGGCCCTTCGACGAGGCGCACCGCGAGGTCGAGATTGGCCTCGGTGAAATCCGTCTCCTCGCTGGCTGCGAGGATGTACTGGATGCCCGGCCGGTCGGCCTGGAAGGCGGCGAGGCGGGCGGCGAACCAGACCGAGTAGAATTCGCGCGGGGCGGCGATGGTATAGCGGTCGGAGGCCTGCCCGGCCTGCATCGCCTGCACGCTTTCCTCGAACCTCAGGAAGCCTTCGCGCAAGGGGTCGAGCCCGGCCTCACCCTCGCTGGTGAGTTCGAGCCCCTTGGAGGTGCGGCGGAACAGGACCACGCCGAGATGGTCCTCCAATGCGCGGATCTGCTGGCCGACCGCGGCGGGGGTGACGGCAAGCTCGTCCGCCGCGCGGGTGAAGGACAGGTGCCGCGCCGCCGCGTCGAACACGCGCAGGGCGTTCAAGGGGAGATGGGTGCGCTTCACCCTTCAGCGCCTAGCCAGCGCCGCCGGGCCGCGCAAGCGCGCGCGTTTACGCCGAGGAGCGCCCGTCGGCGGTTTCGGGCGCGGCGAGCGGGAAGAAGGGGATGCGCACTTCGAACGGCGTGCCGTCGGCGCGGGTGAAGGTGTAGAAGCCTTCCATCGAGCCGTGCGGCGTCGTCAGCGGGCAGCCGGAGACGTAATCATGGCTCTCACCCGGTGCGAGGACGGGCTGTTCGCCGACCACGCCTTCGCCGTCGACATGGTTCACCATCCCGCGCGCATCGGTGATGCGCCAGTGGCGGGTGCGCAGCTGGAGCGATTCGTGCGAGCCGTTCTCGATCCGGATGTGATAGACCCAGAACCACTTGCCGGCTTCGGGATGCGATTGTTCCGGCAGGAAATTGACGGCGACCCGGACGGTCACCCCGTCGGTCGTGGCAGCGTGTTGGAACAGCTCTTTCATGACGTCTCCAAGGTAGCGATTCCCGTCCTGCTCACAAGGGGGCAACGCGCGATTTCACCGGCGTATCCCGAAGGGCGCTGCGGGCTGGCATTTTTGCAACGCACAAATCGCGTTGGGGTCAGGCGGCGAGCGCCTCTTCGACCTGGTCCAGGCGCTCCTTGCCGAAGAACATCGCCTCGCGCCCCGCGCCTGCAGGAACCCACATGGTCGGGATGCCGAAAGCGCCGCGTTCGACCACCGCGTCGGTGTTGGCGGCGAGCCCCTGCTTGACCTCCTCGGCCTGCGCGCGTTCGAAAAGGGCCTGCGGATCGAACCCCGCCGCCGCGATCGCCTGCCCAAGCGCCTGCGGGTCGGTAATGTCGATACCCTCCTCCCAGATCGGGCGCAGCAGGCCCTCGGCGAAATCGACCCCGCGCCCGTCCTCGCACGCGGCGAAGAGCATTCTTTGCAGGGTGATCGAATTGAACGGGAATTGCGGGTGGAGGCGATAGGCGGTGAGGCCGTGCTTCGCGATGAAGCGGTCCATTTCGAGCTGGGCGTATTCGTTCTTGCCGCGCACGTCCTTGTCGCGGATCATCGGCGGGGCGTTGCCGGTGATGCGGTGCATCCCGGCGAGGAATACGGGCGTGACGACCAGCTCCGCCCCGTGCCGCGCGCACAGGTCGCGCAGCGGCCACCACACGAGATAGGCGTTGGGGCTGACGAAATCGAAGACCAGTTCGACGCTCTTGGCCATGCGGAGGCTCCCTCGAAATTGCGCGGACGAGCGATTGCACGGACGCGCGGGGGCGGCAAGCGGGCTAAAGTGTCAGTGCGGCGCGAGGCCCAGCTCCAGTCCGGTGCGGTCCTCCAGCGCGAACTTGTCGAACAGGTCCGCGCTCGCCCGGTTCAGCCCCACGACCCGCGTGTGCCGCCCGTTGCGGCGCATACGCTCGACCACTTTTTCCAGCGCGCCGATCGCCGAGATGTCCCAGAAATGCGCGCGGGAGACGTCGATCACGACATGGTGCGCGGCGTCCTCATGGGCGCTTTCGGGGCCGAGTTTCTCGATGAACTTGTCGACGCTGGCGAAGAAGATCTCGCCGGTGACGACATAGACCGCCGAATGGGGCCGGCGCACCCGCTCGACATCGAACAGGTTGCGCACCTTGCCCGCGAAGAAGATGCCCGAGAGCAGCACCCCCGTCAGCACGCCCAGCGCGAGGTCGTGGGTCCACACGACCACCACCACGGTCGCGATCATCACCGCGCTCGAGGTCGGCGGGTGGCGGCGCAGGTTGGGGATCGAGTTCCATGAGAACGTCCCGATCGACACCATGATCATCACCGCGACCAGCGCGGGCATCGGCACCTGCCCGACCCAGTCGCCCAGCACGGTCAGCAGGAACAGCAGGAAGGCTCCCGCTGTGAAGGTCGAGAGCCGCCCGCGCCCTCCGCTCGCGACGTTGATGACCGACTGGCCGATCATCGCACAGCCCCCCATCCCGCCGAAGAAGGCCGCCGCCATGTTCGCCGCCCCCTGCCCCGCGCTCTCGCGGCGCTTGTCGCTGTCGGTGTGAGTCATGTCGTCGACGATCTGCGCGGTCAGCAGGCTTTCAAGCAGTCCGACCGCCGCCATGGTCAGCGAATAGGGCGCGATGATCCGCAGCGTCTCCATCGTCAGCGGCACGTCCGGCAGGCGGAAGAACGGCAGGCCGTCCGGCAGCTCGCCCTCGCCCGCGACCGTGTTGACCGGCAGGCCCCAGTATATCGCCGCGCCCGTCAGCAGCAGGATCGCGACCAGCGGGCTCGGCACGGCCTTGGTCACGCGCGGCAGGAGATAGATGATCGCCAGCCCCACCGCGACCATGACGTAGGTTTCCACCCCCACACCCGTCAGCTGCGGGATCTGCGCCATGAAGATGAGGATGGCGAGCGCGTTGACGAATCCGGTGATGACGCTGCGGCTGACGAACTGCATCAGGAGGTCCAAACGCAGCAGCGCCGCGATCCCCTGGAACACGCCCATCAGGATCGTAGCGGCAAAAAGGTATTCCACCCCGTATTCGCGCACCAGCGGCACGACCACCACCGCCACCGCCGCGGTCGCCGCCGAGATCATCCCGGGCCGCCCGCCGGTAAAGGCGATCACCATGGCGATCACCACGCTCGCATAGAGGCCGACGCTGGGATCGACCCCGGCGATGAGCGCGAAGCCGATCGCCTCGGGAATCAGCGCGAGCGCGACCACGATGCCGGCGAGAATGTCGGCGCGCGGCTGGGCGAACCAGTCATGGCGCAGCCGGGCCGCGAAGGAGCGGTCTTGGATCATGGGCGGAATTTTTCCGGAATCTGGGGCCGCACGGCAGAGGCGCGGCGCGTGAAAGTCGCCTTCGACCTAGCCGATCATGCTGCAATGCACAACCGCCCCGCCCCGGCGCAGTGCCGGCCTCGCGCCCAACGTGGTTGACGCGGTATTACCCGTGCCCTTGCGCGTTTCGTTAGCCCCGCCGGTTCACAAGGAGCACGTCCTCGGGAACCCCCCAAGGCCATCAAGGCACGGGTTTCTGACAGGTCGTTTCCGAGCGGTCCCGCCTTCACGGCAAGCCGCCATGTGCACCGGCCGGGCCGCCCGCTCTCTTCACCGAGGCACAAGCGGGCGGCCCGGCCCCTTGCGCTTGTCTCAGATCCCGGCAGCGGCCAGCGCGCGGTCCATATCCTCGGTGAGGTCGGCAATGTCCTCCAGCCCGACATTGATGCGGATGAGGCCGTCGGTCACGCCCATCTCCGCCCTCGCCTCTTCGCCCATGTTGGCGTGGGTGGTCGAGGCCGGGTGGCACATCAGCGTCTTCGCATCCCCGATATTGTTGGAGATGTCGATCAATTCGAGCGCGTCGAGCAGGGCGAAGGCGCGCTCGCGCGTGCCGACGTCGAAAGCGAAGATCGGACCGGTCGCGTCCATCTGCTGTTTCGCGAGCGCGTGGCGCGGGTGGCTTTCGAGCCCCGGATGGAGCATCCGCCCGCCCGCCTTTTCGACCCGCTCCTCGATGAAGCGGCCCATGGCGACGGCGTTGCGGCTTTGCTGGTGGGCGCGCAGGTCGAGCGTTTCCAGCCCCTTCAGAACCACCCAGGCGTTGAAGGCCGAAAGCGTCGGCCCGGTGTTGCGCTGGAACGGCATCAACACCTCGTCGATCCACTGCTTCGAGGCGCAGATCGCGCCCGCCAGCACCCGGCCCTGCCCGTCCATCATCTTGGTCGCGCTGTAAGCCACCACGTCCGCGCCGAATTCCATCGGGCGCTGCAACACGGGGGTGGCGAAGGCGTTGTCCACGACCGTGGTGATGCCATGCGCGCGGGCGAGGTCGCAGACGAATTGCAAATCGACGATGTCGAGCGTCGGGTTCGCCGGGGTCTCGAAGAAGAAGACCCTGGTGTTGGGCCGGATCGCGGCTTCCCACGCGGCGTTGTCGGCGCTGTCGATCACCGTGGTCTCGATCCCGAAGCGCGGCAGGAGATTATCGACCAGCCAGCGGCACGAACCGAACGCGGCGCGCGCGGCGACGCAATGATCGCCGACCGAAAGCTGGCACAAAAGCGCCGCCGTCATCGCCGCCATCCCGCTCGCCTGCGCGCGGGCGGCTTCCGCCCCCTCGATCAGCGCGATGCGCTCTTCCAGCATGGCGACGGTCGGGTTCTGGAGGCGCGAATAGGTCATGCCTTGCGCCTCGCCCGCGAACCGGTCCGCGACCGTTTGCGCGTCGTCGTAGGAATAGCCCGAGGTGAGGAACATCGCCTCGCTCGTCTCGCCCTCTTCGCTGCGCCACGTGCCGCCGCGCACGACCTGCGTCGCGGGACGCCATTTCTGCGTGACCTTGCGGTCCATTCCGGTGGTCTTCTTCATGGAGGCAAGCGATTAGGCGGTGGCGGGGCGCCTTACAAGCCGCGTTACAGGCCGCTGGCGACCAGCCCCTCGCGCGCGATGCGGGGGCGGCCCGCGGCCGACAGCATCATCGCCCCTTCGATCAGGGTGAGCAGATAGCGCGCCCCGCCCTGCGGGTCGGGGTCGCCCGCGGGCATCTGCCCTTCGAGCCAGCGAAGCATCCGGTCCATCACCGCGCCCGCCGCCTCGCGGTAGCCGGGAAGCTCGCGCGCCGAGCCCGCGACGATTTCCCACCACAGCGCCATGAAGGGCTGCATTTCCTCGCCGCCCGCCTTGGCGAGCACGCGCGCGGCGACCTCCTGCCGGGTGGCGCCGCGGTCCTCGCCCAGAGCGGCATCGAGCGCCTCGGCATAGCGCTCCGCGACGAAGGCGAGGAGGTCGGCGACGAGCGCGGCCTTGGAGCCGAAATGGTAGATGAGCATCCGGTCGCTCGTCCCCGCCGCGCGCGCGAGCGGGCGCAGGCTCGCGCCTGCGAGCCCGTGTTCGAGGACGTGCGCGGCGAGCGCCGGGAGCAGGGTTTCGCGCGAGAGCGGAGGCTTGGCCATGCGGGTATTGTAGCGGGCGCTACATCAGGCTACAAGACGGGTGTAGCACTCGCTACACCAAACCCGGAGATTCGCCCCATGCCGCTCGAATTCACGCCCCCCGTCGTCCTATTCCTCGCCGGGCTCGCCGGCGCGGTGCTTGCGATCCTCGCCGTCCTCGCGCGGCCCGTAGCGCGCGGCAATCCGCATCTCGCCGCCGCGCTCGCCGCCGGTTTCGCGGCCTTCACGGGGGTGGTGCTGGCGAGCGAGGGGGTGCTGCCGGTGTGGGAGAACCACACCGCGAACCTGTGGGGCGTGCAGGTGTGGTGGGATCTGCTGATCGCGGTGACGCTCGCGCTCGTCCTGATCGCGCCGCGCGCGCGGGCGGCGGGGATGAACCTGCCCCTGTGGTTCCTGCTAGTGGTCGCGACCGCGAGCATCGGCCTGCTCGCCATGGCCGCGCGGCTGTTCTGGCTCGAGGCGCGCGCCTCGGACACGCGGGCCGCCTGAAGCCGCTTGGCAAGCGCGCGGGGCTTTCGTAAGCGCCGGGGCGATGCACGAGGTCGCCTCCCAGCCGGTCGTCGCCCCGCCCGAGTTTTCGGGCCCGCCCCAGCATCCTGTGGCGCACCCGCGCGACCCGTGGGGCTGGTGCCTTGCGATCCCCGCCCTGTTCGCCGCGCTGGCAAGCGTGCGGCTGGCGATCCCTTCTGAGCCCTTTTTCGACGAGGTCCACTACCTCCCCGCCGCGCGCGCGCTGCTCGAAGGCGGGGAATACATGAACCGCGAACACCCCCTGCTCGGCAAGGCGTTGATCGGGCTCGGGATATGGCTCTTCGGCGACGGGCCGCTGGGCTGGCGGATCATGCCTCTCGTTGCCGGGACGATTGCGTTCGGCGCGGCGATGCGGGCGCTGTGGCACGCGAGCCTCGATCGCTATGCGACGCTCGCCTTCGGGGTGCTGCTGGCAAGCGGCTTTCACCTCTTCGTCCAGTCGCGCATCGCCATGCTCGACATCTTCATGGCCGCTTTTCTTGCGCTTGCCGCCTGGGGCTTCGCCGCCGCGATCCGCGAGCCGGAGACGGGCCGCCGGCGGCTGGCGCTCACCGGGATCGCGATCGGCTGCGCGCTGGGGGCGAAGTGGAACGCGATACCCCTTGCCATGCTGCCCGGCCTCGCGTTCTTCGCCGCGCGCCTTTCCGCCGGACGCCGCCGCCTGCTGACGAGCCGCAGGGGCATTCCCGTGCCGGGCGTGAGCCTCCTCGAAGCCTTTCTCTGGCTCGGGATCGTGCCGCTCTTCGTCTATGCGCTGACCTTCCTGCCGGGCTACTCGCTGGGTACGCCGCTGCGCCCCTCGCCGCTTGCCGGGGAGCTGTTCCCTTTCGGCCTCGTGGAGCTGCACGGCGAAATCCTCGAGCTGCAGAAATCGGTCATGGCGCCGCACACTTACCAGAGCACCTGGCCGCAATGGGTCACCAACACGCGCGGCATCTGGTACCTCTACGAATACGCCGACGGGGCCCAGCGCGGCGTGCTTTTGATCGGCAATCCGCTGACGATGCTGCTGGGCTTGCCCGCGCTGGTGTGGTGCATGGTGACGGGTGTCTGGCGGCGCGAATGGGCGAAGGTCGGCGTGGGTCTGGGCTACGCGGCGAGCCTCGGCCTTTGGATCGTCGCGCCCAAGCCGGTGCAGTTCTACTATCACTACATGATGCCGAGCGTGTTCCTGCTCGCAGCCCTCGCGCTGTCACTGGCGGACCTGCGGCAGGTGGAGCGGCTGCGCTGGCTCGGCTGGGCGATGCCGCTGGCGAGCCTTGGCTTCTTCGCGCTGTTCTGGAAGGTGCTGACCGCCGCCCCGCTCGACGGGCCGATGAGCTTTGCCGACTGGACCTGGATTTCGGGCTGGCGCTAGAACCGCCCCCAGACGAAGCGACTGGACAGGGCATAGTTCCAGACCGACCCGATCAAAATGCCCGCGAGCGCGGCGAGCGCCCAGAACACGCCCTGGCTCTCCAGTAACGTCGCCACCGCCACATTGGCGAAGCCGCCGACCGCGCAGGTCGCGCAGAAACCCAGCCAACCGCGCAGCATCGCCCCTGCCCCGCGCAACCGCTGGTCGCGATAGGTCAGCCAGTTGTTGAGCCAGAAGTTGAAGCTCATCGCCACCAGCACCGCAATCGCCTGCGCCAGCGTGAAGCCTTCCTCGTAGACGAACAGCAGCGCGGTGAGCACCGCGAAATGGACGATCACGCCGAGCGCGCCGACCGTGCCGAACAGCGCGAAACGGGTGGGGATCACGCGGCCCATGGTCTTGTCATAGAGCCCGGCGAGGAAATCGAACAGGATCGCGCGGTCCAATTTGCTCACGCCCTCGCGCCGGGCGGCGAAATCGAGCGGGAATTCCTTCACACGCAGGGGCCGGTCGGCGGTGGCGAGGAGGTCGAGCAAGATCTTGAAGCCGATCCCCGACAGGCGCGGGACGAGCGCGCGCGCCGTTGCGGTCGGCAGCATGAAATAGCCGCTCATCGGGTCGGTCAGCTCGACGCCGGTAAGCCCGCGCGCAATGCGGTTGGCGAGGCCCGAGAGCTTCTCGCGCTCGGGGTTCGCCCAGTTCGCGGTGCTCGCGCCTTGCGCGAAGCGGCTGGCGACGCAGACCTCGGCCTCGCCCGCCTTGAGCGCGGCGAGCATCCGGGGCAGCAGCGCGGGGTCGTGCTGGTGGTCGGCGTCCATCACGGCGGAAAAGGGCGCCGCCGTGGCGCAGAAGCCCTCCATCGCCGCGCTCGCAAGGCCCCTCCGCCCGATCCGCTGGATCACCCGCACCCGCCGGTCGCCAAGCGCCAGCGCGCGCGCCTCGTCCGCCGTGCCGTCGCGGCTGTCGTCGTCGACGATCAGGACTTCCCAGCCTTCCGGCCCCAGCGCGCCCTCGATCCGCTCCACCAGCGGCGCGAGATTGCCGCGCTCGTTGAGCGTGGGGAGGATGATGGCGAGGTCGAGCATCGCCCGCGCCCGGCGTCAGAGCCGCTCGCGCACCGCTGCGCCGATCGCCTCGGTGCCGTGATCCCCGCCGAGATCGCCGCCGCGAATGCCGTCCGCCAGCGCTTTCGCCACCGCCTTCTCGATGCGCGCGGCGTCCTCCTCGCGGCCGAAGGAATGGCGCAGCATCATCGCCGCGGACAGGATCGTCGCCATCGGGTTGGCCTTGCCCTGCCCTGCGATGTCGGGCGCGCTGCCGTGGATGGGCTCGTACAGGCCGAAAGTGCCGAAGCCCGTCTGCCGCTCGCCCAGCGAGGCGCTCGGCAGCAGGCCGATCGAGCCGACCGCCGCGCTCGCGAGGTCGGACAATATGTCCCCGAACAGGTTGCCGGTAAGCATCACCCGGAACTGCGCCGGGTTCGCGATCACCTGCATCGCGGCGTTGTCGACATACATATGGGAGAGCGCGACCTCGCGGTAGCCGTGGGCGACCTCGCCCACGACGTCGCGCCAGACCTGGCTGGTTTCCAGCACGTTCGCCTTGTCCACGCTGACGAGGGGCGCGCCCATCCCCTTCGCCGCGCGGAAGGCGACATGGGCGATGCGACGGATTTCAGGCGCGCTATAGGCCATTTCGTCCCAGCCTTCGCGCTCGCCCGCATCGGTGGTGCGCTCGCCCTTCCTGCCGAAATAGACGTCGCCCGTGAGCTCGCGCACGATCAGCATATCGAGTTCGCGGGCGATTTCCGGGCGCAGCGGGGAGAGGTGTTCGAGCCCCTCGAACACCCTGGCCGGGCGCAGGTTGGCGAACAGGCCAAGCTCCTTGCGAAGCCCGAGGATCGCCTGTTCGGGGCGCAGATGCCGTTCGAGACCGTCGCAGGACGGATCGCCCACCGCACCGAACAGGACGGCATCGGCATGGTGCGCCATGTCGAGCGTCTCTTTCGGCAGCGGCGCGCCGTGGCGCTTGTAGGCAATGCCGCCGACGTCGCCTTGGGAAAGGGTGAGGCCGGGCAGGTCGAGGCATTCGAGCACCTTCACCGCCTCGCGCGTCACCTCGGGCCCGATCCCGTCGCCCGGCAGAACCGCAATCTTCATCCCGAAAAGCCCCTTACCTCACCATGCGGGCGAGCCGTTCGCCCAGCAGCACGCGCGCGGCCATACCATCGCCGGGGCTTCCCGCAAGGGCGTGGCGCCCGATCGGCCTGTGGAGCGCGCGGAAAGCCTCGAATTGCTCGGCCAGCGGCGCATCGAGCGCGGGCGCGCCCGAGCCCAGCGGCGCGCCATAGCCCATCTCGCGCAGCAGCAGCGTCTCGTAGCCGACCATCGCGCCGAGCCAGCCGCGCGCCGAAGGGGCATGGCAGATCGCGGCGAGCAGCGCGTCGAGCGCGGAATGGAGCGCGGGGTAAGGGCTGCGTTCCGGCAGCGCCGAGGCGGTGAGCGTGCAGGCCCACTGGATCGCGGCGGCGGGCAGCGGCTCGGTCATCCACGGCGCGCGGCTTTCTTCCAGTTCGACCCGGGCGAAGGGAAGCTGGGTGTCGGATTTCGCCGAAAGCTCGAGCGCAACGCGGTTGCCGGGGATGACGACAGGACGCATCCGCCGCCCGCGCCCTCCGGCGACATAGGCGGCGATGAGGCCGTGGTGTTCTGTCAGGAAACGCGCGATTGCGGCGGTTTCGCCATGCGCGCGGGAGGCGACGAGGATGGCGGGCGCGCGCAGGTGCATGACGCGCGCCTTACGGCATCACTTCTTGGCGAGCTTCGCCTCGAGCTCGGCGACCTTGGCTTCAAGCGCGTCGGCCTGTTCGCGCGCCTTCTGCGCCATGGCCTTGACCGTGTCGAATTCCTCGCGCGATACGAAATCCATGCCGCCCATCGCTTCACGCAGGCGTTCGCGCGCATTGTCGCGCGCCTCTCGGCTCATGCCGGCGAAAGTCCCGGCCGCGCTGTTGGCGAGTTTGACGAAGTCGGCGATGATCGGGTTCTGGCTCTGCATGGCGTCTATTTGGTCGCGCGGGGGCGTTTTGTCCAGATGGGAGAGGGCTCAGCTCTCGCCCAGTTCGAAGCGCTGGACCGCCCCGTCGGGATTGGCCGGGCCGCCGTCGGGATTCTCGACTATGAAAGCGTAGTTGAGCACGCCCGCGAAGCACACCCAGGCGAGATAGGGCAGCATCAGGATGCCCGCCGAGCGCCGCACCCGCCAGTAAAGCGCCACGACGAGGACGAGGCTCGCCCCCGAATAGGCGATGATTCCAAGCGCGACCTGCATCTCCTGCAGGCCGAAGAAAACCGGCGTCCACGCGAGCGGGCCCATGAAATGCACCGCGAAGGCGCCGAGCGCGAGCAGCCGCCCGCGCGCGCCCCACGCGCTGCCGACCAGCGCCCCGGCAATGCCGATCGTCACGAACAGCACTCCCCACACGATCCCGAAGACCGCGGGCGGCGGGTAGATCGCGGGCTTTTCAAGGGCGGCGAACCACGGCGTATCGGACCCGCCGAACTCGCCCGAGACATAGCCGAGCAGCAGGACCAGCGGCACGAGGAACAGGGCCCAGCGCACGAAGCTTGCGCGCAACTGCCCTTTCGAAGCGAGTGTCTGCATGACCTCTCCCGACCCGGCGCGCGCCCAGCCCGATCAGCCGGGCCGGAGGCGATTCGCCTGTCATTTCCGGTGTCGGAGGCGATACACAAGCCTTGCGCGAAGGCAAATGCGGCGCGCCTTGCCTTTCGGGGATGGTCTGCGCGGCTCCCGGAAACCACCGCAATCGCGCCCTTCGCCGGGGCAGCAAAGGGGAAATGGGGCGAAATTGTGGTAAATCTATTAGCGTGCGGCGCGGCTTATGCTAATCACGCCACATTCTTGCCGTGATTCGGGGCGCTATGCGGCAGGAAAGCTTACTTGCGCGTCCCATTCCAATCAGGGACCTCCTCACGGGGGCCGATAGGGGAACACGAAAATGAAGACCACCAACCTTTTCTCGCTGATCGCCGTCGCCGGCGGCCTCGCCCTCACCGCTGCCTGCGCCGAGCCGGCCGATGACGCCGCCACCGAAGCCGACGCCACCTCGGTCGAAGAAACCACCGAAGACGCCATGGCCGAAGGCGAAGCCATGGGCGAGGAAATGATGGCCGAAGGCGAAGAAGCCATGGCCGAAGGCGAAGAAATGGCTGAAGAAGCCACCGAAGAAGCCACCGAGGAAGAAGCCGCCGAGTAATCGGTCGGCCCTTACGGGCTTTCAGAAAGGGCCGGCGGCGACATCGGGTTGCCGCCGGCCTTTTTCGTTACAGCTCCGCGTGCCTCAGCCGCGCTGCGCGCTCACGAGGAATTCGACATTGCCCTGCGGCCCGGTGATCGGGCTCGGCACGATCCCGTCGAGAGCGAAGCCGATCCCTTCCAGCCAGTCGCGCACTTCACCGCAGACTCGCTCGTGCAGGGCCGGATCGCGCACCACCCCTCCCTTGCCGACCTCTTCGCGCCCGACCTCGAATTGCGGCTTGATGAGCGCGACCACGCGGCATCGCTGCGCCGCCAGTTCGAGCGGGCGCTCGAGCACCTTCGCCAGCGAAATGAAGCTCGCATCGCACACGACGAGGCCGCAGTCGCGGTCGATCCGCTCGCGCGTGAGGATCCGCGCGCTGGTCTTCTCGAGCACGGTCACGCGGCTGTCCTGCCGCAGCTTCCAGGCGAGCTGGTTGGTCCCCGAATCGACCGCGAAGACATGATCCGCGCCCTTCTGCAAAAGCACGTCGGTAAAACCCCCGGTGGACGAGCCGATGTCCATGGCGGTCGCTCCCGTCACGTCGATGGCGAAATGATCGAGCGCGTGGGCGAGCTTGATCCCGCCGCGGCTGACCCAGGGATGGTCGCGCCCGCGCACTTCCAGCGCGGTATCCTCGGCGACCTGCTGTCCGGGCTTGTCGACCTTGGCCTCGCCCGCGAACACCACGCCCGCCATCACCAGCGCCTGCGCGCGGCTGCGGCTTTCCGCGAGGCCGCGCTCGACCAGCAGGTGATCGACACGCCGTTTCGCCGCCTTGGAAGAGGGTTTCGCCGGATTGGTCATGGACGCGCGCAGGCTTAGCGCGCATTGAAGGGCCATGAAAGCGACCGTCCTCACCGCCGCCGGCGCGATTGCTCTGACCTTCGGGACCGCCGCCTGCATTCCGCAGGCCGACGTGCCGCTGCCGCCCGCACCGACACCTGCGCCGGTCGCGACACCTGCGCCCGCGCCGACCCCGCCCCCGCGCCCCGCCCCGCCGCCCGTCGTCGAAGAACCGGTCTACGAGAATTATCTCGACGCCCCCCAGACGCCGGGCGACTGGGACTATGCGCGCGAGCCGGGCGAAATCTTCGCACAGTTCGGAACCGGCATTTCCGAGGCCCGCTTCATCCTGCGCTGCGCCGGGGGCGAGGTGGGGCTGGCCTATGTCACCGAAAGCGAACAGGCGGTGCCACGCCCAATGACGATCCGCACCGAGACGCTCACCCGGACGATCGAGGCGCGGCCCGTCGCGGGGCAGAGCGAGCTGCTTGCCGCCTTCCTCGCCCCGTCCGACCCGCTGCTCGATGCGATGGCGATCACCAAGGGCCGCTTCGCCGTCGCCGTCGAGGGCCAGCGCACGCTTTACCTGCCCGCATGGGTCGAGGTGAGCCGCGTGATCGAGGATTGCCGGTAAACCGAAAGGGATTCGCGCTTTTCCACAGGCGCGAATACCTATTCGACCGTCACGCCCATGTAACATGAAAAAAGGCGCCCGGAATTGTGCCCGGACGCCCTGCAATTGCCTCAATGCAACGGCGCACCATTGTGACGTGGGAAAAGATTTTTTCAAGTCTTGCACCGCCCTTGCCCATGATTCACATATGGACACGAGGCCAGCGGCGAACGCGGTCCTCGGCCCCCGGTGATACGGCGGGTCTTGGCTATCTAGCGCGAAAGGAGGTGATCCGATGTCTCATGGTTCAGCAGAGAGGTCGGCAAGTTTCCGCGCGGAGCACTATCGGTAAGACGGTACCCTTAGAGGCTTCGTGAGCGGCACTTCCTGGCCGCTGACCATGAAAGGGCGTTCCCACCGACGGGCTGGGAGCGCCCTTTTCATTATTTGTTTTCGCGAAGGCGCATCCGCGCCTTCGTCCTCGCTAGACGTCCTCCGCTTCGCTGCGGACCCGCTGCGGGCGGGCGGTCGCCCTTGCGGCGGCTTCGCCGCCGATCAGTGCTTTCTCGCATTTGCCGCCTTAGCGGGTGGCGAGCTTATCGCGCTGGTCCGGCCCGCGCAGAGGGCCGCAAGGGCGGAGTCGAAGCCGAAGGCGCAGACGTGCGAAGCACACCTGCACGCCCGCCCGCAGGCCCGCAAGGGCCGAGGACATCGCACCCCCGGATGGGGGTGCGCAAACAAAGACTCCGCGCAGACAAAGACTCCCGCTTGCCCAAGTCCACCGGCCATATTAACCGCCGATCCATGGACTTCACCCGCCTCCCCCACCCCTCGCCCACGCCGCCCGAGCGGCGCGCCGAACTCATCGCCGATCCCGGTTTCGGCAAGGTCTTCACCGATCACATGGTCGCAATCGACTATGACGAGGAAAAGGGAGGCTGGCAGGAGGCCGTGCTGGCCCCACGCGGGCCCATCGCGCTCGATCCGGCGGCGAGCGTGCTGCATTACGCGCAGGAAATCTTCGAGGGCATGAAAGCCTACGCCCATGCGGACGGCGGGCTCGCCCTTTTCCGGCCCGAGGCGAACGCGCGCCGCTTCAACGCCAGCGCGCGGCGCATGGCGATGCCCGAAATCCCCGAAGACACCTTCCTTTCAGCAGTGCGCGAGGCGGTGCTGGCCGATGCCGAATGGCTGCCCCCGATCGAGGGCGGATCGCTCTACATCCGCCCTTTCATGTTCGCCTCCGAAGCCTTTCTCGGCGTGCGCCCGGCCAAGCAATACAAGTTCATGGTGATCCTCTCGGCCGCGGGGAGCTATTTCAAGGGCGGCGTCGCGCCGGTGAAGATCTGGGTCGCGCAAGGATATGTCCGCGCCGCTCCCGGCGGGACGGGCGCGGCCAAGACCGGCGGCAATTACGCCGCGAGCCTCGTGCCGCAGGCGCAGGCGAGCGAGCACGGCTGCGACCAGGTCGTCTTCCTCGATGCGGTCGAGAACAAGTGGATCGAGGAACTGGGCGGCATGAACCTGTTCTTCGTCCGCCGCGACGGCAGCGTCGTCACCCCGCCGCTGACCGGCACGATCCTGCCCGGCATCACGCGCGAGAGCCTGATCGCGCTGCTGACCGAAGAAGGGCTGGAGGTGCGCGAGGAGCCCTACAGTCTCGAGCAATGGCGCACCGAAGCGGAAAGCGGCGAGCTGCTCGAGACGATGGCCTGCGGCACGGCAGCGGTCGTCACGCCCGTAGGCACGGTCGCTTCGCCCGAGGGCGAATTCACCATCGGCGCCGGAGGCACGGGACAGCTCACCGCGAAAATCCGCGAGCGGCTGGTCGCGATCCAGCACGGCACCGCGCCCGACCCGCGCGGCTGGGTGACGCGGCTGTGATCGCCTGTCGGTAAAAACTTGGCCATCGGGCTCGAACCGCCCGAAAAGGCAAAGAAAAACTGGCGGGCGTTATAAGTATTTTTACCGGAGTTCCGTTACGTCAACGGGTATGGCTTCGCTAGCGCCCTCGCATTCGATCTCGATCGACCGGCATCGCGCGGAACTCCATTTCGCGATCAGCGGGCTGTGGACCAAGGCGACGATGCAGGATTTCCTCGGCGAGCTGCTCGACAAGGCACGCCCCTTCCTGCGCGACCGGACGCCGTTCAGCGCTCTGGGAGACCTGCGCGACTTCGTGCCGCAGGACCGAGAGACCGCGCAGGTGATCCGCGATTCGATCCTCGCCGGGCGCGACAACGGGCTCACCCGCTTCGCCGTCGTGTCCAGCGCGCCGCTGGTGCGGATGCAGTATCGCCGCATCGCGGACGGGGTGGAGGTCGAATTCTTCGACGCTCCGGACGAAGCGCGGCGCTGGCTGCGCTCGGGCTAGGCCCGCTCCTCCAGCCTTTCGCGGAACGCATCGATCAGCCAGCTCGTCGCCGGCCCCAGCCGCGTGTCGCGCCGCCACAGCGCCGAAAGCCGGTAATGCGCGCCGGGCCTTTCCGGCAGGTCGAGCGCGACCAGTTTCCCCCGCGTCAGATCGCCCGCCACCATCGCGCGCGGCATATTGCCCCAGCCCAGCCCTTCGAGCAGCAGCGTGTGCTTCGCCCCGAGGTCGCCCAGCCGCCATGTCAGCGGGCTCAGGACGGAGAATTCGCGCCCCTCGGTGAGGTTCGATCGGTCGGCGAGGACGAGTTGCAGGTGCTTGCGGCTCTCGCCCGGCGCGGCGCGGCCTTCGCGCGAGAGCCTTGCAAGCGGGTGGCCGGGCGCGGCGACCGGGACCAGTTCGACCTCGCCCACCGCCTGCCGCTCGAGCGCGGGATGGTCGGCGATGACGGGGCCGCCGATCGCGAGGTCGCCCGCCCCTTCCAATAGGCAGGCCGCGACCGCGCCCAGCCCCTCGATATTGAGCGTCAACGCGGTTGTCGGGAACATCCGCCGGAAATCGCGCAGCACGCCCGCTGTGACCTCGCCCGGCACCATCACGTCGAGAACGAGGCCCACCGCGGATTCGAGCCCCGCATGGAGGCTGCGCGTCTTCGCCATCAGAGCATCGACCCGGTCGGCGACCGCGCGCGCTTCGGGCAGCAGGCCCTCGCCCGCTTCGGTCAGGACCGGGCGGCGCGATCCTTGGCGTTCGAACAGGCGCACGCCGAGCTGGGCTTCCATCTGCGCGATGCCGTAGCTGATCGCCGAGACCGTGCGCCCCATTTCCCGCGCCGCGCCGCCGAAACTGCCGGTTTCCGCGACGCACAGGAAGATGCGCAGCTGGTCGATGCTGGGCTCGCCAAGTTTCATGCACGCTTGTTCGGATTTATCGAACATCTTTGCAAGTTTTATCGCACTTATCCGTCTGCACCGTCCGCCCTATCTCCGCGTTCGACAGGCGAGGCCCGCTTCGCGCGGCCCGCCGACGGAACAGGAGACACGAGCGATGATCGAACTCAGGCCCTTTGAAAGCCTCGGCGCGGCCAATCACGGCTGGCTCGATGCGCATCACCACTTTTCCTTTGCGGGTTACCACGACCCGGCGCGCGTCCACTGGGGCGCGCTGCGGGTCTGGAACGACGACACGATTGCGCCGGGCACGGGTTTCCCGACCCACCCGCACAGCGACATGGAAATCATCACCTATGTCCGCAAAGGCGCGATCACGCACCGCGATTCCATGGGCAATGAAGGCCGCACCGAAGCGGGCGACGTTCAGGTGATGAGCGCCGGGACCGGTGTTCGGCACTCGGAATACAATCTCGAGGACACCGAAACGACGCTGTTCCAGATCTGGATCATCCCCGATAGCCGCGGCGGCGCGCCCGGCTGGGGCGCGCGCAAGTTCCCCAAGGGCGAGCGCTCCGGCGCCTTCGTCCCGCTCGCAAGCGGCATGGACGGCGACGGGGACAAAGCTCAGGGGGCCCTACCCATCCGCGCCGATGCCCGCGTCCTCGGCGCGAGCGTGAAGGCGGGCGAGGCCGTCACCTACCGCCCCCGTTCGGCCGACCGCCACCTCTACCTGGTCCCCGCCAGCGGGAGGGTGCGCGTCGATCAGGTCGAGGCCAAGGCTCGCGACGGGATCGCCATCACGGCGATGGACGAAGTGACCGTCACCGCGCTGGAGGATGCCGAACTCGTCCTCGTCGACGCGGCCTGACCCACCGCCCCTCCCTGCCGGGCGGGGCCAACCTCTGCCCATTTCCGAACGGAGAACACCAATGACCAATATCCTCCACATCAAGGCCAGCATCCGCGGCGATGAAAGCATTTCGAACCAGCTCGGTGACCGGATCGTCGCGGGCCTCCGCGCAAAGGGCGATGCGCAGGTCACCACCCGCGACCTTGCCGCAAACGACCTGCCCTTCGTCAGCGCCGAGCGGTTCGCCGCGAACCTCGCCCCCGCCGAAGAACGCACGAGCGAACAGGCCGACCTCGCGGCGATTTCCGACACCCTGATCGCCGAACTCGAGGCCGCCGACACGATCGTCATCTCCTCGCCGGTCTACAATTTCGGCGTGCCTGCGAGCCTCAAGGCGTGGGCCGACCTCGTCGCCCGCGCGGGCCGCACCTTCAAGTACACCGAGAACGGACCCGTCGGCCTCCTCACCGGGAAGAAGGTCTATCTCGCGGTCGCTTCGGGCGGCACGAAGATCGGCAGCGCAATCGACTTCATGTCGCCCTGGCTGACCTTCTTCCTCGGCTTCCTCGGCATCACCGACGTCGCAATCGTCGCCGCCGACGGGATCATGGGCGAGGACGGCGAAGCGAAGATCGCTGCCGCCCACGAACAGGCCGAACGCCTCGCGGCCTGACCTGTCCGGGAGCGCCGCGCCTCGTTCGAGGGGCGCGGCGCTTTCGCGCCTAGAGCCGCGGGCGGACCAGCAGCGGCTTGAAGATCGAGGCGCTCGGCCTCAGCACGATGATCGCCACCCCGGCCAGCGCGATGCCCCCTCCCGCAAGCAGCCGCCAGCCGACCGGATCGCCCGTCAGCCAAGCGCCGAAAGCGATGGTGAGAAGCGGCGTGAGCAGGGTGAAAGGCACGATCATGTTCGCATCATACCGCTGGAACAGGCGGTAATAGCTCGAATGCGCGCCGACCGACACGATGAGCCCGGCGAACACCACGCATCCCGCCGCCGCGAGCGGATTGGCGGCGAGGCTCGCCCCCTGCCCGTTTTCGAGCGCGAAGGAGAGCGGGAAGAGAACGAGAGCCGAGGCGACACCCGCCCACGCCTGCATCTCCACCGCGCCGATCGACAGGCGCTTGAAGAACACCGAACCCAGCGCGCCCACCACCGCCGAGGCGAACACGAACGCGAGGCCCCAGCCGCTCTCGAGCCCCGATGGCGAGCCGATCGCCACCGCGACACCCGCAAAGGTCAGCGCGATCCCGATACCGCGCCGCCAGCGCACCTCTTCCTTGAGGAACAGGATCGCGAACAGCACGGTCAGCGGCGCGCCCGACAGGCTGACGATCCCCGCCGCCGATGGCGAAGCGCTTTGCAGGCCGACGAACAGCAGCGCGAAACTCCCCCCGCTTATCGCAAGCCCCACCGCAAGCACGCGCGGCAGTCTCTCCGGCACGCGCCGCAACAGCGGGGCGAGCGCGAGCACCACGAGGGCCGAACGCAGCGCGGCGTAGAACAGCGGCGGCAGGGCAAGCTCGTCCACCGCCAGTTTCGAGACGACAACGTTGAGCGCCCACAGGACGTTCACGGCGAGCAAAATCGCAATCGCGGAAAAAGGCAGCGCGGCGGGCAGTTGAAATCAGTCCCGCGCCGGGAAAGCGTCTTGCGGAAGGCTCTCGCGCAGTTCCTCGATCCACACGTCGGCCACCGCATCGGACGGCGCGCGCCAGTCTCCGCGCGGGGACAGGGCACCTCCCGAGGATACCTTCGGCCCGTTGGGCAGCGCACTCCTCTTGAACTGCGAGAAGCCGAAGAACCGGCGGCAGAAGTTCTCGAGCCAGTGCGCGATGGTGGGAAGGTCGTATTCGTTCCGGGTGTCCTCGGGAAAATCGACCGGCCATTCGCCCGCCTCGCGGTCCTTCCACGCGTGCCAGGCGAGGAACGCGATCTTGGACGGGCGCTGGCCGAAACGGACCGTGTGGTGGAGGAAGAAGTCGTTGAGCTCGTAAGGCCCGATCATGTCCTCGGTCGACTGGATCGCGCCGTCCTCGCCCGCCGGGACCAGTTCGGGGCTGATCACCGTGTCGTGGACCGCCTGCAGCACCTCGGCGCAGGCCGCGTCGAATTGCCCCGTCTGGATCGTCCAGCGGATGAGATAGCGGATGAGCGTCTTGGGCACGCCCGCATTGACCCCGTAATGGCTCATCTGGTCGCCCACGCCATAAGTGCACCAGCCCAAAGCCAGTTCGGAAAGGTCGCCCGTCCCGATCACGAAGCCGCCGTGGAGCCCCGCGAGGCGGAAGAGGTAATCGGTGCGCAGCCCCGCCTGCACGTTCTCGAAAGTGACGTCGTAATGCGCCTCGCCTTGCGAATAGGGGTGGCCCATGTCGGCGAGCATCTTTTCCGCCGCCGGGCGGATGTCGATTTCCTCGGCGGTGATGCCGAAGCTTTCCATCAGCTTCCACGCGTTCGCCTTGGTCTCGTCCGAGGTGCCGAAGCCGGGCATGGTGTAGCCGCGGATCGTCGTCCTCGGCAGGCCGAGCCGGTCGCACGCCTTGGCCGCGACGATCAGCGCATGGGTCGAATCGAGCCCGCCCGAAATGCCGATGACGAGGGCTTTCGCCCGCGTCGCCTGGATCCGCCGCATCAGCGCATCGACCTGGATGTTGAACGCCTCGTAGCAGTCCTCGTCCAGTGTCTTCACATTGTTCGGCACGAATGGGAAGCGGCGCACGGGGCGGATGAGGCCGATGTCGCCTGCCGAACAGGCGTGCTCGAACACGATCCGGCGATAGCTCTCGGCGGGAGCCCCGTGCGCCTCGGCGGCGTCAGCGAAGGTCTGGTTGCGCATCCGCTCGGCCGCGATCCGGTCCGTGTCGACATCGACGATGTTCAAGGCCGGCTCGAGCTCGAAGCGTACGCTTTCGGCAAGCAGGTCGCCGAGTTCGTAGATCACGCCCTGCCCGTCCCAGGCAAGATCGGTCGTGCTCTCCCCGTGCCCGCTCGCCGAATAGACATAGGCGCAGATCGCGCGGGAGGACGACGAGCGGCAATGCAGGTGCCGGTCGTCAGCGCGCCCGATGGTGATGGGCGAGGCCGACAGGTTGCACAGGATATGCGCGCCCGCGAGCGCGGCCATGTTTCCGGGGGGCAGCGGCGCCCAGAAATCCTCGCAGATCTCGATCCCGAAGGTAAAGCCGGGCAGGTTCGCCGCGGCAAAGACGAGATCGGTCCCGAAGGGCACTTCCTCCCCGTTCACCGCGATCCACGTGTCCTCGCACCCGCGCCCATGGGCGAAATAGCGCTTCTCGTAGAACTCGCGGTAATTGGGCAGATAGCTCTTGGGCACGACGCCCAACAGCTCGCCGCCTGCGATCACCAGCGCGCAATTGTGCAGCTTGTCCCCGCGCCTGAGCGGCGCGCCGAGCACCAGCACCGGGGTGAAGTCGTCCGATGCCTCGACGATTTCGGCGATCGCCTGTTCGACCCGGTCGAGCATCGCGTGCTGCAGGTGCAGGTCGTCGATCGCGTAGGAGGACAGCGTGAGTTCGGGATAGACGACAAGATCGACGTTGGCCTCGTGCGCGCGCGCCGCTTCGGCCAGCACGCCGGCGGTGTTGAACGCGACATCGGCGGTGCGCGTCGCGGGCGTCGCGGTCGCCACCCGGACGAGGCCGTGGGCGTGCATATCGAAGAAGGGGTGCGTCTGGTCTGCCATGAGCGGGCGTTATCGTCCTTCGCCTGTTGCGGCCTTGGCCGTGTCCTCTAGCCGCAATCGCGCGCTCTTCCTAGGGAGGACCCTTGCACGCGGCGGCAAGGCGCGGCAACGAACGGGCCGCAGCGACACGCAGCAAGGAGAGACGAGTTCATGGCCGATCCCACCTACACCCCGCCCAAGGTCTGGAACCCCGAAACCGTCTCGGGCGGGCGCTTTGCCGGGATCAACCGACCGACCGCCGGCGCGCGCGAGGAAAAGGAGCTGCCGCAAGGCGACAATCCCTTCCAGCTCCACTCCCTTGCCACGCCCAACGGGGTGAAGGTGACGATCATGCTCGAGGAGCTGCTCGAAAAGGGCCACGAGGGCGCCGAATACGACGCCTGGACGGTGAACATTTCCGAAGGACAGCAATTCACCAGCGGCTTCGTCTCGATCAATCCCAATTCCAAGATCCCCGCCCTCATCGACCGCAGCGGCGACACCCCCTTCCGCGTGTTCGAATCGGGCGCGATCCTCGTCCATCTCGCGGAAAAATTCGGCGAGTTCCTGCCCCCCGACCCGGCCGCGCGCGCCGAAGTGCTCTCCTGGGTGTTCTGGCAGGTCGGCACCGGCCCCTTCATCGGCGGCGGCTTCGGCCATTTCTACGCCTATGCGCCGGAGAAATACGAATACCCGATCAACCGCTACGCGATGGAAACGAAGCGCATTTTCGACGTCGCGGACAAGCGGCTCGGCGAAACGCGCTATCTCGGCGGCGAGGACTACACCATCGCCGACATGGCGAACTGGCCGTGGCTCGCGCCCTTCGTCGCCGGGCAGATCTACAACGACGCGAAGACCTTCCTAGGCATCGACGAATACGAAAACGTCGCTCGCTGGGCCCGCGAGATCGCGGCAAGGCCGGCGGTGAAGCGCGGGCGGATCGTCAACAAGACCTGGGGCGAGGACGACGAGAAGCTGCTCGAACGCCACTCGCCGTCCGATTTCGAAGGCAAGAAACTCGACTGGAGCCTGTGAAAGCCCCCCTTCACATCACCGAGCGAGACGCTATAGAGCGCGGCTCCTGCTGGGGTGTAGCCAAGCGGTAAGGCAGCGGTTTTTGGTACCGCCATGCGCAGGTTCGAATCCTGCCACCCCAGCCACTTTCCGAAGCGCCCGGCCCGATCAGGATCGAACCTGCTGCCGGAGGCACAGGCAGGTTCGGGGCCGTGAGGCGTCCAGAGGACAATCCTGCCACCCCAGCCACTTCCCCCCTTATCCGACGGATCAAAGCGGCTCCTTCTTCAGCGAAGCCTGAGCCGCATCAAGCCTTTCCCTCATGACCTCGCGCAGCTCTTCCGGCGCCTCGATGCGAACTTCGCCGCCCCAGGTGAAGAGGTGCTCGGCGATCTCGCGCAGGCCGCCGGAGTGGAACCGGACCACCACTTCCTCGCCGTCTTCCTCGATGCTCTGATGCGGGTGGAAGCGCCAGCGCCGCGCGCGCTCAGCGGATGTCGCAGCGACCCGCAGGACGATGTCATGCCCCTCCTCGCGCCAGATGCCGAAGCTGCGGCTCATCCATTCGTCGAGGTCCCACTCCTCGCCCGCCGCGCCGGGTTCGTTAGAGGCGCGGACCTCGCTCATCCGGTCGAGGCGGTAGGGGACGGGGTCGAGATCGCGGCCCGGTATCTTGCCGATGAGGTAGGTGACCGCGCCATGGATCAGGCCGAGCGGGACGACGCGGCGCCATTTCGCCTCGCTCGCCCCTTCCGCCCGGTAGTCGAATTCGAGGCACACGCCCGCCATCATCGCCCCTTGAATTGCGGCGACGGTTTCGGGCGCGTGCTCGATCATCGGGCCGGCGGGCACGTGGTGGCGCTGCAGGCGCACGAGCGGGTCGAGGTCGGGCGCCATGCGGCTCTTGACCTCGCGCCTCAGCCCCGCCTGCACCTTGCCGAGCAGGCTTTCGAGCAGCTCCGCCTGCGCCGAGCCCCCTCGCCGCTGCATGGCCGCGACCGATTGCAGCGCGGCGATCTCCTCGACATTGGGCTGGGTAAAAGGGGACGGCAGCGCGCCGGGGATGCGGAAGCGCTTGTGGCGGTCGTCGATGCGCTCCTCGAGGTCGAAATGGACGAGAATGACATCGCGCAGCCGCTCGGCGGTGCGGCGGTTGGCGCCGATCACCTCGGCCATCTCGTCGAGCGTCAGCCCTTCCGCGCTCTCGCCCAGCGCCGCAACCAGCGTGAGCAGCCGGTCGAGTTTCTCCATCCGCGCCATGCCGCCCTCCTAGCCCGCGACCCGCAGGAGCGGCTCGGCACCGGTGGCGAGCATTCGGTCGAATAGTTGCGCGAGCGAGCTTTTCAGCGCCGCTTCGTCCTGCGCCATGTCGATCGTCTCGACGCTGAGGGATTCGCGCCCGCCCGCGATGCCGAAGGGCTTGCGAGCCAGCGGCGCTTCCCCCGGCACGCCCGGATAGAGCAGCATCAGCCGCTCGGTGTCGTAGAGCCGCGCATAGGCCATCAGCTGGTAGACATCGGCCTGGCTCACCCCGTGCTTGCGGTCGAGCGGGTCGGCGCTCAGCCTCTTCCATTTGGTGTCGATGATCGCGAGGATTTCACCGCTCGCACGCAGGATGATGTCGGGCTTGGTGCTGAAGACCGTGCCGCTTTCGAGACGCTCGCCGGTGAAAGCGCCGAGGCAGGCGCGGTGGCCGCCCTGTTCGATCACCTCGATCCCCCACCCGGCCAGCGCGCGGCGCAGCAGGACCGCGACGTATTTCTCGAACAGGTCGTTCATCGGGAACAGCAGGGTCAGTCCGTCCGGCGCCTTGGCCGCATGGTGGGTCGCCTGCCAGTCGCGCTGGAGCAGGACCTCGGCTAGCCGGAACAGCGCGGCCCAGCGGCGATTGGTGCGGTCGATGCGCACCTCGTTCCACGGCAGCAGCGCGAGAGGCATGAGCGGAATGTCGGCGAGCGTATGGCGCAGTTCGTCGAGCTTGCGCCGGGTGGCGTGAGAGCGGGCATGGCGCGCGAGGAAAACGCTCGCCGCCGCCATGATGCGCATCAGCGGCGTGTCCGCCTCGAGCTCGTCGAAGCGGCAGGCGAGCCGGTCGGGCCGCACCGCGTTGCGGGTGAACTGGCGGGTCACGTCCAGCCTTCCGCGCAGCGCGGCAAGGTCGTCCTCGTGCTGGCGATAGGCCCGCGGAAGCCCGCGCCGCACTTCGGCAAGCAGGCGCGTGGCGAAGGCATCGATCAGGATTTCGAGCAAAGTCGCCTTCTGCCGCGCAATGGCCGCTTCGGCCCCGATGTCGAGATCGAGCCCGAGCGCGACGTCGAGCATCCGCACGAGCCTTTCGCGCACCGCCCTTTCGCTCTCGCTGTCGTCCGCATCGGGATCGACCTTGGGCAGGATCTCGAGGCTGCACCCCTTGGCGGCGACCATGCCGACCATCTGCCGGGCGACGATCCGGTCGCGTCCCAGAACAAGGATATTCGTCGCGTCCTCGCGCGCCAGCGGATGCTCGCAGGCGGCGGCGTGGAGCGCGTGGGCCTGTTCGCGGGTCAGCCCCTCGCCGAATTTCGCATGGCCCCATTCGCGGATGGTGATGTGGGTCATGGCGCGAACGCCTCTTCGATCGCGCGAGCGTGCCTCGCGGCCTCGCCGGTGAAGCACGCGAGCCAGCCGCGCCACGAACAGGCAGCGAAGCGGACGCGGCATCCGGCGACGGCGGCGTGGAAGTCCTCGACCTCGCGGCGATGGGCGAGGAAGGCGTCGGGCGAGTAACCCCCATCCTGCGGCTCGGCGTAGAGATAGACCAGCACCGGGGCATGGCCGGAACGGGTCTCTTCGCTTGCAAGGCCCAGCGCGTGCTTGACCAGCTGCGCCGCGTCGAGGTGGCGATAGCGCCGCGGCTCGGAGCGAAGGGCGTCCCGCATGGCGCACCACCCCTCCATGCCCTCACTCCAAACGTCGCGGTCATAGGCGTCGGACAGTTCGGCCACCTTGGCGTCGCGGAAAGGTTCGTGGCGCTTGGATTCGACGCCGATCACGTGGGCATCGGTCCACAGCACCGCGTCGAGCCAGGGATGACGACCGCCGCGCCAGGGGAGGCGAATTTCGCGCTCTACCGCGACTTCGCGCACCGGGCCTCTAAGGTCGGAAATCGCGGGGAAAAGCGGGCAGTCGGAGGGGCGGTCGATGAACCAGCCGAAGCCGTTGGCGGCGAGCGCCGAGCTGCTCTGCGGGCTGGCGAACTTGCCGCTCGCGATCTCGTTGCCCGCCGCCTGTCCGAAGATCGCGCGCAGCCGCGCCTCGGGCACGCCGGGCAGGAAGATGGGGTCGTGTTCGGTCAAGCCGCCACCTCGCTTACCGGCGGCGAAGACGGCTTGCCCGATACGAGGCGGTCGTATGCCCCGGCGTCGAAGGTATCGCGCACCCGCCAGCTCTTCAGCGGCTCCCCGCCCTCGCCCATCGGGTCTTCGATCGTGTCGCATTCGAGGAAATTGCCGCCCTTGTCCTTCTCGCCCAGCACCGCAGCGAGGCGGTTCCAGTCCTCGAAGAAATATTCCTGCAAAAGCGGGATGACCTTGTCGCGCATAACCGCGTCGACATCGGCCTTGGTTTCGCAGCCGATGAAGAAGGCATGGCCGATCCGGTGGTCGCGATCGACGAGATATTCGATCCGCCGGTTCATCGTGTCGAGCACCTTCGCGAGCGGAAGCCCGGTCGCCTCCTCGGCGTCGCGGAAGGCTTCGACGGTGGTATCGGGCGCCATCTCCTCGAACCGGAACCGGCGCCGCAGCGCGGTGTCGAGCAGCGCGATCGAGCGGTCGGCGGTGTTCATCGTGCCGATGATGTGAAGGTTCGCCGGCACGCCGAACTCGCGCTTCGAATAAGGCAGCCGAACCTTGAGCGCATTGCGCATCCCAAGCCGCTTGTCGGGCTCGATCAGCGTGATGAGCTCACCGAAGACCTTGGAGATGTTGGCGCGGTTGATCTCGTCGATGATTAGGACGTGCGGGAGGAGTTCGCCTTCCTCCGAGCCCGTCTGCGCTTCGTCATCCGGTTCGCTGTTGATCAGGCGTTCCAGCAGATCGAGATGGAGGCGCTCGCGCGGGAGTTCGTAGATCGTCTTCATGCCGAAGCGCGAGTCGGTGACGAGTTCGCCCACCGGCAAACCCTCGGGATCGCTCCAGACCCAATCGACCTTGCGCCGATGCGTGTACCGGCCCTCGGGACGCGGAGCATATTCGTAATCGCCTTCGACGAACCCGATCGCGCGGAAGGCGTTCAGCCCCTTCGAAGCGACGATGATGTCACCCTCGCTCAAGCGGTTCCGGAACCGGTCGGTCATTCTGACCATGTGGGAGCGTTCCGTGATACGCTCTTCGGGAAAGCGTTCGCGCAGTTCCGCCAGTATCGCATCCGGATTATCGAAAAGCGGGTCGCTCCAGTCGACATCCCGGAAACTGAACAGTGCCTGCCCCTGCTCGAGAGCCTCCTCGAAAACCCAGGCGCTGTGCGGATCGTTGGATTGTCCCAGCGACATCTTGAAGATTTTCCTGCCCTCCAGCGAAACTCCGCCGTCACCGCCGCGCACGCGCTTCTGAGCTCGGTCGGCGATACGCGCGAAAAGGCCGCTCTCAGCCTTCAGGCTGAACCCGGCGCCCTCGCCCGATCCGTCGGTATCGGGGCGAAGCCCTTCGACGAATTCCTCGTAGCTCAAGCTCTGGTGGAAAGTGACCATCTCCACCTGCCTCGCCTCGACCAGTTCGCGGTAGCGGTTCATCAGCGCCGCGCGGCCTTCGGCACTGTTGGGGTAATCCGCCTCTCCGTCACACAACCGCACTGCTTCGCGCGCGGTGCGGTAGGTCTTGCCTGTGCCGGGCGGGCCGTAGAGGATGAGATTGGTCGGTGCGGCGACCGCCGGCCGATCTTCATCGTCCGCCCTGTCGGCGTATTCATCCGGCCAGAAAGGTCGGCGCCCGATCGAGGGTGCTTCCCACCTTTCAATTCGATCTCGCGCGGCGTTCAGCGCTGCGACGAAAGCCGTTGCGCCTTCTTCATCGATCGAAAACTGGCCCGACAATCCGATGTTCGGCGAGGAATGGCTGAAATCGACGGACGAAGTGGTCATCAGCAGGCGTCCTGCCGTGGCCGCAGCCTTGCGCGCGCCGAGCTCACGCCGACCGAAGCGAAGCTCGGGAATGTTCGTCGGATACCAGTCCAAACCGACATCGTTAACCGCCCTCGCCATGCGGCAGAATGCCTTCACCTGGCCTTCGCTCCATGCGCTCCGCCGCTCGCGAAAATTCGGGTCGCTGTCGAAGCGTGCCAGCAGCTCTTCGTCCGTCATATCTTCCTCGCTCCCCGGCTTCTTTTGACAGGTGACCCAGATGAAGCCCTGGACATCCCACAGGTCGCGGGGCTCCCAGCCCCATTCCTCGTCCATGATGCGCCGCAGTTCGAAAACCATCGCGTTGACCCGCTCAAGCTCCTCGCGGGACAGAGGCGCATGGGCGAAAGCAGGCTCGCCGATGAGCGCCCGCATAGCGTTGTCAGTCGGTGTGGAGCGGATCGGCATGACGGTCTGCGGATCGACGAGCCCGCGCAGCATTGTCGGAAACATCCGGCTTTCGGCGAAGGGGTTGCCGGGGACGCTATCGCGCATCGTCGGCCAGAGCGCGTCGAGCCAATCCGCGATGGCTTGTGAAGCGTCACCTGCCCTTGCGAGGCGCCCAGTCGCCGCTTCGACGAGGCCCGGTTGTGCTTCGCGTGCACTGTCGATCACCTTCTGCGCGCGCCAATCGATCAGGTTGCTGTAGAGCCCCGCGCGTCCAGCGAGCAGCTCGATCAGCGCGGCACCGAGTTCGGCATCATCGGCTTCCGACAGGTCGCGCGTCAGCCGCGCCGCGTCTTCCACGAGCGCGCGCTTGTAATCGCCTTCGCTCTCCGCGAAGCTCGGGCAATCGGAGAAGGTCTCGAAATCGGGATGCCGTTCGAGGAACAGGCGCCTCATCCGATCGAGAGCGGCCCGGTCCGGAATTGGTTTCGGCGATCCTGCGGAAGCCTCGGCTGCGAACTTGCGATAATATCGGAGAGATTGACGCAGGTGGTTGCGTTCTCCCTCGTTCCCGAGCTCGGACGGAAGCGCAGCCGGATCTTCCAGGAGCGCCGCGACACGCTCGATTTCGCCGTTGTCGATCAGCCTGTCGAGATCACCGAAGTGCCGATCGAGCTTGCGCATCTTGCTCATCTGCGTCCCGATGGTGCTCTCGGCGAGCCCCCTTCGGCGCATCCATTCGCGGACATCCTCTTCTCTCATCTGCTCCCCTCCTCGATCACCCATGCAAGGGTATTCACCAGCCGCAGGTGATCAACGCTTTTCGCGTCGAGTTCCAAAAGCTTCGGATTGGCGACGACCAGCGCCAGCGTGCGCGCCCGGCTGATCGCGACGTTGATGCGGTTCTTCGAATAGAAGAAGTCGACATGGCGCGGCAGGTCATCGGGCGTCGAGGTCGCGAGCGAGACGATCACCACCTCGGCCTCCTGCCCCTGGAACTTGTCGACCGTGCCCACCCGCGCCGCCTCAGGCAGCGCGGCGGCGAGCGCGTTCACCTGCATATTGAAGGGCGCGACCACCAGGATATTTTCCCAGCCGATCGTGCCCTCCTTACCTGTAATGTCGGTGAAGGGCGTGCCGATCAGGCCCTCGGCGAGTTCCTTCACCCGCGCGACCTCGGCGTCGCTGCGCTGGCCGCAGCCCTTGTGATCCATCGCGACGAAACGCAGGCCGCATTCCGCAAGCGCGGGGTCATGGCCCGGGGAGAGGTGGAGGCGCTGGCGCGCGCAATCGGGATGCGCCTTCAGCCGCCCGTCATAGACCGCGTCCGAGATGAAGCCGCAGATATGGGGATGCATCCGCCAGCTCGTGTCGAGGAGGATGCCGCGATCGGGCGCGACGGTCGCCTCGCCCTTGAGCATATAGTCGAGCGCCGACAGCCCGCTCTCACCCGGATGCGCGCCCTGGATCGGCTGGGCGAGCTGCATCTGGTCGCCCACCAGCACGATGTTGCGCGCCGCCGAGCCCATCGCGAGCAGGTGGCCGAGCGAGACCTGCCCCGCCTCGTCGACGAAGAGATAGTCGAAATGCCGGTCGAGATCCTCGTCGGCGAACAGCCATGCCGTGCCCCCGGCGAGATCGGGGGCGTAGTCGATCACGTCCTCGATCGCCTCGACGTCGGTGATGACGCGCCCGCCGAGCCGCTGCTCCTCCTTGCCGCGCGAGTTCTTCTTGACCCCGACGAAGTCGAGCCCCGTCTCCGCCGCCACCTCCTCGACCTTGGCGAGGAGGTTGTTGATCGCCTTGTGGCTGTTGCTCGAGACGCCCACGCGCTTGCCCGCCGCGATCAGCGAACAGATCACGTGCGCGCTGGTGTAGGTCTTGCCGGTGCCGGGCGGCCCCTGGATGAAGAGGCAGGTCTCGTCCATCGCGAGGCAGCGCAGGGTCGCCGCCTCGACGAGGCTCTCGCCCTCGCGCACCAGCGGGCCGCCGCCCCAGTCGATGAGGCGCGGCGGCTCGCGCTCGATAAGGTCGCACAGCGCGCGATAAGGCTCCGTGTCGGTAAGACCGCAGGACCACGTCTCGAGCCCTTCCTCATCGGTCTCGCCGTGGAGCCATTGCTCCTCGTTCATGCCGCACCATGCCATGGCCACGCGGCGCACCGCAGCGATCAGCGTCGCGTTGGGGACGGTCGGTTCGGGGATGAGCGAGCCTTCTTCCGGCCAGAAGCCCTTGGCTCTCGGGCCGCGCTTGATCTCGACCCAGCCGACTTCGCGGTCGAGGCCGACGATAACCCCGACATTGCCGAGCGTCGGCGCGTGCTTGACCTTGTCGCCCAGCTTCAGCTTCGTCTCCTGCGGCGGGAAGCGATAGCGCGCAACCGTGCTCTGCTTCTCCTTGCGCTGCCAGACGCCGTCCTCGTCGGGATCGGGCGCGATCATGCCGATGCATTCGCCGTCCTCGACCAGTTCGTCCGGCTCGCGCTCGCAGCGGTCGAACATGGCCCAGAGCGCGGGCTTGTCAGCGCGGCGGTGGAACTGGGTGAGGTGGCCGACGAGTTCGCGGCCCTCGGGCGTCGCCGGGATAGCGCCGCCCTTGATCGCAGCGATCAGGCGCTGGGCGCGCTGCTCGGCAAGTTCGCGCGCCTCGGTCTTCTCTTCGGGCACGTCGGCGACCGGACCGGGCTCGCGCCACGGCAGGTCGTCCATCCGCAGCTCGACCAGCCAGTCGCGCAGCGCCTCGGTGTTCTCGCAGTCGACCCGGTTGTATTCGAGGATCCCGTCGAGGATCGCCGCTTCGCCCGTCTCGCGCCAGCTTTTGTATTCGACCACGGACTGGTCGGCCTTGGTCACGTCGCCCTCGCGCTTTTCGGCGAAGAACACTTCCATCGTCTTGAGCGACAGGTCCGGTTCGGACGTGCGGATCGCCTGCCGCAGGACGGCGTAGAGATCGACGAAGCGCCGCTGGCGCAGGAGCCGGTCGAGCACCTCCTCGCGGCTTGCATGAAGGGTCGAGAGACGCCGCAAGGCGGTGATCTCGTAAGGCGCGTAATGGTAGACGTGCGCGCCCGGATTGCGCGCGAGATGGTCGGCCATCCAGTCGATCGTGTCCTCGAACGCCTGCCGCTCGCGGACATGGTCGTGGCCCCAGCGGTGGCGGAATTCGCTCCGCCCGCCCTCGCGGTAATGCACGCCCCAGAGATATTCGAGCCCGCCTTCCTCCAGCGGATCGCCCTCGAGGTCGAAGAACAGGTCGGCGGGGTCGGGCTTTGGCAACTGGAGAAAACCGCGGCCCTCCTGGACTTCCAACGTTTCGGTCCGCGGATCGCCGCCTTTCCGCCGCGCCTTCTGCAAGCGGGCCTGCGCGCGCAGCCTGGCGAGCGTTTCGCGGGCCATGCGCGGCACGCGGAAATCCTCGCGCAGTTCGGCAAGCTGGGACAGGCTCTCCACCCTCGCCTCGCGCAGCTTCTGCGCCTGCGGGACGCTGAGCCCGGCTACAAGCGAGAGGTGCTCCTCTTGCTCCCACACCGAGCGGCAATGCTCGCGCCAGCTGCACAACTCGCAGGCGGCGCACGGTTCGGGCGAAGTGCCCTCTGCGCCGCTTTCGACGAAGGCGAGGAAACGCTCGGATGCCGCCCCCAGCACGCGGGCAAATTCGCTCAGGCGAAAGCTCTCGCGCCGTCCGTCGCCCAGCTCGACATGGACCCGGCGCGGCTCGCGACCCTGCACGCGCGCGATCATGCGGGCATAAAGGCCGAGCTGGACGATGTAGGACGCCTTGGCCGAACGGGCGAGCTTGGTGTCGACCGGCTCGTAGGACCAGTCGCCGAGGTCCGACGGCTGATCGACCCGCTCGAGGAAATCGGCAAAGCCCATCCACGGCGGCTGGAGGAAGGCGGCCTGGAAGATGACCTTGGCCCCCGCTTCCATCGCGTCGCGGGTGAGGCGCGCGCGCTCCTCGAGCGAGCGATTCTCTGGAATGGAGACAAGCCCGCCCTCGGCCGCGAGCTTCTCGCGGTGGCGCTCCTCATGATCGAGTCCCGCGCGCTGGACGAGCTGCGCCATCTCGCCATCGGCACAGCGTTCGGGCGCCTTGTCCGGCTCGAGCAGCCGCAGCTTGTCGAGCGCGCTCGCATAGGCGCAGCCGAGAAAGCGGACGAGGTCGGTCGGCGAGAACAGCAATTGGGAGTGGTTGATCTGCATTCGGTTTCCCTTCGCCGACCGGCTTACGGGCGCGATACGACAGATTCGGTCATCAAATACCTAAGCTGTTGGAAAATATGCGATGAGCGATGGAGGGACCGCGGTGCCGAGCCGCCACAAGACTCAGCGAAGGAAAACCAGCTCGGGAATCGCGTCGGGCCCGATCCAGACGATCGCGTTCTGTCGATACTTGCGCCCCAGCGCGCCGCCCTCGCGCTTGCCGATCCCAAGCGCGAGGAAGCTCGCCTCGGGCGGCCATTCGGTGTCCTGCCCCTGGCCGTAGCCCTCGAAAATCGTCGCTCCCGCCTTCTCCAGATCCCGCCGCAACCCGGCCATCGCAGCCTCGTTCGCGCTTGCCGACGTCGCCTCGCTGAACGGATTTTCGGCGGTGATGAAAACCGCTTTCCGCGCCGAGGTAGCCCGAAGCAGGTCGGCTAAGGCTTGCGACCATTCGCCGATCCGCAGCGGGAAGCGGTTATCCGCCAAGCTTACCCAGTAGTCGGTCGCGCGATAGGCGGCGATCAGCGAGGCCGGCAGTTCAGTCCCGCTCATCGGATAACAGCCTCATTCCAGGCCATGCGGAGACGTCAGTCGCCCCGCGCCAGCCGCTCGGCCCAGGCGGCCTTGTCCGCGCCTCGGTAGTCCTTGCGGCTTTCCATCAAGAGGGCGGACTGGAGAACCATTTCCTTCTGCATCCGCGGGGAAAAGTCGCGTTCCACACTGCGGGCGAGCAGTTCGAGTTCGCGCACCATCCGCTCCGCTCCGTCGAGGCCGTCGACATAGCGGGCGAAGTGACGCAGCTGGCCCCGGACATAGTCCCTCGCCTCTCGGAAGGCGCCGTCGCGGTTCATGCGTGCGGCGGTCGAGACAACGTCGGCGCTCCAGATCCGCGCGACGATCGCGGCAAGTTCGACATCGCGCGGCTGGGCGGTGTTGCGGGAGCCTTCCGCAGCGGCGAGGCGCAGGATCACGGGATCGCTTTCGAGCATCGCCCCGTCATCGACCGCGCGTGCAGAAGCGGTTAGCCGGAATTCGAGCTCGTCGCGGGCCCGGGCCGTGGGACAAGTGACCTTGAACACCGCGATCCGTTCGACATCGTTCTGCACCGGGCCGAGCGAGACGAGCAGCCCATCCGGCCGTCGCTGCGTGTTGCCGAGGCCGAGCGGCTCGACCTCGACGCCCGCCGGAACGGCAAGGTCGATTGCCGCATCCTCGACGATCGTGCCGAAGATGTCGTCGAGCTCGCCCAGCAGAACCGAGGAAATCTCGCTCGTCAGTTCCGCATCGTGGAGCCGCCCGCCCCCGCTTTCGGCGAGGCCGCGCAGCAGGTGTTCGTCATAGCCGTCGCCGATGCCGAGGCAGGAGGTGAGCACGCCGCGCAGGCGCAGTTCGCCGGCGTGTTCGCGCAGTTCGGCCGCATCGGTGATGCCCTCGTTCGCGTGCCCGTCGCTCAGGATGATGACGCGCGGGGTCATGGCCGGGTCCGCTTCCGCGATCCGGGCAGCGCATTCGACACCGGCGAACCAGCCGCCCGACAGATGCGTCATCCCGCGCGTTTCGAGCCCGGCAATGGCGGCGCGGATGCGCCCGGCATTGTCATGGGTCGCCTCGAGCGAGTCGCAATGCACCTGCACGTCGGACGCGAAGGAGACGAGGCTCAACCGGTCGCCCTCCCCCAGCCTTTCGGCAAGGCCAGCGGCTGCCTGTTTCGCGGCCTCGAGCTTGCCGCCGCCCATCGAGCCGCTGGCGTCGATCACCAGCGCGATGTTGAGCGGGGTTCGCTGCCCCCGCGCCTCCCCGTCCCGCCGCGCCCGCAGGCGGGCGACGCAGTAGCGCACCGACTTGCCGCGCTCCCAGAAGAGCGAGCGATCGAAGGCCGCCTCGGCGGTGAAGGTCACGTCAGTCATTCCTTGCTCTCCCTGTGAGAATGGCGCGGATGTGATCCGCGAGTTGTTCGAACAATGCCCGCTCGCCCGGTTCGAGATCGCCGCGCACGGACAATTCGAGATCGGGGGTGACGGAAATCCGCGTCCAGATGGACCCGCGCGAGCGCCGCGGGGCGGGCGCTTCAAGGACCCTGGCGAGTTGCAGGACAAGCTGCTCGATCGCGGCAAGGTCGGTGTCCTTGCGGAGTGCGCGCGACCGGAGAAAGCGACCCTTTTCGAAACGCTCTCGGGGCAGTTCGAAGGACGCCCGCTCGAACGAGGCCATGCGCGCATCGCTGCGAAACAGGTCATCCGAGCTTTCGCGGACGCGGGCCGGCGATTGCGCCTCGCCGATCCGCCTGAGATAGTCGCGGGCGCTCTCGCTCGAAGGCAGGGTCGGCCCCGCCTCGAGCGCCCATGCGCGGATCTGCTCCTCGCTCGCCATCATGAACTTCTTGCCGATTTCGGCGAAGGAGAGGCCGTGCACATCCTTGAGCGCGCGAACCGCGAGCGCCCGGTCCGCATTGCTCGCCGGATAGCGCGCCCCGCGGCCCGGTTTGAACGGCGGCGCGAGCAGGCCCTCGCTCACCCAGGAGCGCAAGGTGCGCGGTTCGACACCGGTGCGCTCGCTCAGTTCCTCGAGGGTTAGTTCATTGTCGTCCATGTGCCGACAGATAGCCCATTAATACGCCATGTCAATATGTCGTATTTATCGCTTGCGCACTTTCCGGAGCCTCGCTATTGTCGCCCCAGCATCAGGAGAAGGGTTCGACCCTCGCCAACCTGCCGACCCGGGCAAGGTGGCTCCCGCAAGGGGATGTGGCCGAAGGCAACCAAGCGGGCTTTCGTGCAACATCGGTTCTTTCTCCTGCGCGCAGACAGGAGAACAGACATGACGAACATTTGGCAGACCGGCGACCTTGCCCTGTGCATCAAGCAGGGGCGCTGGCGCGATACCGCAACGCGCGAGGCGGTCGATTTCGGCCCGCGTGCGGGACAGATCCTCACCGTCGCCCATGTCGGGCGCGGCTCCACCCCGCACGGGGCCACAGTCCTGCTGGGCTTCGACGAATGGGGACGCGACAGGTTCGCCGCCGGGAACTTCGTGCGTGTCACGCCCGATGCGGACAGGTCCGAGGCGGAACAGGAGAGCGCGGCGAGCAGCCGCGTGCGCGCCGCCGAAACACCTCCGGATCGCGGTGAGGCCGAACCTTGCGACGATGTCGGGGAGCGCCTCGAACAGGTCGAGGAACTGCTTGGGCGCAAGGAACTCGGCCGGTTCCATCCCGAACTGGGCGACGTCTACGACCAGCTCGAACCCGAAATGCAGCGCAAGCTCGACAGCATCATCAGGACGACCCTTATCCAGAAGCGGCTCCATCTTCGCTCCGGACGGGCGCAATAGCCGCGGCGTCCGGGCTCACATCCATCATGCGCGCGCCCGGCGTTCGGCACGTCGGACACGCCGAGGCGCAGGTATCCAAGGAATTCGACCAATGAACCCGTTTCACGTTGGCGACATCGTCCGATGCATCGACGACACCGGCCTGCCCCCGGACCCGGTCGATGACCCCGCCCAGCGGCTTCGCGCCGGGCGGCTCTACCGCGTCGGCGCATTCACTCGCGACGAAGGAGGCGAATACGGCGTTCGTCTCGTCGGCGTCCCCGATCTGCCGCAGGGCCGAGGCTGGAGCATCGCGCGCTTCCGCAAGCTCGAGGCGGCGGGCGATGATTTCCTTGCTTTGCTCACCGACCTTGGACGGACACGATCTCCCTTCGAACAAGCCCTGTGCAAGCTGCTCGACCAAAGGGCGCATCTCGAAGGGACGATCTGTACCTATGTCCCCGGCATGGCCGCCGAGTTCGCCGGAAGCGAATACCGCGCCGCCTTCGGGGCGATTCCGCCATGGGTGCTGGCGATCCATCCCAAGCGACGAATGCCCCTCTACCGCCTCGCCAGATCGGCCGAGTGCCCACTGCCACAAGCCTGCCCGAGACCCGCATGGGAAGTGCGAGAAGGCGGGGATGGTCGATCGGAACTCGTCAGGGTCAATCGGTTCACCAGCTGGAAGCAACCCGCTCGCGGCCCGGGTCCGGACTAAAGCTCTCTTGCCAGGCACCAGCCGCCCTCATCCGCCCGCCAGCGCCCGCGCCACCGCGACCATCGCCCACGTGTCGCGCGCGCAATAGGCCTTGAGCGCCTCTTCCAGCGCCTCGCGCCGCAGCGGGTCGCAGGCCGGGTCCGCCGCCTCGAGCCAGGCTGTCTGTGCGTCGCCTCCGTCCTTCACCTCGAGCGCGGCGTAGTCGAGTTCGGCGGCGATGGTCGGCAGGACCGCCTTGATCGACCAGCTGCCGCGCTGGTCGCGATGATACCAGTGCTCGCGCGTGAGGGGCAGGAGATCCACGGTCGCCGCAGCCATGGCCTCGAGCCTGTCGCCAAGGTCCGGGAATTGCGCGGCGAGCTCGCGCAGCACGCGCCGCTCGAAGGGGGCGAAATAGGCGATGATCGTCGCGCCTTCGGGGATCGCCTCGACCAGCGCCTCGGCGCAAGGCCGCCGCGGGTCGCTGCCGTCGCAGATCAGGAATTCGTGATGCGTCATGCGCCCGCCGCGCCGCTCGAGGTGGAGCGAGAACTGGAACGGCACCTGCTGATAGGGACGCGTGCCGACCCAGCGCGGGATCGCGGGCGCGATGGTCTCGAAATCGAGCCACGCGCGCGGCCAGCCCCAATCCGCCATCGCCCGGCGCGCGCCCTCGGGGTCATGAAAGGGCCGCGTCGCGGGTCGCGGCGAGGATGCGGGCCTGCCGCGCGGTGAGGTCGCCCTCGGCGAGATCGAGCAGGTCCTCGATGCCTTTCTCGATCCAGCCCTTCCCCGCCCCGTTGGGCAGGACCGTCACCGGCCACTCGGGCCCCGGCGGCAAATCGCGCCCGCAATAGGCGGCGAATTCGCAGGCGAAGGGCGAGGAGCAATGCTCCCCCATCTCCCGCTCGGGTTCCGGGCCTGAAAGTACGGCGCGCGCCTCGGCCACCAGCGCGGGGCGCCCGGCGATCGCCTCCTCCAATTCCGCGAGCAGTTCGGCATCGGCGAAGAGCCCCGCATAATCGCCCTCGCGCGTCAGGACGAAGCTCGTGTCGACATGGCGGATGCCGGCGCGCCTCAGGTCGAGGCCCGTCTCGCGCATGACCCAGATCTGCGTGGCAAGGTCGCCGTAGTGATAGTCCTTGGGCCTGGTCGAACTCTTCACCTCCGCCGCCGCCCAGCCGCTTTTCTCGAGGCGTTCGAGCACGTCGACCCGCACCAGCACGCCGTCATGCTGGAAGGTCGCCTCGAAGATCGGCCCCGGATGATCCGCTGCGATCAGCGCCTCGGTCTTGGCGAGCGCGGCGGCGAGATCGGGCTCGGCCTCGACCATGACGCCGCCCGGATGGAGCGAACAGGCGATCTCGCCCACCGCGTTGCCGGTGGCGAAACGCATTTCCGCGCCCTCGTCCTCTTCAGCGAGATCGGGCCGGTGTGTCTGGAGCCAGAGCCGCTTGGGGCATTGCTCGAAAGCGGTGATCTTCGACTTGGAGAGGCCATAGCGGCGGGGTCGGTGTTGGGTCATGCCGCCCTTCTATCCAACACGTGCGACAGAAACGGTCGTCACTCCTCGATCACCGGGTAGAGCGGCATCGCCCAGTCCTCGTCCGGGTTGTCCATCATCAGGTCGATGAACAGCGGCAGGAGATGGCCGAGCAGCGCCGCCCCGTCGCGCACCTGCGCGCGGTTGGCGGCGCTGTTCCAGGTCGCCCCGCCGTGCAGGAGCTGGTTCCTGAGCACATAGAGCCGGTCGAACACGATCGACAGGACGACCGGCGTGTCCCCTGCGGCCAGCGCATTATGCGCGGCGCGTTTCGCGGAATCGAAGCTGATCTCCCAGCCCGCCCCGCCCGGCTGCCCTGCGTGGAACCGCCAGAACGGCGCGAAGACATAGCGGTTGTCCAGCAGGACGCGGATCTCCTGCCCGAAGCGCCTCCACAGCGTGTCGTAGAGCCGGTTCTCGGCATCGAGCGCGACCAGCGTGCGAAAGAAGTTCTCGAACCGCGCGCGCTCGTTCGCATGGCTCGCCCGCCGCGAAGGCGAGCCCTCATCGTCGAGCGCGCTTTCGAGATCGCCCGCATAGGCGGCGTTGAAGCCGATCCACAGGAGGATGAAGCGCGTGTCGAGATCCCCCTCCTCGCGGTGCGCACGCAGGAGCCAGCTGAGCGCCCGGTGCACGCGCAGGGTCAGCGCCAGCGAGAAGCCGTCGCGCACGGCACGCTGCTTTTCCTTGAGGCGGATCGGGTCGAGAGTGTCGTCGCTAGCCATAAGATGACGTTAGCAAGAGGAATGTTGCGAATCCGATACCGCTACTCGGCGCAGAAAACGGTCGCCCGCTTCTCGTGCCACTGCCTAATCCTTCACCTCCCAGACCAGAAGCGGTGACTTGTCCTCCCGGCTCGCGGTTTCGAGCCAGTCACGCCCGGAAACGCCTTGCTCGAGCAGGCTTTCGAGCGTCACGCCCCGCGCGGCGCTCGAAGCCTCGATGGTCCGAAGGCGCGAGACGGGATCGACGAGCCGCGTCCGCTGCTTCGTGATTTCCGCATCCCATTCAGGCGTGCCCAAGAGGTCGCCGCGAGCCTGCAATTCCAACACCGCCGCTTTCGCAGGCTTCATGCTGCCGAGCAGTTCGGACATCTTCCTGGTGCTGGAAAGCGATGCTTCGAGTGCCGCCTTGTTCTCGTCCATCGCGAGGCGGGCCGTGATGCGAAGGGCGGAGGCGAGCGCGAAAGCCTCGACGGCGGGGACGGCCACGAGGAACATCGCATCGCTTTCAAGCGCGTCTTCCGCCTGCCGGTGGAACTGGCCAGCAAGTTCGTGGGCTTCGTTGGCAATGTCGGCGAGCTCGCCGCGACCGTCGGTCAGGAACCAGCTTTCGTCGAGCTTCTCCGCCAGTGTCCGCAGGCTCCTGCAATCCCTCGCCCATGGCTCCCGCCACAGCGCATCGAGCTTGGCATCGATTTTCTCGAGGTCGGAATGGATCGAGGCGATCCCGGCCTCGAGCGCGGCGATCTTGTGGTTCAGCATCGCGAAGCCCGCGATAGAAATGCCGATCGAAGCGGCGTTGAGAGCAAGTCCGGCGGTCTGGAATTGCCGCAGCGCCTCGATACCCGACTTGATCTGTTCGTTCTGATAAATCTGGGCGCCCTGCGCGGCGAGGTTGAGCACGCCGGTCAGGGGGTCGCCCGGCACCTTCGACAACAGTTCGACCATGGGGCGGGCTTCCTGCAGGTGAGCGACGATCCTGCCGGAAGAGGTCGAGCGGATTATCGAGCCCACGACTTCGAGCTGGTTGGCCTTCACGGCCACCTGAAGATGCTTGGGCACCTCGCGAAGAAGGATTTCGGAGGCAAGCATCACAGCTCCTTCGCCTTGCGGGCAGCTTCGAGGAATTCACTCTCGAGGGTTTCGAGAAGCGAGGGCTGGTCGCCCTTGCCCTCGAGCAGGACGGCGACGACGAATTCCTTCGATTTTCTCCTTATCCGGGCCTGTGTCCGCGACCACAGCTTGCTGGTCTGGATCGCGCCCGTCGCCACTCCAAGCGCGGCGACGGCGGAACCGGCCGCGACGACCGGCCAGCTGATCGTCGTGACGGTGGCAAAACCGAACAGGACGGCGGTCGTGCTAACCGCCATGAAGGGGAGCGAGGCAGCCGTCGCCGCCCCGACGCCCAGCGGAACCACCGCAGCTGCGATGTCGCCCATGCCGTCGAACGGGCTGCCGTCTTCCGGCTCTGTATCGAGCCTGCGGGTCCAGTGAAGCTTGAGGTCGACCAGTTCCGCAAGCGTTTCGTTCGCGTCCTCGATCAGGGCGACCGCAAGAGGCTCGGCGACTTCGCGCGTGATCGGCACGACCTTGGCGCGCAGGAACCGCGCCGTGTCGTAGCCATCGCGCCAGCCGGCCTGTTCGATCTCCTTGTCGATCGCACGCAGGATGTCGGCCGCCGCCTGATTGAGAATGCCGGCCGATTTGAGCGTCTGCTCTTCGGCCCACGCGTCGAACTTCCGCCCGAAGAACACGCTCTCGAAAAGCTTTCGTGCGCCCATCGCCCCTCCTTGCCCCGATATGCCGCCAGCTTTGCCATCGAGAACCTCGGAAGGTTTTAACTTTAGACTTCATCGAAGGGTCAAGATTTTTATTTCATCTCAGCCGCCAGGAGTGGCGATGAAAGCGCGACATCTTCGGTCCGCTCGACCCGCTAAAGTCATCGAACCGGCCACCTCGTTCCTGAGCTTCACCGAGAAAATCGAAATGCCCCATTTCCCATCGACTCCCTTCACCCCCGATGACCCGAACCCCTCGTGGTGGGTAAAGGTCGTCGGGATGCTGCAACAGAACTGGGCCTTGCCGGTATTGCTGGCGGGCAAGCCCGTCCTGCTTTTCGTCGGGGACGACGCGGGCATATTCGACCGGATCGACTTCGACGATATGCGAACGCTCAGAGATGCATTGGTAAATAACGGGTTCGTCGAATTCGCCCACGATCCAAGCCTGCAGGATTTCCTCGCCCCTCCCGCCTTTCCCCTCTCCATCGGGAAGCATCCGAACGGCTTCATCTATTCGTCGGGGAGGTTCTGGCGCTGATTTGGGGGCGGCTGTTGTGATGCCCGTAACCACCCCTCCACCCACGGCAGACCTCCCGCCACAAGCTGCGCGCCTCCGCCGGTCGGCGGGGCGGACTGCCCGCCCGGCCATTCGGTAGATTCCCGATGTGTCCCCCTGCCGAGCCTCGCTAGCCAGAAGCAAGGCGGCTGCGGTGCGCCGGTCGCCTGCGAAAGGGGAATGGGGACAAGACCTTGGCAATGGGCGATCCGATCCGAAAGCGCTGGTTCGCCGCGCTGGTCTTCACCGGGCTGTTTGCAATCGCCGCCGCGGCCGCGTGGTTCCTGCTCAACCGTCCGCGCGAATTGGACGTCCTTCCTGTAACGCGCGGGCCGGCAGCCGAAATCGTCTACGCGACCGGCTTCGTCGAGGCCGAGCACCCGGTCTCGGTCTCTTCGCGCATCACCGCGCCGGTCGAGCGCGTGCTCGTCGAGGAAGGCGAGCGCGTGACGCGCGGCCAGCCGCTCGTGCGGCTCGATGCGAGCGAACAGCGCGCCCTGATCGAACAGGCCCGGGCCGAGGCGCGCGCCCGGACGCTCGCCGAAGAGCGCATCACGGCGCTCCATTCCAAGGGCTGGGTGACGAAAGCCGCGCATGACGAAGCGGTCGCCGCTGCCGCGAGCGCGCGCGCCTTGCTGGCCGCCGGCGAGGCGCGGCTCGACCAGCTCACGCTGCGCTCGGGCATCGACGGCATCGTGCTGCGGCGGGAGGTCGAGCCGGGCGATCTCGCCATGCCGGGCCGGACGCTGCTCGAACTGGGCGATCCGGCCGAGGCGCGGGTCAGCGCGACGGTCGACGAGCGGGACATCACGCGGGTGCTCACGGGCCAGCGGGCGCTGCTCTCCTCGAGCGCGCTGGGCGCAAAGCCGATCGAGGGGCGCGTGGTCGAGATCACCCCGGCCGGCGATCCCTCGCAGCGCGCTTTCCGGGTTCGGATCGCTTTCGACGAAGCCGTGAGCCTGCCTTTCGGCCTGACGCTGGAGGTCAACATCCTCACCACGCGCCGCAACAATGCCGTGCTCGCACCGGCTTCGGCGGTCGCGGACGGGGCCGCGTGGCTGGTCAGCGACGGGCGGATCATGCGGCGCCCGGTGCAAGTCGGAATCGCAGGCGGCGAGAAGGTCGAAATCCTCTCCGGCCTCGCGCCGGGCGACCTGGTGGTGAGCGATCCGCCGGGCGATCTTGTCGAGGGCGAGCGGGTTCGCCAGCGGTGAGCGGGCGATTCGCCCTGCTGGGCTCGATCGCGCTGCGCCATCTGGCGCGGCGACGCAGGCAGACGATCGTAGCGGTCAGCGGGGTCGCGGTTGGAGTCGGCTTCTTCCTCGCCGTCTCGGCGCTGATGGTCGGCAGCCAGGCCGATTTCCTGCGCCAGCTGATCGACACCGCGCCCCATGTCATCATCTCCGACGAAATCCGCAGCGCCCCGCCGCAGGCGGGCGAACGTGCCTTCGCGGGCGGCGCGGTCGCGCTGCGCGGCTACCGCCCGCTCAAGGAAGCGCGCGGGATCAAGGACTGGCAGGCCATCCTCGCGGCGGCGGAAGCGGACGGAGACGCGATCGCCGCGCCGAGCCTCACGGGCGGCGCGACGCTCAGGCTCGGCGGACAGGACGAGGCGATCGCGATCATCGGCGTGGACCCCGCGATCGAAGCGCAGATCAGCACCATCGCCGACCAGCTGCGCGAAGGCAGCCTCCGGAATCTCGAAACCGTGCAGGGCGGGATCATCATCGGCGAGGAACTGGCCGAGCGGCTCGGGCTGGGGATGGGCGATGTCGTCGCGGCGACCGCGGCTTCGGGCAATGTGCGCACGATGCGGATCGCGGGGCTGTTCAAGCGCGGCCGCGCCCAGCTCGGCCCCAACACCGGCTATGTCCTCGTGCGCGAGGCACAGGCCCTGCTCGAACGGCCCCATGTCATCAACCGGATCGGCATCCGCCTGTCCGACCCTTACGAAGCGGAAGCCTTCGCGGCGCGGCTCGAGGAGCGGTTCGGATACAAGGCGCAGAGCTGGCAGGAGCGCTCCGCCGACATCCTCTCGCTGCTGGTGACGCGCAATGTCATTATGTATTCGGTGGTCGCCGCGATCCTGCTGGTGGCGAGTTTCGGCATCTACACCGTGGTTTCGAACAGCGTTTCCGACAAGCGCCGCGACATCGCGATCATGCGCTCGATCGGCTTTTCGGCAGGCGACCTGCAGGCGGTGTTCGTCGTCGAAGGGGTGCTGCTCGCAGCGGTCGGCGTGGTTTTCGGCTGGGCGCTGGGGACGGGGTTGATGGCCCTGCTCGGCACGCTCGAATTCCCGGTCGGGGGCGATGTCGAGCGCATCCCGATGGACCGCTCGCCCCGGCAATACGCGATCGCGGCGGGAGCCTCCTTCCTTGCCGGGGCGCTTGCCGCGTGGCTGCCGGCGCGCAAGGCGGCGAGCGTCGACCCGGTCGAGATCCTGCGCGGATCGACATGAGCGCGGTCCTCGAAGCGCGCGGAGTCGGCCGCGTCCTTGCGGGCGAACGCGAGGTCGTGCTGGTGCGCGATGCGACGCTTCGCGCGCCGAGCGGCGCTTTCACCGCGATCGTCGGCCCGTCGGGATGCGGCAAGTCCTCGCTGCTTTACCTGCTGGGCCTGCTCGACCGCCCGACTTCGGGCGAGATCTTCGTCGAGGGGCGCGCGGTAAGCGACCTGTCGGGCGACGCCCTTGCCCGGCTGCGCCTCGAACGCTTCGGCTTCGTCTTCCAGTTCCATTTCCTGCTGCCCGAATTCACCGCGCTCGAGAATGTCCGCCTGCCGATGGAGCGACTGGGGCGCATCTCGCGCGAGCAGGCCCGGACGCGCGCGATGGACCTGCTCGAAGAACTCGGCATCGCGGACAAGGCAACGCGCCTGCCGAGCCACTTGTCCGGCGGCGAACGCCAGCGCGTCGCGATAGCGCGCTCGCTGGCGAACGATCCGCTGGTCGTGCTGTGCGACGAGCCCACCGGCAATCTCGACAGCCGCAATTCCGCGCGCGTGGTCGAGACGCTCCACCATCTCGCCCATGACGAGCAGCGCGCGGTGATCTGCGTGACGCACGACATGGACATTGCAGGCGGGGCCGACCTTCAGGTCGAAATGCTCGACGGTCGGATCGAGCGGATCATCGACCGGCGCGAAAACGACACCGCAGCGTGCACCGGATGAAGCCGCCGGGAGGAACACCACCGCCCGCCGAGACAGTCCTCGACGTGATCGACATCCACAAGGCTTTCGGTGCCCGACCCGTTTTGACGGGACTTACCCTCTCGGTTGCTTCGGGCGAGGCGGTCGGGCTGTTCGGCCGCGACGGAGCGGGCAAGACCGTCGCCTTTCACTGCGTCCTCGGCCTGCTGCGCTGCGACAGCGGGCGCGTGGTCCTGCACGGAAAGGACGTATCCCGCCTGCCATTCTACCGCCGCGCGCTGCTGGGCCTCGGCTACCTGCCCGAACAGCCTTCGATCTATCGCGGCCTCAGCGTGGCGGACAACATCCTGGCGAGCCTGGAGATCGTCGAGCCGGACGGGGAAGCCCGCTCGCAAAGGCTGGAAGAACTGCTGTCCGATCTCGGCATCGCGCATCTGAGGGACCGCCGGGCGACCTCGCTTTCCGGGGGCGAGCGTCGTCGCTGCGAAGTCGCGCGGGCTCTCGCGCTCGATCCCTCGGTGCTCCTCCTCGACGAGCCGCTCAAGGGTATCGACCCGCTTGCCGTCGCCAGCATCGGGGAGCTCATCGTGCAGGTCAGGCAACGCGGGGTGGCGATCCTCATCACCGACCAGAATGTCCGGGAGACGATGGCCGTGATCGACCGCTGCTACCTGCTCGACGAGGGCAGGATCGCTTTCGCAGGAAGCCCGGAAGAAATGCTGCACGATGAACGCGCGCTCGCCCGCTACCTCGGTCAGGCAAGCGGTCCCTGACCTGTCCGGGCGCGCGCTGGAAGGGCCCTTCCCCGTAAGTTTGCGGATACCGCGCACAGGCGTCGTCGGACTGAATTGGAGACCCGTCGATCCAGCGCCAAGGTGTCCCGAAATGTCCAGACCATCTCCTCTTCCGGTGCTTCGCAAGGAGCCCGCCCCGATCCTCGCGTGCCTCGACCTCTCGCCCCGCTCGGGGCCGGTCGCGCGCATGGCCGCCCTTTTCGCAAAGCAGACCGGCCGGCCGCTGGTCTTCTTCCATGCCATGGAAGGCGACCTTCCGGCGCACCAGCTTCCCGACCCGCTCGAATGGCACCTCAGCCGAAGCCGCGCGCGCCGTTTCCTCGAGGATCTCGCGGCATCGGTCGAGGATTCTCCCGGGACGATCGAAATCACCATCCGCGAGGGCCAGTGGCAGACAGCCCTTGCCGAACAATGCGCCGCGCTCGACCCCGATATCGTGATCATCGGGTCATCGAGGTCGGGGGACAGCGGCCATCTTTCGGGTGCCCTTCTCGAGCGGGGTGCGGGCGGACTGCTGGTCGTCCCTTCGCGTGATTTCTCCGAGCCCGCCGGACGGATGCGCGTGATGGTGCCTCTCGACGGGTCGAGATTCGCCGACACGGCGCTTTCGCGCGCGCGGGCGATCGCGCGCATGGCAGCGGGCGAGCTGTTGCTCGCCCATGTCATTCCGTCTGCGGGAATCGAGGAATTCGGGCCGCCCGGAATAGGCGATCTCGAGCTCGAACGGCAGATCGATCGCCGCAACGAACGGGCGGCCTGCGAATTCCTCGAAGCCGCGCTGCGCCGGCTGCAGGCCGAGGGGATTTCGGCCCGCAGCCGCTGTCTCAAGGGCGATCCGCGTGCCTGCCTTGATCGCCTCATGGCCGAAGAGCGGCCGGGCCTCGTCGTGCTCTCCGCGCGCGGGCAGGGCGTGAAGACGTGCGAGAACATGGCGCTGGGAAGCACCGCCGCCTATCTGCTCGATCACGCAAGCGTGCCGATCATGGTGGTCCCCAGCCGGGCAGCGACGTGGCGCGGGGAAATGCCCGCAACTTCCGGAACCGAAGGCGCCTTCTCCGCAAGGATTCCCCTGAACCGGCGCCCCGCTGCCGCATGACCGGAGATCCGTTTACGGATCCGGTCGCATCGCAGGGCTGGGAAGCAGGCAGGACCTGGCGGTTCGCTGGCCCGGGCCGGCGTCCTCTCGCAATCCCAGCCTGGCAGTCGCTCAAGGCGCTGGGCGGCTGGCTGGGCGCGGCGATCAATGCCGCCGCACAGGCCCGACCGGCCGCGTCCTCGGCGGCGGAGTGGCTGCTCGACAATGGCTATATCGTAAAGCGGGCGATCGTTCAGCTGGGCGAGGATCTTCCCGCGGGCTTCTATATGCGGCTGCGCCCGCTCGAAGGCGAACCGGCCGAGGGCGAGCCGCGTATCCTGATCCTCGCCCACGGCCTGCTCCATGCCGGCAAGCATCACCTCTCGCGCGAAACCGTGCTTGCCTACCTCGAAGGCTATCAGACGCATCATGCCCTCGACATCGCGGAATTGTGGGCACTGCCCGCCATGCTGCGTCTTGCCTGCCTCGAGCGCCTCGTCAGAGGGGTCGGCGAAGAATTCCCGCCGGTGGACGCACCCTTCGTCTGCAGCCGCTCCTGTCTCGCCTTCACCCCTCCGGCGAGCGCGGAGCAATGCATCGCGCACATGATCGGCAACCTGGTTGCGATATCCAGCATCGACTGGAAGGACATTTTCGATCAGACGAGCGCGGTAGACCGGCTGCTGCGCAAGGACCCGGCCAAGACCTATGCGGCCTGCGATTTCGAGACGCGCGATGCCTGTCGCCGCTCGCTTGAGGATCTCGCGTCGCGCGCCGGGTTGCCCGAGGTCGCTGTTGCCGAAACGGTGCTGGCCGCTGCGCGGGAAGCGGAGGGCCTTCCGGCAAGCCATGTCGGGCACTGGCTTTGCGGCGCGGGCCTGCCCGACCTGGAACAGCGCATCGGCATCGACCTCTCGCCGGACCGGCGGATCGGCCGGGCGATGCGGGCCCATGCGGGAGCGGTCTATGCTGCGCTGCTTTTCCTGTGCGGCATTGCGGGCCTGCTGCTGCCCGCCTCCTATCTCGCGCTGGAGCGGGCGAGCCCGGAAGAATGGGCGCTGGGCCTTGCGCTGAGCGCGCTGCCGACGACCGTGCTGGCGGTCACGCTCGTCAACTGGCTCATCACCTCGATCGTGCCGCCCCGCCGCCTGCCCAAACTTGATTATCGCGGCGGGATCGACCGCTCCGAGCGCACGCTGGTCGCGGTCCCGGTCATCCTCGGCAGCGTCGCCGAGGCCGAGGAAATCCTCGCCCGGATCGAACTTCATCGCCTCGCCAACCCGGAAGCCGATGCCTTCGTCCTCCTCAGCGATCCCGCCGACGGCCCCGCCGAGCGCCTGCCGGGCGACGAGGCGATCGAGCAGGCGCTGCGCCGGGGCATCATCGCGCTCAACCGAAAATGGCATGGGGGCTTCTGCCTTCTCCACCGCGCGAGGCGATACAACCGCGCCGAGGGCTGCTGGATGGGCTGGGAGCGCAAGCGCGGCAAGATCGAGCAGTTCAACACCTTCCTGCTGACCGGCGATCGGCGGGCCTTTCCGGTTTCCGCAGGCGCAGTGCGCAAGCTCGTCGGGGCGCGCTTCGTCGTGACCGCCGATGCCGACACAAGGCTCGCGCCCGGCTCGGTCGCGCGGCTTGCCGGGACGCTCGCCCATCCGCTCAACCGCCCGGTCTTCGATGAGAAGGGCCGAGTGGTGGCGGGATACACCGTGCTCCAGCCGCGAATCGAGATCGGGCCGCACGGCGCGCGCACGCGCTTCGCGCGATTGTTCGGCGGCGACAGCGCGATCGACATCTATTCGCGCGCAGTCAGCGACGTTCACCAGGACCTGACCGGAACCGGGAATTACGTCGGCAAGGGGATCTACGACGTCGCCGCCTTCGAGCGCAGCCTCGAAGGGCGCATACCCGAGAACCTGTTGCTGAGCCATGACTTGTGGGAGGGCCTGCACGGGCGCGCGGGGCTGGCGAGCGACATCGTCTTCTACGAGAGCTTCCCCGAAAGCTACGCCGAATACGTGCGCCGCTGGCATCGCTGGGTGCGCGGCGACTGGCAGCTTTTGCCGTGGCTGTTCGCCCGCGTGCCCGGCCCCGGCGGCGCGCGGCTGGCCAATCGCCTGACGACCTTCGACCGGCTGCGGATATGGGACAATATGCGGCGCAGCCTCGTCCCGCCGAGCGTTCTGGCCCTGCTGGTGGGCGGCTGGTTCCTGCTGCCCGGATCGCCCGCCGTATGGAGCGCGATTGCCGTACTCGTGCCGGGGGCCTGGCTGTTCACCGAAGTCGTCACCGGGATGGCGCGCGGGCGCAGGCGCGGAGTGCGCATCACGTCGGGCAGGCGCGCGCGGGAGCATCTTGCGCGCTGGCTGATGCAGATCGCCTTCCTGCCCGCCGACAGCTTCGTCGCCCTCCATGCCATTGTCCTCACCCTTGCCCGGCTGAGGCGCGGGCAGCGGCTGCTGCAATGGACAAGCGCGGCCGAGGTGAACCGGCTGATCGCGCTCGGCAGCCGGAGGAGCGCGCAATTCGCCGCGACCTGGCCGGCTCCGGCAGCAGGGCTGGTCGCACTCGCCGCGCTTGCCTTCCGGTCCGGCCCCGCGCTTGTAGTGGCCCTGCCCTTTGCCGCCGCGTGGCTCGCCGCTCCTGCGATCGCGCAGCTGACGGCCCTGTCCGCACGCCGACCGGTTCCCGCCCTCGACCGGGCCGGGCGGGATTACCTGCGAGGTATCGCTAGGCGCAGCTGGTTCTTCTTCGAACGCTTCGCCGGGCCGCAGGACCACTGGCTCCCGCCCGACAATCACCAGGAAGCGCCAATACCCGCCACCGCCCATCGCACTTCGCCGACCAATATCGGCATGATGGCGCTCGCTGCCCTGTCGGCTTGGCGGCTCGGGCATCTCGGGACACCCGAATTCGCGCTCAGGATGCAATCAATGCTCGATGCGCTGGAGCGGCTGGAGCGCTGGCACGGCCATATCCTCAACTGGATCGACACGAGGAGCCTCGCTCCGCTCGAACCGCGCTACGTCTCGACCGTGGACAGCGGCAACCTCGCGGTGAGCCTCGTCACGCTTGCGCAGGGATGTCGCGCGATCGCGGCCGCGCCGCTGTTCACGCCGGCCCGGTGGAAGGGCTTTTGCGATTGTCTTCGCCTGCTTTCAGAGGGTGTCGAGGATTGCGACCTCGACAAGGACCTCGTGGGCGAAATCCGGCACCTGCAGGAAATCGTGGCCGGGCTGGCCCGCGAGGAGCGGCACTGGGTCGACCTGCTCGAGGCCGCCGAACGCCAGCTTGCCTGCCTGCGCGCCGGGATCGTGCGCGTGCTGGTCGAGAAGGAACAAAGCGACCCGGAGCGGATCGAACGGGTTCACGACTGGCTGGAGCGATGCGAGCACCACCTTGCCGAGATCCGGCGCGAATTGCTCCCCGATGCGATCTCGTCCGCCGAGCGCGTCGCCGAGACTCTCGAGGATATCGCCCACCGGGCCGATGCCTTTGCACAGGCGATGGATTTCGCGCCGCTCTATGACACCCATCGCCGTCTGTTCCACATCGGCTACGATGTCAGCGGCGAGCGGCTCGACCCCCATCTTTACGACCTGCTCGCCAGCGAAGCGCGGCTGGCGAGCTTTTTCGCCATCGCAAAGCGCGACGTGCCGAGCGAGCACTGGTTCCGGCTCGGCCGCCCCGTGCGCCAGCGCCGGGGCCGCACCGCGCTCGTTTCGTGGAACGGGTCGATGTTCGAGTATCTCATGCCCGCGCTGTTCGTGCGCAGCGAGCGCGCAACGCTGATCGGGATGACCGAAAGCGAAGTCGTGGCGGCCCAGAAGGCCCATGCCGCTCGCCGCAGGGCTCCCTGGGGCATCTCGGAATCGGGTTTCGCATCCTATGGGGGGGATGGCGCATGGCGCTACCGGGCGTTCGGCGTGCCCGGCATCGGACTGCGCCGCGGGCTCGAGGAGGACCTCGTCATCGCCCCTTATGCCTCGGCCCTCGCCCTGCCGGTCGATCCGCGCGGGGTGGTCGCGAACCTCCGCCGGATCGAGGAACTGGGGGCGCTCGGGCGCTTCGGCTTTCACGAAGCGATCGATTTCACCCCGTCGCGGCTCGGCCCGGGCGGAGCGCCGGCCGTGGTGCGCTCCTACATGGCGCATCATCACGGCATGAGCATCGCCGCAATCGCGAACGCGGTCGCCGGGGATGCAATCGTACGCTGGTTCGGGGCGGATCATCGCATCCAGGCGGTCGACCTCCTGCTCAACGAGAGGATACCCTGGGAGATACCGGCCGAACTCGAACGCCGCGAAGTGCACGCCGAGCCGTCCGACGTTCCTGCAATACAGCACCCGCAGGCGTGGGAAACCGGTGCCGGTCGCGGCGAACTCACGCACCTGCTCGGCAACGGACGGGTCTCGCTGATGGTCGGGACCGACGGGGCGAGCGATTTCCTGTGGGAAGGCAATGCCGTGACCTGCCCGACGGGGCGCGAGCGGGACCGGGGGCATTTCCTCCACCTTCGCACCGCCGGGGGCAGCGCGATCGCCGGGGCCGTTCCGCCCTTCCCCGCCGACACCGATCGCAGCGCCGTGATCCATCCGCACAAGCTCGAGATCCGCAGCCACGCAGGCGCGCTTTCCACGGTGCTCGACGTCCTCGTAGCGCCGGTCGACGATGTCGCGATCCGCCGGCTGCGCCTCGTCAACCATTCGGACAAGCCGATGGCGCTGGATTTCGCGAGCGAGGCGGAATTGGCGCTCGCCCCGCTCGGCGAATGGAACCGCCACCCGGCCTTCGCCCGGCTGTTCGTGGAAGCGCGCCGCGATGCGCCGTCCGGCGCACTCGTGTTCGCAAGGCGTGCGCGCGACCCGGATGCGCCCGGCCTCGCCATGGCGCAGCGCCTGGTCTGCTCGCCGGGACGGGTCCGTGTGACGGGGTTCGGGGTATCGCGCCGTGCCGCGCGCCAAAGGCTCGCCCGGCCCCGCTCCTTCCCGGAAATCCCGCCCTCCTCCGCCAAACTGGAGACACACCCCCTCGATGCGGCATCCCTGCTTGCCGCACGGATCGCGCTGCCGCCACGGGGCGAAGCCGAACTCGCGGTCGTGACCGCGCTGGCGGCGAGCGGCGAGGAGGCGCTGGAAGTGCTCGAACGCTACGGCTCGCTCGCGGCGCTCGACTGGACCGATGACGATGCGAGGCATCGCGCACGCACCGACCTTGCGAGGATCGGCCTGCCTGCCGAGCGCCTGCGCGAGGCGCAGCTGGCCTTCTCGGCACTGGTGTCGGAGCCTGACCCCCGCAAACCTGCGAAAGGCAATGCAAGCCGGCAAGCGCTCTGGGAGCTCGGCCTGTCGGGCGAGCTGCCCATTCTCCTCTACGAACCGGGCGAGGATTTCTCGTCGCAGGACATGGGCTTCGTCCTTCGCGCGCACCGGCATTGGCGCTGGCTCGGCGTTCCGGTCGATCTCGCCATCCTCTATCCCGGCCCGCCCGGCTATATCGATCCCGTCCGCGAGCGCATCGCCGAAAGTCTGCGCGATGTCGGTGTCGAGGACTATATCGGCCAGCCCGGCGGGATCGTGACGGTCGGCAGGGAGCAGCGCGAGGCCGACGTGATCGAAGCGCTCGAGGCAGCTGCACGGGTCCATCTCAAGGGCCCCCTCACATCGGTCGAACGACAGATCGAGCCTTCCCGCGCGGCATCGCTTCCCCTGGCCGAATTCGTCCCGACGGCCTCACCCGTGACCGACGCGGCGAGCGACACGCCCACCGCGCCGGACCACGAACGCCGGTTCGACAATGGCCTCGGCGGTTTCACCCGTGCCGGGGATTACGCGATCGAACTCGGCCCCGGCGAGACGACCCCGGCCCCGTGGTCCAACGTAATTGCCAATGCCGCTTTCGGAACGGTCGTCACCGAAGCCGGGCTCGGCTTCACTTTCGGCGGCAACAGCGGGGAGCAGCGGATCACGCCGTGGCACAACGACCCGCAACGCGACCCGCAGGGCGAAGCGCTCTACCTGCGGGACGAGGCAAGCGGCGCGGTCTGGACGGTAACGCCGCTTCCTGCGGGCGGCGAAGCATCATGCCGAATCGAGCATCGGCCGGGCGAAACGGTCTGGACCCGCTCTTGCCAAGGGCTCGAACAGTCGCTTTCCTGCTCGATTGCCTCCGGCGATCCCGTCAAGATCGTGAAACTCGCCATGCGGGACACGAGCGGGAAGCCGCGCCGGATCACCGCGACCTTCATCGCCGACTGGATCATCGGCGCGAATGCGGCCGACCCTTCCCCCTTTCGCACGAGCCGCTACCGCCCCGACCTCGCCGCGATCATCGGTTGCAACCCGGCAGCAGACGGAGCGCAGGGCGGCATCGCCTTTCTCGGCTGCAGCGGGGCGGTGCACGGTCTTTCGACCTCGCGCTGCGATGTCCTCGGCCGACCGCCCGACTGGAAACACCCGCAGGCACTGGCCGCGTGGGGCCTCGGCGACAGGCTCGAGAATGCAGGCGAGGATGCGATCGCCGCCCTGCAAGTGCATCTCGACATTTCTGCGGGCGGCGAGGCCGAAACGGTCTTCTTCCTCGGCATGGCAAGCAGCGAGGACGAGGCCGCCAAGTGCCTCGCCCGGCTGCGCGGCGAGGGTGCCGCGGCTGCGGAAACGGGCGCGAGCCTCGCCGCATGGGCCGAGCGGCTCGATTGCCTGCAGGTGCAAACGCCCGACCCGGCCTTCGACCTGATGGTGGGGCGCTGGCTGCCATACCAGGTGCTCTCGTCGCGGGTCTTCGCGCGCGCCGGGTTCTACCAGGCATCGGGCGCCTATGGCTTCCGCGACCAGTTGCAGGATGTGACGGCGCTGTTCCTGTCCGCACCCGACATCGCCCGCGCGCACATCCTGAGAGCCGCAGCGCACCAGTTCGAGGAAGGAGACGTGCTGCACTGGTGGCATCCCCCGTCGGGCAAGGGCGTGCGCACGCGCTGCTCCGACGATCTCGTGTGGCTGCCTTTCGTCACGGCCGAATACATCCGGGCGACCGGCGATACGGGCATCCTCGCCGAAGAAGTTCCCTTCCTGCGTGGAAGCGAACTCGCGCCCGGTGAGGGGGATCGCTACGCCGAATTTCCGACCGGCGACAGCGCGAGCCTGTTCGACCATTGCGCCCGCGCGTTCGAGCGCGCGTTTCGCACGGGCACGCATGGCCTTGCGTTGATGGGCGACGGCGACTGGAACGACGGGATGAACCGCATCGGCGCGGGCGGGCGCGGCGAGAGCGTGTGGCTGGCCTTTTTCCTGATCGCGGCGATCCGGTCCTTCTCGCAGGTCGCCGAAATGGCCGGCCATGGCGACTTCACCGCACGCTGGCCGGGCCGGGCCGACGAACTCGCGCGCGCTGTCGAAGAGCATGGCTGGGACGGCGAGTGGTATCTGCGCGCGTTCGACGACCATGCGCGGCCCTGGGGCTCGGCGGCGAACGCGGAATGCCGGATCGACGCGCTGGTGCAGGCGTGGTCGGTCATCGCGGAGGCCGACGAAGAGCGTGCGCGCCGCGCGGTGGACAGCGCCTTCGCACAGCTCGTCCGGCCCTCCGACGATATTGCCCGGCTGCTCGACCCGCCGTTCGCCCACTCGGCGCGCGATCCCGGTTACATCAAGGCGTATCCGCCGGGAATTCGCGAGAACGGCGGGCAATACAGCCACGCGGCGGCCTGGCTCGGGATCGCCTGCGCGATGCTGGGCGACGGCGCGCGCGCAAAGGAGGTGTTCGACCGGATCAACCCGGCCTGCCACGCCGCCACGCGCGAGGACGCGCTGCACTACGCGGTCGAACCCTATGCCGTCGCGGGCGACATCAGCGGCGGAAGCGAGCACCTCGGCCGGGGCGGATGGACCTGGTATACCGGCGCTGCCGGATGGGCCTGGCGGCTCGCCACAGAGTACATCCTCGGCATCCGGCTGGTGGGCGGCAGGATCGAGCTTCGCCCCTGCCTTCCGCCCGAATGGGACGGCTTTCGCGCCTCGGTGCGCGCGAACGGCGTGATCGAGATCCAAGTCCGCCGCGGCGACGCCGGGAGCCTGTCCGTCGATGGACGAACCGCCCCGCCCGGCCCGATCGAATTTCCGGGCGAAGGCCGCCGTCGCAAGGTGGAACTGATCATCGGCCCGCCCCCCGCCTCGCTGCCCGAGCCCGCCGGAACCGCAGCCGACAAGGTCTGATCGGGAACTCTACGGAGCGAAGCGGCGAGCCTTGCGGGGCAATATCGCTGCCTGCCCGCAGCCGCCCTCCGGCGGCAGCGTGAACGGGAGAGGTGCGATGGTGAAGGTTTCCCAGGTCATGCACGGCGGAGCGGTCTGGATCGACCCGGACGCGCCGCTTGCCGACATTGCCGAGCGGATGGAGCGCGACGATATCGGCGCGCTGCCGGTGGGCGAGAACGACCGCCTGATCGGCATGGTGACGGACCGCGACATCGTCGTGCGCGGCTTTGCCGAGCACGCCGACCCGCTGCAACTCAAGGCGCGCGACGTGATGAGCGAGCCGATCCTCTACTGCACCGCGAACGAGGAGCTCGAGGACGCGGTGCGGCTGATGGAACGCCGGCAGGTCCGCCGCCTGCCCGTGATCGACGAGCACCGGCGGATGATCGGGATGCTCTCGCTCGGCGATGTCGCGGCCGCCGCGCCCGCCTCGCTCGCGGCCGAGACGCTGCGCTCGGTGTCGGCGCATCATCCCTGAGGGCGCGCTGGCGATGATCCTACCCAGCCGCACTCTCGTCCTCGTCACCGACGGCGCGCGCATGGTGCTGATGCGCAACGCGGGCGACGCGCTTGCGCCGCGGCTCGAGGTGATCGAGCACCGCGAGGTGTTCCTCGTGCCCAATCGCGACCTCTTCTCCGATCGGCCGGGGACGACCTTTTCGAGCCATGGTGATGGGCGCAGCCGCTACGAGGCGGGCGATCCGCACGCGGCGGAGGAAGAGGAGTTCCTCGTCGCAGCGATCGCGGCACTCGCGGAATTCGCGGACGAGCGCACGCCCGCGATCGTGATCGCCGCCGATCCGGTCTCGCTCGGACGCCTGCGCGGCATCTATCCGCCGTTCGTCAGGAAAAGGCTGATGGCCGAAATCGACCGCGATTACACCGCCATGCCGGTTGCCGAGATCGCGCACCGTCTGCTGGCCGCCTGAGCCCCCTCGCGCGCGCAGGTCAATGCAACACGGGGGTTCCCCTGTGCGCCAGCGCGAGGTCCACAGCCTCCTCGATCTCGTTGACCCGGAAGGGGCCTTCGTAGCTCGGGACCGCCGCGAGCCTTTCCGACGCCCTTGCCGGGTTTCCGCTCACCATCAGCACCGGAATCGCCCCGTCGTTCGAAATCCTGCGCGCTGCGCGCATGGCGCATCCGAATTCGATATCGTCCCCGATCACGATGATGTCGGGCCTGCGCCGTGCCGCCGCGTCGAGCGCCTGCTGTTCGGTCCAGGTGTGATCGAACGAGCCGAAGCCGAGCCCCGCCAGATAATGCTGGATCGCGCGGCAGATGGCGATGTTCTCGTCGATGATGAGTGCGTGCGGCATACCCTGCTCCCTCCTTGATAGGGCACGAATGTGGCGACCCTTCGCTTTCGATGCGCCTCGCAATTCCCCGTAGGCCGCCCTTGCCCTTCCACTGCGCGCCGGAAGCCTTATCCCCGTGAAAACCCCTAGGGACATCTCCGCATGGAGCCGGCGGCGGGGCAGGCGTAAACCATAAGCGTCAAACGGGAGCGGCAGCTTCGTTTTGAACCGGATCGAGCGAAAAGGTTCTGACCCAAGTCTGCGCGACGATCGTTTGACCAGGGCTCGCGGTGGTTCCCAAAACGAGATGCGAGAGTGCATCACGGGTCAGGGAACCCCGCGGGTTCACCCCCCTTTGTTGACCCAACCTCGGCGGTCCCGAAGCGCCCCGCTTCGGGACCGCGCTTCCGTAATATTACCGAATGCGCGCCCATCGCGGGCACGCGCATAACTCTCCTGCAAGGGAGACGGCTGATGAACGTGATGGCCGGGACACGGGAAAGGACCGAACTGCCGCAGCTTTCGGTCCTGCTGCGCGAAGCGGCCGAGCCGCTGCCTCACCCGGCCGATGCGGCGAATTTCGGAAGCCGCTTCGACCGCTTTGCCGACGCCAAGGTGCTCCTGCTGGGCGAGGCGACCCATGGCAGCAGCGAATTCTACCGCGCCAGAGCCGCCATCACCCGCCGCATGATCGAGCGGCACGGCTTCACCCTCGTCGCCGTCGAGGCCGACTGGCCCGATGCCGCGCGGATCGACGACTATGTCCGTCACCAAGCACCGCGGCCCGCGCGCGGCGAAGCCTTCGTGCGCTTCCCGACATGGATGTGGCGCAATCTCGAAACGCTCGAATTCGCTGACTGGCTGCGCGGCCACAACGAGCGCCTGCCTGAAGGAGAACGGGTCGCGTTTCGCGGGCTCGACCTCTATTCGCTCAATCAGTCGATGAACGCGGTGATCGACTTCCTCGAAGCGGAAAGCCCCTTCGACGCGGCGCTCGCGCGCGAGCGCTATGCCTGCCTCTTCCCCTGGCGCGAGGACCCGGCGCGCTATGGCCATGCCGTCGTCCATGGCGGGCGCGAAAGCTGCGAGGAGGAAGTCGTGGAACAGCTGCGCCGCCTGCTCGACTTGCGGCTTGCCGCGCTCGGCGAGGATGGCGAGGAGTGGTTCGATGCGGTGCAGAATGCGCGCATCGCGGTCGCGGCGGAGAAATATTACCGCGCGCTCTACCGCGGGGCGGCGGAAAGCTGGAACCTGCGCGACCGGCATATGTTCGCGACGCTCCAGGCGCTGCTCGCCCATGGCGGCGACACGACGAAGGCCGTCGTCTGGGCGCATAATTCGCACATCGGCAACGCCGCGGCGACGGCCATGGGCTGGCGCGGCGAATTCAACATCGGCGAGCTTTGCCGCATGGCGCATGGCGAAGAATGCGTCGCGATCGGCTTCGGCACGGATCGCGGGACGGTCGCTGCGGCGAGCGAATGGGGCGGGCAGATGGAGGTCAAGACCGTGCGGCCGGCGCGCATCGACAGCTGGGAGCACGCCTTTCGCCACGCCGGCTTCGCCCGCTCGCTGACCGACTGGCGCTCGCCGGCAAGGCGCGCACTCGCCGAACAGCTCCGCCGCACTCTGCTCGAACGCGCGATCGGCGTCGTCTACCGGCCCGAAAGCGAATATCTCAGCCACTATTTCGAAGCCGTCCTCGCCGACCAGTTCGATGCCTATGTCTGGTTCGAGGAGACGACGCCCGTGACCCCGCTAGGCGCGGAGCGGCCGGAGGGCGTGCCTGAAACCTACCCGTTCGGATTGTAGCAATGCCCGACACTCTTCCCTCGCTCCGCTTCTTCGGCCTCGGCCCGCGCAAGCTGCCTGCGGTCCTGCGCGTGCCCGACAGGCCCCGCGGCCTCGTCCTGTTCGCCCACGGCAGCGGCAGCTCGCATCGCTCCCCGCGCAACAATCGCGTCTCCGAAATGCTCGCCGAAGCGGGCTTCGCCTCGCTCCTGTTCGATCTCCTGACGATTGCCGAGGCGCACAACCGGGCGAAGGTGTTCGATATCGAGCTGCTTGCGGCAAGGCTGGTCGATGCGATGATCCGGATGAAGGCGGAGGAGGAATTCGCATCCCTGCCGCTCGGCCTGTTCGGGGCGAGCACCGGGGCCGGGGCGGCCGTGCTCGCCGCGGCCAACCGGCCCGACCTGGTCGCCGCGGTGGTATCGCGCGGAGGACGGCCCGACCTTGCAGGCGCCGACGCGCTTTCGCGGGTGCGATGCCCGGTGCAGCTGATCGTCGGAGGGGCCGATCACGAGGTGATCGCGCTCAACCGGGCCGCGGCGAAGCTGCTGGAATGCCCGCATGAAATCGTCATCGTCCCCGGCGCAGGGCACCTGTTCGAAGGGCCCGGCGAGCTCGAACAGGTGGTCGATCACGCCGCCGAGTGGTTCGATTGCCACTTCGCCCGCGGCGAGGTCGAGGCGGGATGAGGGCGCGTGCGATGATCGCGGACCGGGTCAGCGCCGGGCGTCTGCTTGCCGGCAAGCTCGGCCATCTGCGCGGACACGACCCGCTCATCCTCGCCCTGCCGCGCGGCGGCGTGCCGGTGGCCTATGAAATCGCCCGCGCGCTCGATGCCGAACTCGATCTCATGATGGTCCGCAAGCTGGGTGCGCCCGGCAATCCCGAATACGCGATCGGGGCGGTCGTCGACGGTGACGATCCGCAGATCGTGCTGAACGAGCACGCGATCGATATCATCGCGCCGGGGACCGACTATCTCCAGCGGGAAATGGGCCGCCAGCTGGTAGAGCTCGAACGCCGCCGGAGCGCCTACATGGGAAAACGGCGCAAACCGCGCATCGCGGGCCGCACGGTCGTGATCGTCGACGACGGGATCGCAACGGGCTCCACCATCACCGCCGCCATTCGCGGAGCGCGCAAGGCGGGCGCCGAGCGGATTATTCTCGCGGTGCCGGTAGCCCCGCCCGATGCGGTGCGCGCGCTGGCCGACCTGTGCGACGAGATCGTGGTCCTCGAAACGCCCGCGGCCTTCGGTTCGGTGGGCCAGCACTACGGCGATTTCAGCGAGACTTCCGATGCCGAAGTGGTGCGCCTCATGGAAAGCGCGCGCGCATCGCGTCCGCGCTCGCCATGAGGCCCGGCCAAGGCGTCTGGCGAGAGACGAGCGCAAGCGAGCCTTGTTGCAGATCGAGAGGGCGATCGAGAATTACACCTGGGGGCACGGGAAGACTTGCACGTGTCGATAGAAGGCCGCGTCCACCGGGCGGTGTGAGTGGATCCTGGCTGGCTACATCGCCGTCGGCGCCGGCCCGCAACCGCATTTCTCCGTAATATTACGAATGTCCCCGTTCACCTCGTCACGGTCACTGGCGTCGATGATGTTGATGCAGTATATTGCATGGCAAGCAACGGGATGAACAAAGCGGATCCCAGTTTCCGCGCGGGGCGGATACCCTACACCCGGCTGGTCGCGCCGATGATCGACCAGATTCCGGCGGCGGTGGCCCTGTTCGACCGCGACCTGGCTTGCGTGCTGTGCAATGCCGGCTGGAAGAAGCTGTTGCGCCTGCCGCCCGAGATCCAGCCTCCCTTCTCCCGCGAATATGTCACCTCCTGCGAACGCGGCCCGTGGCGGGCGGCATTGCAGCGCGCGCTCGCGGGAGAGGTCCTCTCGCGCGAATTCGAGCGGCTCGAACGCGCCGACGGCACCGTCGACTGGGTGCGCTGGAGCGTCTCGCCGTGGAAGGACACCAAGGGCACCGTGCGCGGCGCGCTGATGGTCTGCGAGGACGTGACCGCGGAAATGGAGCAAAGCCTCAGGAGCAAGGTGCTCAAGGAGGAATTGTCGCTTTTCATCGACACGGCGGAGGATTTCGCGCTCTGCATGCTCGACGACGAAGGCCGGATCACGATCTGGAACGAGGGTGCGGAACGCCTTTGCGGCTGGCGCGAGGGGGAGGTCCAGGGCGAGTCCTTCGACATCCTGTTCGATCCCGGCGAACGCACGCGCGGCCTGCCGAAGACCCAGCTGCGGCTTGCCCGCAGGAACGGGTCTTTCCGCGATCGCTGCTGGCGCACCCGCAAGGACGGCACGCGATTCCTCGCCGAAGTCACGATCACCCGGATCGAGGGCGACGAGATCCTCCCGAGCGGCTTCGGCCAGGTCCTGCGCGACATCACGCACGAGGACACGCAGGCGCGCTCGCTCGAAGCGAGCACCGTGCTCCTGCGCTCGATCCTCGACACCGTTCCCGACGCCCTGGTGGTGATCGATGTCGAAGGCAGGATCCTCCTGTTCAGCAAGGCGGCCGAAGAGATGTTCGGCTACTCGGCGAGCGAGGTGGTGGGACGCAATGTCGCGATGCTGATGCCCTCCCCCGACCGCGAGGAGCACGACGCACACCTGCTGCGCTATCGCACGCGGGGCGAAAGCAAGGTGATCGGGCTGAAACGGCGCGTCCACGGCCTGCGCAAGGACGGTTCGATCTTTCCCCATACCCTGAGGATCGGCGAGGCGTTCGGCGGCGGGGAGCGGATGTTCGCCGGCTTCATCCAGGATTTGACGCACAAGGAGCAGACCGAGGCGAGAATGGAAGAGCTCCAGCGCGAGCTTGCCCATATCGGGCGGGTGAGCGACATGGGCACGCTGTCCACCGCGATCGCACACGAACTCAACCAGCCGCTGATGGCGATCAGCAACATCGTCCAGACTTCGGCCGAACTCCTGCGGCGGGGAGAGCCGGGCTCGCTCGAGAAGGTCGCCGATGCGCTCGAAGAGGCCGGGCATGAAGCCCTGCGCGCGGGCGAAATCGTCAAGCGGCTTCGCAGTTTCATGGCGCGGGGCGACATCGACCGCACGCTGGAGGATCCCGGCAAGCTCGCGCGCGATGCCTGCACGCTGGCGGCGGCGGGCATCCGGCATCGTAACGTCGAATGGTCGCTGGAGGTCGAGCCGGGGCTGGAACCCATGCTGGTCGACCGGGTGCAGATCCAGCAGGTGCTCTTCAACCTCGTGCGCAACGCGATCGATGCGGTCGAGCGCGACGGACAGGTCACGATCGCAATCGCAAAGGATGACGCCGCAACCCGCTTCACCGTCACGGACAGCGGTCCGGGCGTGCCGCCGGAACGCGTCGCGCGACTGTTCGCGCCATTCAGCACGACCAAGCGCGACGGAATGGGAATGGGTCTCGCCATCTGCAGGACCATTGTCGAAGCCCACGGCGGGCGCATCTGGTACGACCCGGATCTCGCTGCCGGCGCGGCTTTCCTCTTCACGGTCCCCGCTTTCAGGGAGGAGGATGATCATGCCGATTGAACGCAGGCTGGTCCATGTCGTGGACGACGAGGAATCGATAAGGCGATCGCTCGACTTCCTGTTGTCGAATTCGGGCTACGACGTGATGCGCTGGGAGGGGCCGGAACCCTTCCTCAAGGGCGCGGACAAGATGACCCCGGCCTGCGCCATGATCGACGTACGGATGCCGGGGATGGACGGGCTGGAGCTGCAGCGCGAAATGAAGCGGGAGGGCTTCAACTTTCCCGTCATCGTGCTCACGGGGCATGGCGACATCACCATGGCGGTGCACGCGATGCAGGAGGGGGCGGTCGATTTCCTCCAGAAACCGGTCGACCGCCAGCACGTCCTCAACGCCGTCCAGTCCGCTTTCGAGACGATGCGCGACTGCGAGGAACAGCGCAAGCGTGCGGACTGGGCAAAAACGCAGCTCGGACGGCTGACCTCGCGCGAGCAGGAGGTGCTCGACGGGCTCGCCTGCGGCTATCCCAACAAGACGATCGCCTATGATCTCGGCATCTCTTCGCGCACGGTAGAGGTCTACCGGGCGAACGTGATGGAAAAGCTCGCGGTGCACAGCTTCGCCGATGCGCTGAGGATCGCGTTTGCTGCGGGATTGGGTTCGGAAAAGCGGTGGCTGTCCGAACACACCCTCCTCGCCCCACGCGACAAGGCCTGACGGCCAAGACCTGAAAGACGACGCCTTACGCACATTACCGCATCCCGCCGCTCCCCACGGCGCTTCAAAAGAGGGTCGGCAGGCCCGAACACCCGCAAGAGTGACGGGCGACCTGCCGTCTCGAAGTCCGTCCTGGGAGAAAGGCGATGAAGAAAAGCGACAGCGCGCTGCAGCGCGACGTGCTCGAGGAGCTCGAATGGGAACCGAGCATCGACCATGCCGATATCGGCGTTTCGGTGGTCGACGGGGTGGTGACGCTCAACGGCTATGTGAAAAGCTATGCCGAGAAGATGGCCGCCGAACGCGCGGCGAAACGGGTCGAGGGCGTGCAGGCCATCGCGGAGGAACTCAAGATCCGCTTCGATTCCGACCGCAAGACCGCCGATCACGAGATCGCCAAGCGCATTCTCGACATCTTCGCCTATGACGTGCTCATCCCCGAGGAAACGATCAAGGTGAAGGTCGAGCGCGGCTGGGTCAGCCTCGATGGCGAGGTCGAATGGAAATACCAGGCCGACGAGGCGATGCACGCCGCCGGCAAGGTGTCGGGCGTGGTCGGCGTGTCGAACAATATTGCCGTCAAAAGCAGGCCCAAGGTCACCGACATCCGCAAGCGGATCGAGGACGCGTTCAAGCGGCAGGCGGGGCTCGATGCGAACGCGGTCACGATCACCGCGAGCGGCAACAAGGTGACGCTTTCCGGCAAGGTGAAGGCGTGGCACGAACGCAAGCTCGCCGAACAGGCCGCGTGGGCCGCTCCCGGCGTTACGCAGGTCGAAGACAAGATCTTGGTGGGTTGAGAAAGCGGGCGTCCCGCCGCGCAGCGGCCGGGGCGCCCGCCTGCCGATTTCCCGTCAATGCGCCAGCAGCAGCGGGACGGGGCTGCGCTGGAGCATGGTGCGCGTCACCCCGCCGAAAATCCGCTCCGCGCTCGGCGGGCTGCCATAGGCACCCATGGCGAGAAAGCCCGCGCCGACAAGGCGGATCTGGTCAAGCAGGGTGTCGGCGACCGTAGGGGCGCGGTCCCGCTCGATCAGGTGGGGCGTGATCCCGTGGCGCGAGAGATAGACGGCCGCCTCCTCCATCGCGAGCGCCCCCGAGGGCGGATCGACCTCGATCAGGACGACCTCGCTCGCGTCGCCGGAGAGACGGGCGGCTGCGCGCACGGCTTCGACCGCAGGGCGCGAGCCGTCCCACGCAATGACGACGGGTGCGCCGAGATCGAGCCCCTTCGTGCCGGGCGGGACAGCAAGGATCGGCCGCCCCGAGCGAAGCGGCAGGCGTTCAGGAGTTGGCAACTTGTCTCCCACTTCGTCCAGCCGCGAGGACATCACGATGAGGTCGGCGAAGTCCGAGGCATAGTTCAGCGCGTCGGAGCGGGCCTCGAAGGAGCGTTCGCAAGACCAGGCGACATCTTCCCCTGCGAGCCGATCCTCGACGACGCTCTGCAACGATCCCTTCGTGGAGTCGTCCCGGTCCATCATCGCCATCGCCTCGGCGGCGGAATAGTCGCCGTAGCTCAGCATCGGCAATTCGCGCACCGCGAGGCATTCGAGATGGCCGCCGAGCCAGCGTGTCACGTCGAGCGCGACCTGCAGGCGCGATTCCTGCGCCGGGTCATCGTGCACGAGCAGCAGGATGTTCTTCATGCGATGGTTTCCTTCTTCCGCCGCGGCGCGAGGACGATGGGACCGGGCGACCGCAGCCGCCCGGCCCGCTCTTCCGGGGCCGGATATTCTTCCGGGGCGCGATCGGGCTCGTCGATGTCGGGCGCGACCGGCTCGGTTTCGGGGACCGCGTCCGGCTCGCTTTCGTCCGGCAGGGGCTCGATCCCGGGCGGCTCGACCGGCTCGATCCGGTCGGGCCGCAGCGGCGGGATACCGGCCTGCACCGGAAGCGCGCAGGCCAAGGTCAGGCGACCTTGATCTTCCGGACGCGTTCGGCCGCGTTCTTGTCCTTGCCCAGCGTCACGTGGAGGACACCGCGGCGATACTTGGCCTCGATCCGCTCGGGATCGATGTCGCGCGGCATCGACAGCCTCCGCCGGAAAGCGCCGTAGCTGCGCTCGCTGATCAGGCAGCCGTCCGCCTTCTCCTCGCTTTCGGCGCGCTTCTCGCCCGAGATCGAGAGAACCCCGTCGGCGAATTCGACGTCGATGTCCTTGTCCTCGAGCCCCGGCAGTTCGATCGCCAGCGCGTAGTGGTCCTTCTTGTCCTTGAGGTCGATCGCCGGACTGAATTCGATGCCCCCCGGCATATGCAGCACCCGCCGGACCGGGCGCGGCACGGTGATGTCCTCGAAAAGCTCGTCGATTTCCTCGCGCAACCGCCCGAAGACCGCGGCAAGGCCCTGATCGGAGCGCGGCTCCGTGCGCGGTTCGCTTTCGGTCCGCGCGGGCAAGGTCGTGTGTTCCGTCATGTGATACTCCTTCTTCTCGAAAGCGCCGCTCGGATGCCTGCACGAGGGACCGGCGGCACCTTCGGGGCCTATTCCTGCAAGGCGCGAGGGGGCATTGGTAAAGCTACGGAAAAGGGCGTCCTGTGCGGCGCTCCCCGGTCTTCTACGAATGGCCCCGGCGCGCGCGGGCGACGATGATCGCGCGTGCAGGCAAGCTGGCGAAGACGGCCCCCAAACGCTCCGCGCCTTGCCTGCACCCTGCCTTCCCTTGACTTCAGAAGCGGAACGGCAGGCGGATGCCGACCGACATATCGGGACTGTCGTCGGTCAGTCCGATCCCGACATTCGTGACCAGCGCAAGCCGCGGGCCGAGCGAGAAGGTCGCGCCGAGGTTGACGAGGCCGACATTGGCCTGGCTGCCTACGACGATGCGCGAATCCTGTCCCTCCGGGGTAAGCCGGGTGCGTTCGACGATGCGCTGGCTGTAGGACATCGAAATGCTCGACTTGTCGTTGAGCGCGAAGGCCAGCCCCGCCCCGAACTGGAAGGCATCGCCGATGTCGACCCGGCCGGGAATGTCGCCCTCGGCCTCGTCGATGTCGTCGAAATCGCGCGAGAAATTGTGGAAATAGGTCGCGTTGCCGAAGACCACCAGCGGGTCGAGCGTCTTGAGCACGGCAAAGCCGAGCGAGGCGCCGTAGACCCCGGTCCCGGTGGCGAGGTTTTCGGGCACCTGCAGGTTCCCCTCGCTTCCCGTGACCTCGACGAATTCGATCCCGAACGGGTCGCGCCCGGTGGGGAACTTCACCCGGGCGCTGACGACGACATCGGGCAGTTTCGCGGTTTCCGCGATCGCGCGGTAGCTCGCCCCGATGCTGAGGTCGCCAAGCCCTTCATCGTGGATCGTCCGTTCGACCAGCGCCGATGCCGAACCGCCCGCGCCGCCGGAGCGGAAATTGGACGTGCGGTAGAGAAACGGCAGGTTCGCATCGACGAACAGGCGGTCGTTGATGCCGTAGCGAATGGTCGGGTCGAAGGTGAAGATGTCCGACTTGACCTGGTCGATGCTGATCGTGCCGAGGAAGATCGCATCGAGCGCGAGGAACCCGTTCAGCGAGATCCGCGCGGTGTCGAAATGCGAATAGGACAGGCCGAGATCGAAGCCCAGCCGGTCGCCGAAGCGGCCCTGCTGTTCGCCGGAAATTTCCGCCACCGCTTCGGTGGGCGCAGGCGAGCGGCGCTCCTCTTCCTCGTCGCCGCCTCCTCCTGTCGGCGGCTCCTCCTGCGAGGGCAGCACGAAGGAGGCTTCGAGATCCTGCTTGCGGAAGAAGGCGAGCGAGGGATCGTCGGGAATCGCAAGCGGGCGCGGGGCGATGTAGGCGCCGCGCAGGTTCGCCGCCTCGGCCGGGGCGAGCGAGGCATCGGGCACTTCCTGCCCGCGCTCGATGAGCGCAAGGCGCGCTTCGAGCGCTTCCAGCCGGTCGCGGTATTCGCGCTCCCTTGCGCGAAGCTCCTTCAGCTGTTCCTCGAGATTCTCGCGCGTCGCCGCCGGGTCGTCCGGCCCCGCATCCTGCGCCGAAGCCGGAACCGCCCCGCAGGCAAGCGCGGCAGCGAGCACGACGCCCGCGGCTGTGTATTGAAACTGGCGTTCCATCTCTCTTCTCCCCCTCTCTGTCATGGGTTGAGCAGCTTCCACAGCGTCGCCGGGTCCGGCACGCCGGTCTCGTCGAGCCCGACTTCACGCTGGAACTTGCGAAAGCCCTCCCGCAATTCGGGCGAATAGGTCCCGTCCTCCGGGCCCGAATAATATCCGCGCAGCTGCAGCGCGGCCTGGGCGCGGCGCAGGATGGCCTCGTAGACGTAGGTCCGATGCTCGCGGTCGCCGACCTCGAGCATCTGCGAGAAACGGGCGATGCGGAACGGCCGGAAGCCGCCCACCATGCGCTGTGTCACGCCGACCAGCCGGTCGTCCGGATGCTGGGTGCAATGATGCTCCACGATCAGGTCGAGGGCTGCGGCATTGTGCCACGGGGTGAGATCGAAGGTATCGGGCTCGTAGAGGTTCGCGGCGCTCAGGTAGCCTTCGATGAAGCCGAGCATACGCTGGTATTCGGCCGGCGCGGAGGCGCGCGCTTCGATGAAGCGCGCGCAGGTCGCCATGCCCACGCCCTCGACGGCGAACTGCCGCCCGTCGTCCTGCACGCTCGCCGAAACCAGCGCGGGAAAGGCCAGGGCGGCCATCGCAGCGAACACCTTTTTCATTCGTCCATCTCCCCCGAAAAACAGCGAAATCTCAGAAACCGTGGCCTTTCATCGCGCTCAGCGCCTCCTGCACGCGGACGGCCTGCTGGGCCTGCAGCGCGTCGATGCCGAAAATCACCGAGGCGCGGTTCTCGACGAGGTTGTTGTTGCTGCCGAGAATGGTCTGCTGGAGCAGCTGGCCGATATCGCCGCCGGCGAGCTGGCTGCTCGTGTCGAGCCCCTGGTTGCCGGTCATCACGATGCCGAGCTGGTTGTCGGCGAGCCGGAAATGCAGGGTGTCCCCGTCGGCAAAGGCGAAATCGGCGGGGCCGTCGATCGCCGTCAGGCCGCCATCGGAAAGCGATGGGACGGCCGAGGACGGCACGATCATCACCTGCATCGCATTGAGCGCGCGGTTGTCGGCCCCGGCGATGACATTGGCCTGTGCGGCGCCCGAGAACGTGTCGAGCCCGCCGAGGCCGAATGCGTCCTGGGGCGGAATATAGGGCACGTAGCCTTCGTGCATATCGGTCACGTCCATCGCCGGATCGCCGCCGCCCTCCCCGGCGCGCGACCATGCGATCATGAGCTGCGGCGCGGGCGCCCCACCGCCGGCGCGAGGCAGGAAATCCACGCTGAAAAGCAGCCGCGCGAGGGTCGTGACGCCGCTCGCATCCTGCCAGCTGGTGAGCATCGTGATGCCGAAGAAGGACACAGCCTCGGGCGTGACGAACTTGCCGCGCATATCCGCCAGTTCCTCGTCGGCAAGCGGCTTGGCATCGCCGAGCGCGGAAAGATCGGGACCGGCCGCAATGAGCGGCGGGGCCGCAGTGCCGAGCAGCAGCGCGATGGCGAATGTGCCGGCGCGCATTCTTTTCGCGCGGCTGCCATTGGTTTCTTCGCGGGACATCTTTGCCTCCTTCAGAACGTGATCCGCGGCCCGAAGCCGAACTCGGCGACTTCCGCGCCGGGCATGGTCGCGGTGAGTTCGAGAAGTCGCTTGGCGGAAAGCGGCTCGGGCGGATTGATCAGGATGTTGTCGGGGAGGTAGCCCTCGCCCGAGACGACGAAGAGGATGCCGTTCCAGGCTTCCTCGAACTTCGCGCGCTCCATGGTCAGGTTGCCGAGCGCGGGGTCGCCGATCGCCACCCGGTCCGGCCAGGTGCGGCGCACGACGACGAAATGCTTGTATCCGCGGATGTCGAGCAGGACGATGGTGGGAACCTCGAGCTGCTCGAGCGTCGCGTAATCGACCCTGTATCCCTCGGCCTCGTAGCCGACGGACTGCGCGTAGGTCTTCATGTCGAGGAGGGAAAAGCCCTTCTTGCGGACCACGTCCGGGTCGGCGACCCGCAGCATATTGACGAGCACCTGCTGCTCGCTCGTCTCGCGTCCGAAGGCATAGTTGAAGATCGTGGCTAGCGCGGCCGCACCGCAGCTGAAATCGGTGCGCTGGCGAACGAGGTTCTCGAACTTCATCTCTTTCCAGCTGGTCACGGAAACCGCGAGCGTCGGGCCGGTGGTCGTCACCGCGCCGAGCCAGAGCGGGACCGCCTCGCCTTCGGGCGCCGTGCTGCAGGCGCTGGCCAGCGCAAGCGCGACAAGGCTCGTCGCCGTCGCCAGCCTCCGTCTTGCAGAATTACGCTCGTCCGCTTGCATCTCGCCATCCTCTCGCGTTTCCCCCGCTTTCCGCTCGGGGGAAGGGCGCGTGCCCTTCCCCCTCACGGCCGGCAGATACTTGCTTCGGGGGCGCTGCGTTCTGCCGGTGCCCCTCCCGCCATCCGGGTCGCTGCATGGCGGTGGAGCTAGCTCTTGGCGGGACCGTCAGTCCGGATCGTTCCCACCGCCGCCATTGCCGTTGCCCGGCGCGCCGCCGGCCGACGCGGCGATGGTCAGCGAGTTGAGCTGCTGGTTGCCGACACCCGAGGCGAAGTTCACCCCGACATTGCCCGAGGCGCCGTCGATGATGAGCCCGGTCACGAAGTTCTGGCTGTCCTGCTGCTCGACGAAGCTGAGCGTCGAAGCCTGGATCAGCCCCGCATTCGCTTCGGCAAGCGTGCTGTCGTTCGCCACCGCGAGCGTCATCAGGTTCGCCTGCTGGTTGAGGCTGCCCGCCGCCGCGTTGACGCCGATATTGCCCGAACCGGAGATCGTCCCGCCGAGCACCGAGTTGCGATCGCGGAAGTTGTTGTTGTCTCCGCCCTGCTCGGGATCGTCACCGGGGCTCGTGAAGCCCGGGGTCGCAGCCTGGCTCACATTGAGCAGCGACTGGAACGAGGTGGTCGAGGCTTCCGCCCAGCCGCCCACGGCTTCCTCGTCGGCATTGCTCGAGGTGGCGAGGGTCGCCGCGTTCATCTGCATATTGAAATAGCCCGCGGCGAGGTTGACCCCGGTATTGCCCGAGGCATCGACGGCGAAGGCATCGACCGTGTTGATGATCGGCGCGAAGTAACCGGCGCGGATGCGCGGTTCGAGCGTGCCGTCGATCAGGTCGTCGTTCGGGTCGTTGCCCGCTTCGCTCCAGGCCGGGCCGAAGACGCGATCGACATAGCCGTTCTCGCCGTTCAGCTCGTTTTCCTCGCGGTAGTTCACGACCGTGCCCGACTGCAGCTGCTTGGCATCGGTGATCGCCACCGCCGCGCTGTCGACTTCGACCACGCCGGTCACGAGCGCGCCGCCGAGGATGCCGACGAGCTTGAAGAAGGTCGCGTCGGTTTCGAGCTCGGTGTCGATCTCGTTCTCGTATTCGATATCGACTTCCACTTCGGCGTCGACATCGACCATCGGACCGCCGTGGCCGTTCCCGCCGTGGTTCTGTGCCATTGCCGGCACGGCGATGAACGCCGAGGCGGCCACGGTTGAAAGCAGCAGCTTTTTCATCTCAGTTCTCCTTCACTCTTGCTCAGGGTTGCCCGCCCGCCGCGATGGCGAGCGAGAAGGTGTTGGCGGAGGAATTCCTCTCGCCACCGATCAGGTTGGCCTGGAGAACACCGCTTCCGCCGGCGAAGGCTCCATCGTCGATGTCGATGAAGTCGTTTCGCCCGCTCGCGGTGGTCGTCGGCCCTCCGGATGGCTCGATGGGAGCGCGTGCCTGCTCCAGCATTTGGTCCGACAGCGCCCCCGCCTGCCCGATTGCGATGGAGGCCAGGTTGGCGGACTGGTTGCCCGTCCCGGCCGTAATGTTGATGCTCGCGACCCCGGAATGGCCTGCGAAAACGCCCTCGCCGACGACGATGCGGGTCGCTCGGTCTTCTCCCTCGCCCGCGTCGCTGCGCTGGGTGAGCTTCTCGCGCGTCGCCGCGACCTCGCCCTGTGCGAGGACGAGGCTCGATGCCTGCTGGTTGAGGCTGCCGGCCGCGATGTTGACGGCGAGCCGCCCGTTCTGCCCCGCGCCCGCCGTGCTTTCGAGAACCACGCTGTCATCGACCGGCGCTTGCGGATCCTGGGCACGAAGCCCTGCGGACGATGCCAGCAGAACAGCGGCGGCGGACACCACCATGAGATGGCGAGAGCGGCTCATTGCCCTCCTCCGGGAAGGACCGAAAGGCTGCCCAGCGCGCCGTGCAGCGACTGCATCGCGCTTCCGATCGTCGCGCCGGGATTGAGCGACGCGCTTTCCGACGGGATGAGCGGGCTGGCCTGTCCTGCAAAAGCGCCCACCGGCCCGTTCAGGGCCGATCCGGTATCCAGCACCGCGAGCGATCGCGGCAGCGAAGCCGTTACCGCCGAGGTCTCGAGATCGCTGAGCGGAACGAGACCGTTCGATACGGTCGAAAGGATCGTGCCCGTCGGTGCGGTGGTCGCCTCGTGGCTCCTGCCCGGGAAGTGCGGCGATCCGACGGCGTGCCGGACCTCGCGCGAATAGACGATCTGGCCATCGACGAGAGCAGTCGCGCCTTGCGCCGAAGGCTCGTCGGCCATCGCCGGAAACGGAATTGCGCCGGCCAGCAACGCCATGAGCGTCCATGGCAGAACGATCCGACCGTTTGCGTGTATCCAGTCCCTGTGCATGGTCCCTCCCGTCCGGCCCGGATGAGCCGACCCGCGACTTCGCAAGATCGCTTCGATCCCGACGTTGCGCCGCGACGAGGGAATGATCCTAGGTATGGAAAAATGGATGAATCCGGATTTTTACTAAGGCAATATTAACTACCCGATCTGTCATCGAAGACGATTAGTCAAAATTGGTTACACCTCTTCGATTCAGGCACAGATCCCGGCAATTCGACTCAGCATTTCTTCGCGGGTTTTCGCACCGATCTTCTGGTGACATTGCCTGATGTGGGCCCGGATCGTGTGGATCGAGTTTCCGCGCCTGTCGGCGATCGCTTGCGGAGAGCGTCCGTGAAAAAGGTCGAGCACGACCTGCGCTTCGCACGCCGTGAGACCGAACAGCGCGCCGAGTTCGTCGATTCGTCCAGGTCGCTCGTCGCAGGGCGCGATGAAGAGGATGCAGACGTGTCGCTCGTCGATCGCGCAGGCGCGCGCGACCACGGGGGCACCTCCGTCTTCGCGGCCGAGCAGGACGACTTCGGTTTCCTCCCCGCGGACTGCGAGCAGGCGCTCGGCCAGCGCGCGCGGGCCTGCGATGCGCGCGCCCTTTTCGCAGCGCGCGGTGGAGGTGACGTGCGACGCGCCCAGCAGGGAACCGAGCGGCAGGGCGGCACGGCGCGGCCGCGCGACGATCCCGCCGTCGCGATCGACGATAAGCCGGATGCGCCCGTCGAGCTGCACGAGGCAATCGAGCAGGGTATCCCAGTCCGGCTTCCGAGCCGCCGCTTCCTCGCTCGCGTTGCTGGCAAACATCGCACCCCCCTCTCGCGGGTTGCTCCATGCGACATCCCACGCTTGCGGGGCATCCGCAATTTTCCCGATCCGGCAGGCGCCTGCTGCACGAAGACCATCCGTAGGTTTCCCAGTCGAACCCGCTTACGCGCATGGCAGGATGGCGAGAGGTTTCGCAGAACAAGTCGAGGGAACGCCATGACAGCCACGCCGGACTCGCCGCCTGCGGTCCTCATCACCGGCGGAGCCCGCGGGATCGGCGCGGCCAGCGCGCGCGAACTTGCACGGGGCGGAAGCCGGGTCATGATCGCGGATATCCTCGACGAGGAAGGCCACGACCTGGCCGCGGGGATCGGCGACAATGCAGCCTATTGCCATCTCGACGTGTCGAGCGAGCGCGACTGGGGCGCGGCGATCATGCGCTGCGAAGAGAGCTTCGGCCGGCTCGACGGCCTGTTCAACAATGCGGGAATACTCGCCCACGGATCGGTCCTCGAATGCACACCGGACGAATTCCGGCGCGTGATCGAGGTCAACCTCACCGGCATCTTCCTCGGCATCCGCGCGGTCGCCCCCGCGCTGCGCCGCGCCGGAGGGGGGACCATCGTGAACACGTCCTCGACCGCCGGGATGCAGGGCTATGCAAGGCTGGGCGCCTATGTCGCCAGCAAGTGGGCGATCCGCGGGCTCACGAAATCGGCGGCGCTCGACCTTGCGGGCGACAGGATCCGCGTCGTCTCGCTTCACCCGGGCCCGATCCGCACGCCGATGACGCAGGCCATGCCGGACGAGGTTGCGGCGAGCCAGCCGATCCCCCGCTTCGGCGAGCCGGAGGAAGTCGCGCGCATGGTGCGCTTCCTGTTTACCGAAGCATCCTATTCGACGGGGTGCGAATTCGTGATCGACGGGGGCGCGCTGGCAGGGGCGGTCCTTCGGCTGGAGCGCGAGCCGAACGGCAGCGACGATTTTCTTCCGGAAGGGAAATAGGAAGCAAACGGAACGGTGGAACGGCACGGTTCATGATCATCGACCGCCACCCGACCCCGATCGGCAATCCTTCATCGCCACAGGCAAGCCGAACGGCTCGGGAATTGACCTTGGGTCGAAAACGCCATGCCTGTCGGCCTGAGGGCATCTCTGCGGTGTCCCCGCTCGATGCGCCCGCTCGACAAGTCGCCGCCCTTCGCGCAGTGGGGTGCGCATGGATTCCGCGCCGGATGCCCCGCACCCCTGCGGCCAGGCCATCGCCTGGCTTGCCGCACTCCTTGCGGGAGTGGCGGCGCCGGTCTGCGCCATGCTGCTCTTTGGACAACCGGGCGGTCCCGCTTCGCTGGCGGCGGTCGGCAGCCCCGCCATAGCCGTCGCCCTGATGGGCGCAGGGATGATCGGGGCCGCCGCCGCCGGGCGAATCTGGGTCGGCATCGGCCTTGCCCTCGCCGCGGGGGCAGGTCTCATCGCGCTTGCCCGCCTAACCGGGTTCCCGCCCCAGCCCGGCCCGCTCGCGACCGGGTTCGCCATGATCGTCGCCAGCGCCAGTTTCGCGGCGCGCGGCAGCCTGTTCGCGCGCAGCGCCGGACGCTGGGGCTGGCTGGTCGCGCTTGCCGTGGTCGCGGGCGAAGGCGCGATCCTCGCGGTCGCCCTCGCCCGGCCCGAGGCGCTGCCCGGCTGGCTGCTGGCGCTGCTCCCGGCGCAATGGGCGAGCATGGCCCTGCGCGCGTCGCTGTCGGGCATGGGGACGGCTGCGGCTTTCGCACCGCTGCTCGCGCTTGCCGGGACGGCGGCGGCGACCCTGCTGGTCGCGCGCCTGTGGCCGCGCCGCTGGCCCTATCTGGTGATGTTCACGACCTGGATCGCACTGTCCGCGCTGGTGTGGCACAGCCCCCTTCCCGAGCGGGGCGGGCCGCGCGCTCAGGCGGTCTCGGCGCTGGCGGTGAGCTCGTCCATGCCCGGCAAGAGGATCGAGCGGTCGCCGCCGAAATCCTCCTTGACCACGATCAGCCCGCTGCGTTCGAGATGGTCGAGCAGGCGGCGCACGCGGCTCGGCGAGGAACTGCCGTAGAGCCGGGCGAGTTCGTCCTCGCCGGGCATGGGTGCGCCGGTCGCGGCGGCCACCACCAGCGCGAGATAGGGCGCGAGCACGTCTTCCTCGACCCCTTCGACCCTGTCCTCGACCGCTTCGCGCAAGGCCCCGTCGAGCCGCGACAGCCCGGCGATCTCGGCGGCGAAAAGGCGGCGGAAGCGCGGCAGGTCGACATGGGCGCTGGGGATGGAGCGCTGGCGGCAGCGCACCGCGAAATCCCGGAACAGGGCGGAGGCGGAGCGGAACGGCGCGTCCGCGTCCTGCGCCATTTCGCGCACCACGCCCTCGATCCCGCCGGGGTCGGCGGGCGGGGGTACGGGCGGATTCTCCTCATCGGCGAGCGGCGGATTGTCAGCCTGCGGCGCGGCTTCGGCCTGCACCCTGTCGTCCTCGCCGCCCGCGCGCTTGGCGAGCGTGGCCGCGGCGAGCGCGCTTTCAATCTCGCGCGCCGGGCGCTGTGCCCTGCCGGGAGCGGCGGCCTCGCGTCCGGATACGGTCGCTGCGGCGGCATCGGCGAGGTCGGCGTTGAGCAGCGCCTCCATTTCCTCTGTCGGAGCCTCGGGCAGCGGGATCAGCGCGGCGGCCGCGTTCTTGCCCGCGGTCCGCACCGGGCCGATGGTCACCGCCACGGGGCGTCGGCTGATCGCCGGGCCGAGCCCGAGAAACTGGCCGCGCTGCAGGTCGCGGATCCGCTCGGCCTGCCGCCGGTCCATGCCGAGAAGGTCCGCCGCGCGCTGCATATCAATGTCGAGGAAAGTCCGGCCCATCAGGAAATTGGATGCCTCTGCCGCGACGTTCTTCGCCATCTTGGCAAGCCGCTGGGTCGCCACGATGCCCGCAAGCCCGCGCTTCCTCCCGCGGCACATGAGGTTGGTCATGGCCGACAGGGTCATGCGCCGCGTCTCGTCCGACATCTCGCCCGCCGCCGAGGGCGCGAACATCTGCGCCTCGTCGACCACGACGAGCGCGGGATACCAGTGTTCGCGCGGCGCGTTGAACAGGGCGGTGAGGAACATCGCGGCGCAGCGGATCTGCTGTTCGACCTCGAGCTCGTCCAGCGCGAGCACGACCGATGCGCGGTGCTGGCGCACGCGCGCGGCAAGCGCCTCGATCTCGCGCGGGGAATAGTCCGCTCCGTCGATAACAACGTGGCCGAACTCGTCGCCAAGACTGACGAAATCGCCTTCGGGATCGATCACCACCTGCTGCACTTCGCCCGCGCATTCCTCGAGCAGTCGGCGCAGCAGGTGCGACTTGCCCGAGCCCGAATTGCCCTGCACCAGCAGGCGGGTCGCAAGCAGTTCCTCGAGATCGACGGACAGAGCCTGCCCGCCCGAATCCCGGCCAATGTCGATAAGCGCCCTCACGCCGCCAAGATTAGGCGTCCCTCCCCCTCGCGCCTAGGCGGGCGGGCGAGTTTTCCCATGAAAGGGTCTTCGGATCAGACCGTGCCCGCTACCGTGAGGCACTGGCCGGTCACCCATTCGCCCGAATCCCCGACGAGGTAGAGCACGCAGGCCGCGATGTCGCGCGGCGTGCCCAGCCGTCCGGCGGGCAGGTTCAGCTGTTCGAGCAGCGGGCCGAAATCCTCGTCGCTCATCGACAGCGCTTTCTTCACCGTGTCGGTGGGCACGAAGCCGGGCAGGATCGCATTCACCCGGATCTTCTTTTCGCCCAGTTCGAGCGCGAGCGTCTTGGTCAGCATATTCACGCCCGCCTTGGCCGCGCTGTAATGCCCGCTTCCCGGGAACGGATCGCGCCCGGCCATGGACGAGGTGTTCACGATGCTGCCGCCCTCGCCCATGTGACGAACCGCCGCGCGCACGCCGTGGAACACCGAAGAGAGGTTGACCGCGAGCGTGCGCTCCCATTCCTCCGGGTCGAGTTCGACGAGCGGCGCGGAGACGAGCGAGCCGCCCGCGTTGTTGACCCAGATGTCGAGCCGCCCGAACTCGTCCACCGCCCGGTCTGCCAGCGCGTTCATCGCATCGGCGCTCGACACATCGGTGACCTGCGCAATGGCGCGTCCCGGCGCGTCCGAGGCGTTGATCGCGGCGGCGACCCGCTCGATCTGGTCGGCCGAGCGCGCCGCGCAGACGACATTGGCGCCCGCTTCGGCGAGCAGCGTCGCGATGCCCTCGCCGATCCCTCGCCCCGCTCCGGTGACGACGGCGGTCTTGCCCGATAGGTCGAACAACTCGTGCATGGTCTCTCCCCCTTTGTGTCGGGCGACAGGGCTACGCGCCGGGGAAGAGCCGCGCCACTAGCCTTTTCGCAGGCCCCTCAGCCGTGCGCGAGCACGCCCTCGGCGAGCGCGCGGCCCGACAGGAAGGCGCCTTCGACCCGCGGCGAATGGAGCCAGTCGCCCGCGACCCCGATCCGCGCCGCCGCGTCGTAACGCGCCGGATCGCGCGCAAGGCTGGCGGGCATGGCGTAGAGCCAGCGATGCGCGGCGAGGTGGACCGGCGCTTGGGGTGCGGCTGCGGCAGCGGCGAAGAAATCGGCGAGGAGGCGGCGGGCGGCCTCGTCCTTGTCCACGTCCAGCAATTCGCGGCTGCGTGAGGGAGCAGCATGGATCACCCAGGTCTCGCCTCCCGTCCGGCCCGGCTTGGCCGAATTGCGCGCGGCCCAGGCGATCGGGCCGCTTCCTCGGAACGTGTCGGCATCTATTCCCAGCCTCCCGGCGAAGCCCGCCATGACCGCCCAGCAGGGCTCGGACACGACCTCGCCCGCCAGCGCCGCGAGGTCCGGCGCAGCGTCGCCTAGCAGCGCGGCGGCCTGTTCGGCGGGGATCGCCACCAGCAGCGTGCGTGCGGTCAGGGATTCGCCGTCCGTCTCGACCCGCCAGAGGCCGTCCTCGTGCTTGACGCGCTCGGCGCGGACCGACCAGCGCACGAGCACAGCCTGAGCCATCGCCTTTACGGGTCCGTTCATGCCAGGCGTGCCGACGAAAGCGTCCTCTCCGGCTTCCGGCCAGCGCGCGACCGCGCCTGCCTCCTCCCACGCGGCGACCGCCTCGCGGAAGGCGGGGTCGCGGGCGGTGAAATATTGCGCGCCGTGGTCGAAGCGCACCTTCTCGCCGTCGATCTCGGCGCGGCGTGCGGCCATGCGCCCGCCGGGGCCGCGGCCCTTGTCGATAAGCGCGACTTCGCGGCCCTCGGCGGCGAGGCGGCTGGCGCAGGATAGGCCGGCCATGCCGGCTCCGATGACGAGAATGTCGTGTGTGTTCGTGTTCATCCCGCTCCGAACGCACCGGGCACCGAGCGGTTTCCGCCTCAGGGCGCGGAGCGCGGGGGCCGGGCCTCGGCGAGGATCATCGAGAAGCGTTGCTCCCCGTCGAGCCAGCGCGCGACCGGCTCCCAGCCGCCCGCGAGGAGCAGCATATTGGAGGTGCGACGGTTGAACTTGTGGCTGTTCTCGGTGTGGATCGTCTCGCCCTTTTCCATCCCGAACGCCTCGCCGCTGACCGTGAAGGCGATGGCCTCGGTCGCGACGAGGTGCATTTCGATCCGGGCATAGTCGTCGTTCCAGCGCGCTTCGTGGCGCAGCTTGTCGAGCGGGATGTCGCCTTCGAGCTCGCGGTTGATGCGGCGCACGAGGTTGTAGTTGAATTCCGCCGTCACGCCGCCCGCATCGTCATAGGCGGCGACCAGCACCTCCTCGTCCTTGATGAGGTCCATCCCGATCAGCAGCTGTGCGCCGGTCCCGAGCGTCTCGCGCATCGAGCGCAAGAGGTCCACGGCGGTGCGCGCGACCATGTTGCCGATGGTCGAGCCGGGGAAGAAGCCGAGCTTGGGCTGGTCGGCGACTTCGGCGGGGAGTTCGACGCGGCGCATGAAATCCGCCTCGACCGGATGGACCGGAAGGCCGGGGAATTTCTCCGCAAGGTCGGCAGCAGCCGCGCGCAGGAAATCGCCTGCGATGTCGAGCGGAACGTAGGAAGCGGGCTCGATCGCCGAGAGCAGCAGCGGCGTCTTGACCGAGGAACCCGAGCCGAATTCGACCACTGCCCGGCCCGGTCCGATCATGGCGGCGAACTCTTCGCTGCGGGTCTTCAGGATCTCGGTCTCGGCGCGGGTCGGGTAATATTCGGGAACCTGGGTGATGTCCTCAAACAATTGCGAGCCCGCATCGTCGTAAAGCCAGCGCGCGGGGATCGCCTTGGGCTCGCCGCGCAGCCCTTCGAGCACGTCGGCGCGAAAGGCGAGATCGACCCCGCTTTCGTCGCGCTCGACCAGTGCGAGTCCCTTGTTCGTCGTCATAATCCTAGAGATCCCTTGCGAGCCTGAGCCCGGTGAATTGCCATTGCTGGTGCGGGTAGAAGAAATTGCGATAGGACGCGCGCGAATGGCCGCGCACCGTGGCGCAGCTCGCGCCCTTCAGGACGAACTGCCCGCTCATGAACTTGCCGTTGTATTCGCCCACGGCGCCCTCGGCAGGCTTGAAGCGGGGAAAAGGCAGATAGGCCGAGCGGGTGAACTGCCAGCAGTCTCCGAACAGGTCGGTCCCCCCGCGCGGGAGCGGCGGGGCGGCGGTGTCGAGCTGGTTGCCCGCGCTCGCGTCATGTGCGGGCCGCTTTTCCGAGCCGTCCTGCCCGCGCGCGATCGCTTCCCATTCGAACTCGGTCGGAAGCCGCGCGCCCGCCCAGGTGGCGAAGGCATCGGCTTCGAAATAATTGATGTGCGTGACGGGCGCGTTCGGGTCGCGGCGCTTCCACCCGGCATGGGTGAAAGCCTCCTCCCCGCGCCAGTAGAGCGGCGCGCGTGCGCCCGCCTCCTTCACCCAGGCCCAGCCGTCCGACAGCCACAGCGCGGGATTGTCATAGCCGCCGTCGGCGATGAATTCGGCCCATTCGCGGTTCGTAACCAGCCGGTCGGCCAGCGCGAAGGGTTCGAGCAGTACGCGGTGGCGCGGGCCCTCGTTGTCGAAGGCGAAGCCTGCCCCGTCATGCCCGATCAGCGCGACGCCGCCGGGATGTTCGTGCCAGCCCGGCTCGCCCGCGGGCGCTGACGGCTCGGGCGCTGCGTCCCACATCACAGGACCCAGCGGGTTGTGCCACAGTGCGTGCTTGATGTCGGTGAGCAGCAATTCGATGTGTTGCTGTTCATGCGCGATGCCGAGCGCGACGAGGTCCGCGCAGGCCGGGTCTTCGAGCAGCGGCTCCATCGCCGCGTTCACCGCCGCGCGCCAGTCGAGCACTTCCTCCAGCGTCGGGCGCGACAGCAGCCCGCGCGAAAACCGGGCGATCCGCTCGCCCTCGGCCTCGTAATAGGAATTGAACAGGAACGGCCAGTCCGCGTCGTGGCGCTCATGACCCGGCACGTGGTCGCGCAGCAGGAAAGTCTCCCAGAACCACGTCGTGTGCGCGAGGTGCCACTTGGCCGGGCTCGCATCCTCCATCGACTGGATCGTCGCATCGGCATCGGACAGCGGCTCGACCAGCGCTTCGCTCAGCGCACGGGTGGCGGCAAAGCGGGCAGCGAGCGGTTCGGCACCGGGGTCGGCTTGGGCGGGCGCAGAGCCCATCGGCATGGATCGGGTCACTCGTGACCTCCTCGCATCGGCCGGGCCGCGGGAACGGCCCCTTGGAAATGCCGACATGAAGCAAACGCGGCTGAATTGAAAGGGTTGCCCGGCGATTGCGCGGCGAGACGCACCGTGCCTGCCGCAAGCCGGAGCGAGAGCGCGGCGCGGCCCCGTTCAGGCCTTCCTGCGCGCCTCGCGCAGCGCCTCGATTTCGGCATGGACGCGCTCGGAGCGTCGCCGGGCTTCACGCGCAGCGGAGCGGGCCTCGCGGCGGGCGCTGACCACCGGCCGCAGCGCGGCGAGCGCGGCACAGCCGATGGCGAGGCTGGCGGCCAGGAGGACGGGATCGGCTTGCATGGCCCGTGCGAGATTGCGCGAATCATGCCTGACAAGCGGCGAATACGCCCCCCGGGACAAGCGCCTAGGCCGCATCGGCCTTCGCCCCCTGCCCCCGCTCATTCGCCGCCTCGTTGAGCATTTCGGCGATGAGGAAGGCGAGTTCGAGCGACTGCTCGGCATTGAGGCGCGGGTCGCAATGCGTGTGATAACGGTCGCCGAGCCGTTCCTCGGTGATCGCGACCGCTCCGCCGACGCATTCGGTCACGTCCTGTCCGGTCATCTCGATATGGATGCCGCCCGGATGCGTGCCTTCCTCGCGGTGCACGGCGAAGAAGCCCTTCACTTCTTTCAGGATGCGGTCGAAGGGGCGCGTCTTGAAGCCGGTTTCCGATTTGACGACGTTGCCGTGCATCGGGTCGCACGACCACACGACCGGGTGCCCCTCGCGCTTGACCGCGCGCACGAGCGGGGCAAGCCCGTCCTCGACCTTGTCATGGCCGAAGCGGCTGATGAGCGTGATCCGCCCCGCCTCGCGCGCCGGGTTGAGCGTGTCGAGCAGGCGCAAGAGGTCGTCGGGCTGAAGGCTCGGCCCGCATTTCATGCCAAGCGGATTGCCGATCCCGCGCGCCCATTCGATGTGGGCGCTGCCGGGGAAGCGGGTGCGGTCGCCGATCCACAGCATATGCGCGCTGGTCGCATACCATTCGCCGGTGAGCGAATCCTGCCGTGTGAGCGCTTCCTCGTAAGGCAGCAGCAGGCCCTCGTGGCTGGTGTAGAAGCTGGTGCCTTGAAGCTGCGGCACGGTCGCGGGATCGATCCCGCAGGCTTCCATGAAATCCAATGCCTCGCCGATCCGGTCGGCGGTTTGGCTGAATTTCTCGGTCCACGGCGTGCGGCCCATGAAATCGAGCGTCCACTGGTGGACCTGCCGAAGGTTCGCATAGCCCCCGCCCGCGAAGGCGCGCAGGAGGTTCAATGTCGCCGCCGCCTGCGAATAGGCACGCAGCATCCGGTTCGGGTCGTTGCGGCGCTGTTCGGGGTCGAAGTCGATCCCGTTGATGTTGTCGCCGAAATAGCTCGGCAGGGTGACGTCGCCCACGGTCTCGGTCGGCGAGGAACGCGGCTTGGCGAACTGGCCCGCCATGCGCCCGACCTTCACCACCGGGCGCTTGCTCGCGAAAGTCATCACCACCGCCATCTGGAGCAGCACGCGGAAGGTGTCGCGGATATTGTTCGGGTGAAACTCGGCGAAGCTTTCGGCGCAATCCCCACCCTGCAGCAGGAAGCCGTGGCCGTTCGCGACATCGGCGAGGTCGGCTTTCAGCGCGCGCGCCTCGCCCGCGAAGACGAGCGGCGGATAGGTGCCCAGCTGCGCCTCGGCGGCGGCGAGTTCGCCCGCGTCCTCGTAATGCGGCAGGTGCCGCGCCTCGTGGGCCTTCCAGCTGCCCGGTTTCCAGTCCTTCGCCACGTTCAACTCGTTCGCAATGTCGTTTCCAAGGGCCGCGCGCCTACGTGGCCTTGTTGCAAGTGTAAAGCCGCAAGGGGGCTTGCGACAAGATTATGTCGCGCGTGCGGCCTTCTTTCCGGCCTCAGCGGCCCATCACCTCGGCCCGCGGGGGCTGCGCCGCCGGGGCGGGCGCGACATCGGGAATCGCGCTCGGCGGCGGGGTCTCGGCCAGTTCCTGCCCTTCGGGGATGATCGCCAGCTTGAGCGGCGTCTTCTTCACGAAATAGCGGTCGGCCAAGAGCAGCATGATCTGCGGGGTGGTCTGCGAATAGTCGGCCAGCAGCGAACGCAGCAGGTTCACCCGCGCCGGGTCGGTGGTCGCGCCTTCGAGATTGTAGAGCCAGAACTGGTTGCCGGTCGAGGCGCGCCTGATCCGCTCGGCGAGCGGCGCGGTGACGCGTTCGAGCTCGTCCGCAGTCGGCGGATTGGCCGCGAGGTCGTTCGCGATCTTGTCCGCCGCGGCGAAGAAGAAGGGCACGTATTCGGGCTCGAGCTGGGCGAGCGCGGTGATCCGCCCGCCACCTGCGAGGTCCTCGGGCCACTTGGAAAAGACTTGCGGCGAATAGCTCGCCCCCGCCTTTTCGCGCAGCGCGTCCATCAGGCGGTTGTTGAAGACCTGCGTCAGGATTTCGAGCTGGCGCGCCTCGCGGATGCGGGCCATGCCGCCCGCGCTCGGCCAGGTCACGACCGCGGCGGCCTGGTTGTCGTCGCCGCGGTGAAAGCGCACCACCGGCTCGCCCCCCGTGACCGGAAAATCGGGCACGCGCGCGGCGACTTCCGGCGCGATCGGCTCGCGCTCGGGCAGCGCGCCGAATGTCGTGCGCAGTTTCTCGACGATCGCTTCCTTGTCGAACTGGCCGAACACCAGCACCTCGATCGGGCCTTGCGCCAGCAGCGGCTCCCACACTTCGCGGAAGCCTTCGGGCGTGACGCTTTCGAGCGCGCCCGGGTCGGGCGTCGCGAAGCGGGGGTCCATGTCGGTCTGGAGATATTCGAGATCCCGCGCGAGAATGCCGCCGGGGCTGGTGGCGAAGGTGTTGTAGGCCAGCTCCGCCGCCGCCTTCGCGCGTTTCACCGGGTCCGGGTCCCAGCGCGGCATCCCGAGCTTGGCGGCGAACAGGTAAAGCTGGTCGGCGACGTCTTCGGAACGGGTCTGCGCGGTGAAGGTGAAGACCGCATCGTCGATCGCGAATTCGAAGCCGAGCTTGCGACCCGTCGCGAGCCGGTCGATCTCTTCCTGGCCCAATTCGCCGATGCCCGAGCCGACCAGCGCGACTTCGCCGAGCGGGGCATAGACCGCGCTCGCCTCGTCGAAGGCGCGGTAGCCCGCGCCGAAGCGTACGCGCACCGTCACCCGGCCCGGTTCCGCATCGTTCGACCACAGCAGCGCCTTCACGCCGTTGCCGAATTCGACCTGCTCGACCTCGAGCACGCCGAGCGGCGCGCGGTTCGTGATCGTGCCCGGCTCGCCGACCGGGGGGAGATCGTCGAAATCGATGCTCTGCGCGGCAAGGCGCGCGCCCGAATCGACCTCGACCGGCTGCGACAGGGCGAGTTTGAGCCGGCCCTCGTCCGCCTCGCCCAGTTCGGGGGTGACATAGACCGAGCGGACCACGCTGCCTTCGAACAGGGCGCGGGTGCGCTCGAGCACTTCCTCGGGATTGAGGCGGTCCTTCATGCCGCGGAACACGTCGAGCACGACTTCGGGCGCGGCGACGGTTTCGCGGATGTCGACCGCGTTGACGAGATTGTCGGCGAGCAGGCTGCCCGCCTTGACGCTGCGGGTTTCGACCTCGTTGGCAAAGACCACTTCGAATTCGGCCGCCTCGCGGTCGATCTCCTCCTGCGTCGGCGGGTTGGCGAGCGCATCGGCGATCACCGCGCGGACCTCGGCCAACGCGGCCTGCCAGTCGGCGGTGAGCGGGGCGAAGCTGACGAAGGTGGCATCGGTCGAGCGCGAGATGTCCTCCTGCCGCACGCCCGCATAAAGAAAACTGCCCCCGGCCCGCGCGCGCGCTTCGAGCCGGCGGTTGATGATCGCCTGCGCGATCGCATCGAGCAGCAGGCCCTCGTTATAGACGATCGTGTCGTCGACCTTCCGCCACGGTCGCATGATCGCATAGGTGAGGTTGCGCGGCAGGTCGGGCTCGGTCGCGATGCCGAGCTGGCCGATCGGCGCGCCGAGCACGGGGCTGACCTCGGCGCCTTCGGGCGGCAGCGGGTCGCCGAAATCGGGGGGCACGCCGGGCTCGCCCGTGCCTTCCCAGTCGCCGAACCATTCTTCGACCAGCCCGGCAAGCACTTCCGGCTCGGCATCGCCCGCGACGACGATGACGGTGTTCTCCGGGCGATACCAGCGGTCGTAGAAGCCCTGCACGCCCTCGGCATCCGCCGCTTCGAGCGTCGCGACCGTGCCGATCGGGTTGCGCGTGGCGAGCCGCTGTCCGGCAAAGAAAGTGCGCCGGGTGAGATCCGCGACCCGCTGGCTCGCCCCGCCCCGCTCGCGCTTTTCGGCGAGCACGATGGGGCGTTCGGCGGCGACGTTCTCCTCCGACAATACCGGTTCGCGAATCATGCCGGAGAGCAGCTTGAAGCTTTCGACCAGCTTGGCCCGGTCGATATTCGGGATGTCGAGCCGGTAGGCGGTGTGAGTCGGGCTGGTTTCGGCATTGGCATCGCTGCCGAATGTCGCGCCCAGACGCTGCCACGCGGCGATCGCCTCGGCCTGGCCGAGATACTTGCTCTCGCGGAAGAGGAGGTGTTCGAGCAGGTGGGCAAAACCCTGTTCGTCGTCGCGTTCGTGGAGCGAGCCCGCATCCACCCGCACCCGGATCGACACCTGACCCGGCGGCACGCCGTTTCGGCGCACGGCATAGCGAAGGCCATTGTCCATCTCCCCGAACAGCCATTCGCGGTCGACGGGCACATTGCTGCCCTCGTAGAGCCAGGGCACTTCGCCTTCGCCCTGCAGCGCCTGCGGCGCGGGGATCGCGATTTCCTCGGAGGCGGGAGCCACGGCAGGCGGCGCGTCCTGCGCGAACAGGGGCGCTGCGAGCGCGAAGGGGGCGGCGAGGAGGCTGAGCGGGGCGAGGGCCCGAAGGAAAGCGTTCATGCAGCCCGCTATAGGGGTATGGGGGCTGAAGGACCAGTGAATGCGCCCCTTGAATTGCGCGTTCCGCAATCGCGCGCTTGGCAGCGGGGCCGCGCGATACTATATCACCCGCCATGTTCATCGAGACCGAAACCACCCCGAACCCGTCGAGCCTCAAGTTCCTGCCGGGCCGCCCCGTCATGCCGACCGGCACGCGCGAATTCGCCTCGCCAGAAGCCGCCGCGGCGAGCCCGCTGGCAGAGGCGCTGTTCGACACGGGCGAGGTGGTCAACGTCTTCTACGGCTGGAACTTCATCACCGTCACCGCCGCGCCCGGAGTGGACTGGAGCGCGCTGAAGCCGCAGGTGGTCGCGATCCTGCTCGATCACTTCGTCTCCGAAGCCCCGCTGTTCAAGGGCGGCAGCGCCGATGGCATCGCAGTCCCGCCCGAGGACACGCCGGTCGTCGAGGAAGACGAAGCCGATGCCGAAACGGTCGCGGCGATCAACGAACTGCTCGAAACCCGCGTGCGCCCGGCGGTGGCCGGCGACGGGGGCGACATCGCCTATCGCGGGTTCAAGGACGGGGTGGTCTACCTAACCCTGCAGGGCGCGTGCTCGGGCTGCCCGTCGAGCACGGCGACGCTCAAGCAGGGAATCGAAAGCCTGCTGAAACATTACGTCCCCGAAGTCGTTGAAGTGCGAGCCGCCTGACTTTCGCTTTCATCAATCTTCCGGGGCTTCACATGACCAAGCAGTTCCACGGGCACGTCCTTTCGGACGAGGCGCTCGACCAGATATTCAACGAAGCGCGCACCTATAACGGCTGGCTCGACAAGCCGGTGACCGAAGAGCAGCTGCGCCAAATCTACGACCTTGCCAAGATGGGGCCGACCTCGGCCAATATGCAGCCGATGCGGATCGTCTGGGTCCGTTCCGAGGCGGAAAAGGCGAAGCTTTGCGAATTCGCCGCCGAGGGCAACAAGGACAAGATCAGGGCCGCGCCGGTGACCGCGGTGATCGGGTTCGACATCGACTTTCACGAGCAGCTCCCCTGGCTCTTCCCCCATGCCGACGCGAAAAGCTGGTTCGAGGGCGACGAGGACGCGCGCATCCTCCATGCAAGGCGCAATTCGGCGCTCCAGGGCGCCTATCTGATCATCGCCGCGCGCAGCCTCGGGCTCGATTGCGGGCCGATGTCGGGAGTCGATCTCGACGCGCTGACGAAGCATTACTTCGCCGACCAGCCGCGCGTGCGGGCCGACTGGGTCTGCTCGATCGGCTATGGCGACCCGGGGACGATCTTCGAGCGCTCCCCGCGCCCCGATTTCGAGACGTTCAACCGGATCGCCTGACGCGCGCCGCCGCCGCGCGCTGGCATCTTGCGAAGGCGCGCGGCTTGGGGCATCGGCTGGGCCATGTCGGCGCGCCCACGCACCCCCGTCCACCACACTCTCGTCATAGAGACCGCGAGCGAGGCCTGCTCGGTCGCCCTGTTCGAGGGCGATGCGCTCCTCGCGCATGAACACGCCGTGCTCGGGCGCGGCCATGCCGAACGGCTGGTTCCGATGATCGCCGACCTGCCCGACCGCGGGCGCGCGGGTCGCATCTGCGTCTCGCGCGGGCCGGGCAGTTTCACCGGTGTGCGCATCGGCATCGCCGCCGCCCGCGCGCTCGGCCTTGCATGGGGCGCCGAAGTGCTGGGCTACCCCACGCTCGCCCTTGTCGCCGCGATGGCGCGCAGCGAACATCCCGCAGAGCCGGTGACGGTGTGCATGACGGGCGGGCACGGCGAATGGTTCGTCGCCGATTTCGGACCCGATGGCGAAGCCGAGGGCCCCCTCGCCTCGCTCGTCCCCGAAGCCGCCGCCCGCCGGGAGGCGCACCGCGTCCTTGCCGGGAGCCGCGCGCGCGACCTTGCCCATGCGCGCGGCGAGAAGGACCATGTAGCGCTCGACCTGCTGCCCGATGCGAGCGCGTTCCATGCACTGCCGCCCGCCCTGCTGACGCGCGAAGTCGGCGCGATCTACGGGCGTGCGCCCGATGCCACCCCGCAATTCCCGCAAGCAGCCGGGGGTGAGCGAAGATGAACCCGCGCGACCGGCTCGTCGACCAGATCATGGAGGTGATGGAAGCCGCCTTCGATCCGGCCTTCGGCGAAGCGTGGAACCGCCGCCAGGTCGCCGACGCGCTGGTCCTGCCGAGCACCCACGCGCTCGTTCTCGACGCTGCCGGCGCGGTGATCGCCTCGAGCGACCGCACCGGGCACGGCGAATGGAGCGCGCAGGACGATGCCGCAGCGCCGGCCGGTTTCGTCCTCACCCGCCACGCGGCGGACGAGGAGGAACTGCTGCTGATCGGGGTCGTGCCCTCGTGCCGCCGGCGCGGGCTCGGGCAGATGCTGATCGACCGCCTGTTCGATGCCGCCCGCGCGCGCGGGGCGAAGCGCATCTTCCTCGAAATGCGGCGCGGCAACCCGGCGATCAATCTCTATCGCAAGGTCGGATTCGAACCGATCGGCGAGCGGCCAAACTATTACCGCCTTGCCAATGGCAGCCGGGTCGATGCCATTACTTTCGGCCGATCCATCTAGTCGTTTTTCCCCTCTCCTTTTTCACAATAAGCAGCCTGCGTGCTTGCATTGCTTGAAAGTCTGCTTCATTGCGCGCCAATCGGCAGCAAGCCGACAATGGGAAAACCCCACTAAAAATCAGAGGAACTCATGCAGGATCTGGAAAACGACATGAAGGAAACACTCATCACGCTGACGAGCGATATTGTCGCCGCTCATGTCAGCAACAATGATGTCGCAGTGGGCGACGTGCCTTCGCTCATCACGAGCGTTTACGGCGCGCTCTCGCAGCTCGGCGAAGAGCAGGAAACGCAGGCGGAACCGCCCGAACCGGCGGTCTCGATCCGCGCCTCGGTCAAGCCGGACTACATCGTCTGCCTCGAGGACGGCAAGAAGCTGAAAATGCTCAAGCGTTACCTGCGCACCAATTACAACATGACGCCCGAGGAATATCGCAAGCGCTGGAACCTGCCTTCGGATTATCCGATGGTCGCGCCGAACTACGCCGAAACCCGCCGCGATCTCGCCAAGAAGATCGGCCTCGGGCGCAAGCCGGGATCGGGCCGGGCCAAGAAGAAGACGAGCTGACCGAACGGCATCGGGGGCGGCGGGCCCATCCTTCGGGTCGCACCGCACCGCCTTCCGCCCCTTTTGTCCCTCTTGCCCCTTTTGCTCCTTTTGCCGGGTCGCAGCTTGAGGAAGCAGGGCGGTCCCGGTAAGGTTATCGGGACAAGACCTTCGGGCACGGGCCTCTCGCGGGCACGGCCTGCCCCTTGGCGAGGGAGTTACGCTTGAGCCAGAGAATCGACCTTGAACAATTGTGCGCGGAAAAAGGGCTGCGCATCACCGAACAGCGCCGCGTCATCGCCAAGGTGCTGTCGGAAAGCGACGACCATCCCGACGTGGAACTGCTCCATAGCCGCGCGAGTGCGATCGATCCCAAGATCTCGATCGCAACCGTCTACCGCACCGTGCGCCTGTTCGAGGAAGCGGGCATCCTCGACCGCCACGATTTCGGCGATGGGCGCTCGCGCTACGAACCTGTGCCCGAAGCGCACCACGACCATCTGATCGACGTCGAGACGGGCAAGGTCGTCGAGTTCGTCGACCCGGAAGTCGAATCGCTTCAGCGCCAGATCGCCGAGAAGCTCGGCTACCGCTTGGTCGATCATCGGATGGAACTCTACGGCGTGCGCCTTTCGCGCGACGAAACATGATCGTCGGAGCATGACCGACGGCGTCTTCGAAGGCTATGCCGGCGCGCCCGGCGATGCCGCCCAGTGGGAACTGCGCCAGGCCGCCGCGCGCGGCGAAGTCACGCCGATCTCGCCGATGGGCTGGGTTCGGATCGCGGGGCGCTCGCTCGCGCTGCTGGTGCTGATCTGCGTGTTCGTGCCGCTCCACTACATTTTCCGCATCTTCGCCTACGGCTCGCCCTTCCCCATGCTGTTCCTGCGCTACGCCGCCCGGGTTTCCGGGGCGAAGGTGACGACCGAGGGCACGCATCTCAAACGCGACGTCTTCTATGTCGCCAACCACGTCTCGTGGATCGACATCCTGAGCCTCGCGGGCGCCTGCGGGACGGCCTTCGTCGCCAAGGCCGAACTCGCGCAGGCGCCGCTGGTCGGCTGGCTCGCCTCGCTAAACCGCACCGTCTTCGTGAAGCGCGAGCACCGCATGGGCGTCGCCGAACAGATCAACGCCCTGAAGGAAGCGCTCGCCGACAACTGGTCGGTCACGGTCTTCCCCGAAGGCACGACGACCGACGGGCAATCGCTGCTTCCCTTCAAGACGAGTATGCTGTCCGTGCTCGAACCGCCGCCGCCGGGCGTGCTGGTCCAGCCGGTGCTGCTCGATTACGGGTCGGTCGCCGAATGGATCGGCTGGATCGGCGAGGAAGGCGGGCTCAACAACGCCAAGCGGGTGCTCGCGCGCAAGGGCACCTTCCCCCTGCGAATCCATTTCCTCGAACCCTTCAGCCCCGAAGATTTCCGCGGGCGCAAGGCGATCAGCCTCGAAGCGCGTCGTCGGATCGAGGAGGCGCTCGAGGAATCGCTCGGCAAGCCGCTGCGCGACTTCGCCCACGACGTGCCGCCGGTGCGCTACCAGGGGCGCAAGGCGGGCGAGCGTACGCCCGAAACGCTTCAATAGGGACCGGACAGGAGGCGCTAGAGACCGGCGCGCACCAGCCAGTCGTGGAACAGCCGCACCGGGCGCATTTCGAGCGCGGTGGGCTTGCACACGAACCAGTAGGAATAGGGGCTCTGCACCTCAGCCCCCGGCAGGTTGGTGAGCCGGTTGTCCGCCGCGCGGCGCAGGTGGTCGTCGTGCATGATCGCGATGCCCAGCCCCTGCGCGGCGGCTTCGAGCATCAGCTGGCCCGAATCGTAATGGTCGATCGCGGCCGGGTCCATGTCGTCGAGATTGTTCGCCTTCTTCCACGCAACGAAGCTTTCGGGCAGTTCGTTGTGGATGAGGAAGGTCTGCCGCGCGAGCGCCTCTGCCGTGATCTCCTCGCCGATCGCCTCGGCCACGTCGCGCGAACAGATCGCATGGACGAGATTGTGGTCGAGCCGCACCGCGTGCAGCCCGCTCGCGGGCCCGCGCGACAGGATGATCGCCGCATCGAGCGTGTCGCCCACCCGGTCTTCAAGATGCGGCGCCGTGTCGATGTCGATATGCAGCAGCGGGTGGCGCTTGCGAAGCTCGCCGAGCCGCGGGAACAGGCGCTGGCTGCCGAACATCGGGAGGACACCCAATCGCAGGCGCAGCAGCGAGACATTGTCCGACTGGCTCTCCACCGCCCGCGCGAGCGCTTCCAGGTGAGGGTTCACCGCCTCGTAGAAAGCCTGGCCTTCATCGGTCAGCTGCATCGACTGGCGCGCACGGGTGAACAGCTTCTTCCCGACGAATTCCTCAAGATTGGTGATCCGGCGCGAAAGCGCGGAGGGGCTGAGGCCGATTTCCTCGGCCGCGGCGCGCGCGGAACCGAGACGGACGGTGCGCATGAAGGCTTCGAGCGCACGAAGGGGAGGCAGACGACGTGACGGCATGAACGAACTCCTTGATGCGAGGAGTTACGCTTGTCGAGGGAAATGGATGCAAAAAATCGAAGGGCAGGCGATTTTTTTTCCCCGTCCGTGCGATTATTGCATCTCGTCCGCATCCGGGAGAGGCTCGGTCGGGCGTGTATGGGGCGCATGGAGCCTGAGGCGCTTCACATGAGTGTCGTCGCCTTCGGTCACTTCAATGCGCCATCCGCTGGAATGTTCCAGCACCGCGCCGACCGGGGGAACCGCCTCGCCCAGCACGAAGGCGAGCCCGCCCAGGGTGTCGACCGATTCCTCGACCTCGGCAAGGCGCGGGTCGACGTGCTGCGCAATATCGTCGAGCTCGGCGCGCGCGTCGCAATCCCACATCCCGTCGCCAATCGGCACGATCAGCGCTTCGGGCGTTTCGTCGTGCTCGTCCTCAATCTCGCCGACGATTTCCTCGACGAGGTCCTCGATCGTGATGATCCCGTCGGTGCCGGAAAATTCGTCGAGCACGATGGCAAGGTGGACCCGGCGCGCGCGCATGTCGGCAAGCACGTCCAATGCCCCCCTCGCCTGAGGGACATAAAGCGGCTGGCGCATCAGCACGGTCCAGTCGCGTGGCGGGGTCTTCCCGTTCGCGAGGTATCCGAACACGTCCTTGATGTGGATCATCCCGATCACGTCGTCGAGCGTGCCGCGATAGACCGGCATCCGCGAATGGCCATGCTCGGAGAAGGTCTCGACCAGCTCGTCCCAGCTGATCCCGGCCTCGACCGCGACGATCTCGCCGCGCGGGACGGCGACGTCGTCGGCGTCGTTGTCGGAGAAATGGAGGAGGTTGCGCAGCATCTGCCGCTCGACCGGCGACAGGTCGCCGTTGCCGGCCGCGGAGCTTTCGTGATGCTCCTCGTCCTCGTTTTCGTCCTCGTGCTCGTCGATCGCCTCTTCGAGCTGGGCGCGAAGGCTGCGGTCGCCTTCGCCGAGTTTCAGCGCCTTGCGGATTGCCGGTCCCAGACTGGACCACAATCCGCCGCTACTCTCCGCGTCTCCGGAGGGGGATGGGGAATCGGGCATGGCCCTGGCTCTAGACTCCTGTCGTGTCGCGGTCCCCATATGGGTCCGCGAGCCCAAGTTTTGCAAGGGCCGCAATCTCCAATCGCTCCATAGCCTCGGCCTGCGCGTCGGTTTCGACGTGATCGTGGCCCGCGAGGTGCAGGAGGCCGTGGACGATGAGGTGCGCCGCATGGGCCTCGAGCGCGATGCCCTTGGCCTCCGCCTCGCGCGTGCAGACGCCGAAAGCGAGCGCGATGTCGCCGAGCAGGACCGGCGGCCCTTCGGGTCGCAGAGCGAGCAGATCGGCGCGCTCCAGCATGGGAAAGGACAGCACATTGGTCGGCTTGTCCCGCCCGCGCCATTCGCGGTTGAGTTCGTGGACCTCCTCGTCGGAGGTGAACAGCACGCTCACCGCAAGGCGCGCATTCGCAAGCTCGGGCGCGACTTCACCCACCGCCAGCGCCGCGCGCCCGGCAAGATCGTCCCATTGCCCCACGGGCCAGTCTTCGACATCGATATCGAGCTCCATCGCGCCCGGCCCTAGCGTGGATCGGCCGGTGTTGGAACGTCCGCTGTTAAGCGAGACCGCTCCTTGTGCCGGTGTCGGGATGTGGGTGGTCAGCAGACACGACCGATTGACATGATCGTCCAGGGCTTTGATAGCTGGGACCCCAAAGAACCGGCTGCGCTAGTTACGAGCAGGTGCCGTTGGGCTCGTGTTGTACAGCACAGAAGGGGGTAATCATGAGTGAGTGGCGGGCCAGGATGTCGCGCGTTCGCGCTTTATTAAAGACAGCTCTCGGCAAGCAAGCTGGCTTCTTCATCCAGTACGATTTCGCAAACACGGTGGAGCGCTTGGAGTTCTACCCTGCTTTTGCGAAGAAGTGTGCGCAGGCTGATCTTGATCCGATTTTGGCGATGCTGGACTCTGAGCCGGTTCGAACCGATCCGTTATTTCGCGATAGAACAGGACATCTCGACACTCTCGATGCCTTGATTGACTATGCGATGGTGCGTTGGAGCAAGCCTCAGCGCATAGTCGAGATCGGGTCCGGACGTTCAACTCACATCTTGAATCGCGCAGTTACGGACAATGGAACCGGTCAAATCGAATGTATCGACCCTGCTCCGCGCCTCGATATTGCTGAGCTGCCTGTTAAACTGCATAGACGGGTTTTGACCAAGGATGATGTGGACATTGTTCTCTCTCTTGAGGCGAATGATATTCTCTTCATCGACAGCAGTCACATTCTCCAGCCCGGCACAGATTGTGACATAGAGTTCAACATTATGTTTCCCGAACTCAAGTCCGGTGTCATCGTACACGTCCACGACATTTTTCTCCCTTTCGCGTATCCCCCCAAATGGAAAGATCGCAACTGGAACGAAGCTTGCGGATTGGCCCCGTGGGTGCTTTCGGATGCTTTCGAGGTGCTTTTCCCGACCTATTATGCAACTCAGGAAAGACACGACGAACTTTATCAAGCCATGCCGGATTATACGCGCCGCGGCCCATATGCTGGCGGATCGTTTTGGATGCGAAAGCGATAGGTTGCGATTGCGAGGATACGTCCGGCGACTTTTCCAGTGACCGCTTTGGGGTGGTTAGCGGAAAGTCGGCTTTCGGCTCTCTGCCCTCGAAAACCCGCCACCGTTTCCTACCTCCGCCGCGCCCGCTAGTCTTCGCACCGCTCCTTCGCATAGTCGACCACGCCGCGCGCGGGCCTTCGCGCTGAAAAGGCTCCGCTTCCCCTGTCCGTCCGGTAGGTGGAACGGGCGATAAACAGTTGTTATAGTGGAATTATTAGACAAGTTGGAAAGTTGACAGGGTGTCACCTTTGTCCGCTTAAGGCGCGAAACGCCCCGCGAAGGCGCGCCCTCGCTCAGGCGCCCTCGCCCTCATACGCCTCGACGATGCGGCCCACGATCGGGTGGCGCACCACGTCGGCGGCGGTGAAGCGGATCGTGCCGAAGCCTTCGACCCCTTCGAGCCGCCCAACCGCGTCGTTCAGCCCGCTCATGTTCGGGCCGCCGGGAATGTCGACCTGGCGCGGGTCGCCGCAGATCACCATGCGGCTGTTCATCCCGAAGCGGGTGAGGAACATCTTCATCTGTTCGCGCGTGGTGTTCTGCGCCTCGTCGAGGATCACGAAGGCATCGGCCAGCGTGCGCCCGCGCATGAAGGCGATGGGCGCGATCTCGATCTCGCCGCTCATGATCCGGCGTTCGACCTGTTCGGGCGGCATACAGTCGTAGAGCGCGTCGTAGAGCGGGCGCAGGTAGGGATCGACCTTGTCCTTCATGTCGCCGGGAAGGAAGCCGATCTTCTCCCCCGCCTCGACCGCCGGGCGCGAGAGGATCAGGCGCTGGACGCTGCCGGTCATCAGCTGGCTCACAGCCTGCGCGACCGCGAGATAGGTCTTGCCCGTCCCCGCCGGGCCCAATGCGAAGATGATGTCGTCGCGCTGCAGGCTTCGCATGTAGGCGATCTGGGTGGCCGAGCGCGGCACGATCGTCTTGCGACGGGTGCGGATCATGATCGGCGGCTCGTTCGTCTCGCCCGAGATGATGCCTTCCAGCGTCGGCTCGTTCGACATGGCGATGAGCGATTCGATCGCGCCGGCATCGAGGTCCTGCCCCATGGCGAGGCGGTCATACATGGTCTGCAGCGTGTCGCGGGCGCGCGCGACATTATCCTCCGGCCCCTCGATCATGACCTTGTCGCCGCGCGCGTGGATGAACACGCCGAGGCGGTTTTCGACCTGGACGAGATTGGCGTCAAACTGTCCGAACAGGGGGCCGAGCAGCGACTGGTTCTCGAAGGAGAGCTCCGCCTGCGCGCGCCGGGGGACGGCATTGCGGGGAGGATCGGGCGAAATCGCCGGATCGGCTGCGCGGGATGGTCGTCGGCCCATAGGCTCCTTCGCGGTTGGACTCGCGGCTTGGACCGTCAAGGTAAGGCGCGTGAGGGCAATGGCAAGCGGGGGACCGTCGCGCGGCGGTGGAAAGTCATCCGCGCGACACGCGGCCGTCGCGGTTTCGTAACCGGCGAAGCCACGTCAGGCGAGCGCGTTTTCCATCAGGAGCCCGCGCATCGAATTCGGCCCTGCCTCTGCGAGTTCGACGGTAACGATGTCGCCGATTGCGGCATCACCTTCGAACCATACGCTCTGCAGCCACGGCGACTTGCCGAGCCATTGGCCGGGATGCTTGCCCTTGCGCTCGACGAGGACGGTGCAGGTCTGGCCCACGCTCGCTTCATTGAAAGCGAGCTGGTCGCGATTGAGCCGGGCCTGTAGGCGCTGGAGCCGCTCGTCCATGACTTCGCGCGGAAGCTGGTTCTCCATCGTCGCGGCGGGCGTGCCGGGGCGCGGGGAATACTTGAAGCTGAAGGCGTGGGCGTAGCGGACCTCGTCCACGAGGCTGAGCGTTTCCTCGAATTCAGCCTCGCTCTCGCCGGGAAAGCCGACGATGAAATCGCCCGACAGCGCGATGTCGGGGCGCGCCGCGCGGAAGCGCTCGAGGAGCTTGAGGTAGCTTTCAGCCGTGTGCTGGCGGTTCATGGCTTTCAGCACCCTATCGCTCCCCGCCTGCACGGGCAGGTGGAGGTAGGGCATTAGCTTGTCGACCTCGCCGTGGGCTGCGATGAGGTCGTCTTCCATGTCGTTGGGGTGCGATGTGGTGTAGCGGATGCGTTCCAGCCCGTCGATTTCGGCGAGCGCGCAGATGAGCCCGGAAAGCCCCACCGCGCGGCCCTTGTCGTCCTCGCCGGACCAGGCGTTGACGTTCTGGCCGAGCAGCGTGATCTCCTTCGCGCCTGCCTCGACCAGCCTACGAGCTTCCTCACCGAGGTCGCTGAAGGGACGCGAGATTTCCGCGCCGCGGGTATAGGGCACGACGCAATAGGTGCAGAACTTGTCGCAGCCCTCCTGCACGGTGAGGAAGGCATTGGGCGCGCGCTTTTTACGCTGCGGCAGCGCATCGAACTTGGCGATGGCGGGCATATCGGTGTCGGTCGCGCGCTCGCCCTTCACCGCGCGGTCGAGCATTTCGGGCAGGCGATGATAGGCCTGCGGGCCGACCACCATGGAGACCGCCGGAGCGCGCGCCATGATCTCCTCTCCCTCCGCCTGCGCGACGCAGCCGGCGACCGCGATCAGGGGCTTGGAGCCGTCTTCCTTCTTCAGCCGGCCGATGTCCGAATAGACCTTCTCGGCGGCCTTCTCGCGAATGTGGCAGGTATTGAGGACGACGAGATCCGCCTCCTCGCCTTCCGCCGCAGGCCGGATGCCGCGCGCGCTGAGCAACTCGCCCATGCGCTCGCCGTCATAGACGTTCATCTGGCAGCCGAAGCTCTTGACCCGGTAGGTCTGGGGGGGCGTTTGCCGTTTCATGAGCGCGCGCCCTTAGCGCCAATGGGCTGCGCGTTCAACAAATCGCAGACCATCGAAGCCCCCTGCTTCCGCGTGAACCTGCGGTGTCGTCAGGAAACGCTCGCCTTGACGATCTTGCCCGGGTTCGCCGGCGGCTCGCCCTTGGGCAGGGCGTCGACGTGTTCCATGCCGCTCTCGACCTGGCCCCAGACGGTGTACTGCTTGTCGAGGAAGGTCGCGTCGTCGAAGACGATGAAGAACTGCGAATTCGCGCTGTCCGGGTTAGGCGTGCGGGCCATCGAGCACACGCCGCGCACGTGCGGCTCGTCGCTGAATTCGGCCTTGAGGTCGGGCCGGTCGCTGCCGCCCGTGCCGGTCCCGGTCGGATCGCCGCCCTGCGCCATGAAGCCTGGGATCACGCGGTGGAAGACGACGCCGTCGTAGAAGCCCTCCTTGGCAAGCTCGGTAATCCGCTCGACATGACCCGGCGCGAGGTCGGGGCGCAGCTTGATCACGACATCGCCGCCCTCCCCGTTGCCGGTGTCGAGCGTGAGGGTGAGGGTCTCATTGGCCATGCGTGAATCTCCCGTTTGAAATCGGCGCGCAGGTATAGCGGCCATGACGCGCCTGTCACCCCGCAGCACCTTGCTTTTCCAAGCCCTGTCCCTAGACCGGGGCGCATGGTCGACCCCTCCGACAACACGTCCGAAAGGGACGCCGTGCTGCTGGCCGATGCGCTCGAGGACGACGTGCGTCCCGACGACCGCATCGACGACGAGCGCCACGACGAGGAAAACCGGCTCAAGCCCGAATATGTCGGCGCGGTGCGCGAGGCGCTGGAGGAAGGCGACAAGGGCGCGGTCTACGACCTCGTCGAGCCGCTCCACCCGGCGGACATCGCGGACCTTCTCGAACTGCTCGACCGTAGCGAGCGCGAGGAGCTGGCGAGCGCGATCACCGACCTGATGACGGTCGAGGTCATCGCCGAACTCAACGATTTCGTGCGCGGCGAGATGATGACCGCCCTGCCCGCGCAGGCGGTGGCGCTGATCGCGCAGCAGCTCGAAACCGACGACGCGGTGCAGCTGCTCGAAGACCTCGACGAGGAGGATCAGCGCGCGATCATCGCCAACCTGCAGCCCGAAACGCAGGTGGTGGTCAATTCGGCGCTGTCCTATCCCGAAGAGACCGCCGGGCGCCTGATGAACCGCCACGTGATGGCGGTTCCGGAGCACCTGACGGTCGGCGACCTCATCGACTACCTGCGCGAGAACGGCGATTTCACGCACGACTTCCACGAGGTCTTCGTGATCGACGCGGCGCATCACCCGGTGGGCTCGTGCGCGCTCAACTGGATTCTCACAGCGCCGCGCTGGGTCAAGCTCACCGACATCATGAAGCGCGACCAGACGCTTATCCCGGTCACGATGGACCAGGAGGAGGTCGCGCTGATGTTCCAGAAATACGCGCTGATCTCCGCCGCCGTGGTGGACGAGAGCGGGCGGCTGGTAGGCCAGATGACGGTCGACGACGTCGTGCACATCATCTCCGAGGAAGCGGGCGAGGACGCCCTGCTGATGTCGGGCGCGGGCGACGGCGACATCAACGAGCCGATCCGCGAAGCCTATTCGAGCCGCGTGCGCTGGCTGGTCGCCAATCTCGGCACGGCGGTGGTCGCGAGCGCGATCATCGCCCTGTTCGGCGCGGCCATCGAGCAGCTGGTCGCGCTCGCCGTGCTGATGCCGATCGTTGCCAGCATCGGCGGCAATGCGGGCACGCAGACGATGGCGGTCTCGGTCCGCGCGATCGCGACGAACCAGCTGACGAGGTCGAACACGCGGCGGATATTGTGGCGCGAGATGCGCGTCGCGCTGCTCAACGGGGCGACGGTCGCGGTGCTGATCGGGATCGCGGCGGGACTTCTTTTCTCGCCCATGATGGGCGCGGTGATCGCGGCGGCCATGGTCATCAACATCGCAGTCGCGGGGCTTGCGGGCGTGCTGGTTCCGGTGATCTTCGAGCGGCTGGGGCAGGACCCGGCGGTCGCCTCCAGCGTGTTCGTCACGATGATTACCGATTCGATGGGCTTCTTCGCCTTCCTAGGTTTGGCAGTGGCAAGCGGGCTCGCCTCGCTCTAGCTCCTTCGCTCCATCAGGAGAGGGAGTGAGGGAATGGGACGGGTTTCTGGCAAGGTGGTGCTGCTGACCGGCGGCGCGATGGGGCTTGGCAAGGCCGCGGCGAAGGCGCTGGTGGCCGAGGGCGCGAGTGTCGTCATCACCGACATCGACGAGGCCGCGGGCCGCGCGACGGCGCAGGATCTCGGCTGCGGTTTCATCCAGCAGGACGTGACCGACTGGGACCGCTGGCTCGAAGTCATCGACGAAGTCGAACGCGACCACGGCCGGCTCGACGTGCTGGTGAACAACGCCGCGATCACCGTCTTCGGCTCGATCATGGACATCGGCGTGGAGGATTTCCGCCGCTGCTACACCGTCGATGTCGATTCGATCTTCATGGGCTGCAAGGCAGCGATCCCGCTGATGGCGAAATCGGGCGGCGGGTCGATCGTCAATTTCTCGAGCGCCGCCGGGAACAAGCCGAGCGCGGACCTCGTCGCATACAACAGCGCCAAGGCCGCCGTGCCGATGCTGACCAAGTCGATCGCGCTGTGGTGCGCGCGCGAGCAGAACGGCATCCGCGTGAACTCGGTCCAGCCGGGGACGATCCTCACCCCCAATGTCGAAAGCGTCATCGCCGGGACACCCGATCCCGATGCCACGCGCGAAGCCTTCAGCATCGCCCAGCCGGTCGGCCACATGGGCGAGCCCGAGGACATTGCGCACTTGATCGTCTATCTCGCCAGCGATGAAAGCCGCTTCGCCACCGGCGCGCCCTTCATCGTGGACGGCGGCCTGTCGATCGCTTGACCGCGCCCGAGCGGTCGCCACATTGGCGTTCATGCCGCTTCACATGACCAAGATCGCTTTCGGGGCGAAGAGCTATGCCGACCTTGCAGGCTGGTACGAGGGCCGCAAACGGATCGCGCTCACCACCCGCTATCGCCCCAAGCGGGCCGATGAACTGGTGGGCGGCTCGCTCTACTGGATCCTCAACCACCAGCTCGTCGCGCGTTCGCGCATCCTGGGCTTTTCGGAAACGAGCGACGGGCGCTGGAACATCGACCTCGAACCCAAGCTGATCCGCGTCCACCCTCGCCCGAAACGCGCGCACCAGGGCTGGCGCTATCTCAAGGGCGAACCGCCGCGCGACCTCGCCGAGGGCGAGGACATCGGCGACACCCTGCCCGGCAAGCTTGCGGCGAAGCTCGAAAAGCTGGCGCTGATCTAGGCTGCCGCGGTCTCGCGGTCGCCGTCGACGCCCCTGCAGCAGACATAGGACACGCCCGCGAAGATCAGGTTCACGCCCACGAGGATGCCAAGAAAGGCGATCGACAGCCCCGTTGCCATGCCGAAGAACAGCATCACCCCGATCAGCAGCGACAGCAGGCCGGAGGCGAGGAACAGCCACCACGCCCCTTCGGGCCTCAGGCGGAGGGCGAGCATCAGCCGCGCGACCCCGTCGGCGGCGAAGAAGGCGCCGAGCATGATCGCGAGGGTGAACATTCCGGCAAGCGGGTCAGCGAGGAAGAACAGGCCGCCCGCGACATAGAGCAGGCCCAGCAGCGCCGTCAGCGCGCGACCCTTCCACCCCTTCGCGCGGAACGCATGGGCAAGCGTCAGCACCCCGCCGATCAGCAGCGTGATCCCGACCAGCAGATTGACCGACAGCGCCACCGCAAGCGGGAATACGAGCGCCCCAGCCCCGGTCAGAACCAGCAGCACGCCGAGCGCGATGAACCAGCCGCGCCCCAGCTCGCCCTGCTTCGGGATGGCGCGGGTCGGATCGGGCATCGCACCGACGACGGGGTCGGTCGTGTCGCTCCGCGGGGGCGGGGTCTGCTCGGCCGGGTTTGTATCGGCATCCGAAGGCGTGCCGGTGGTGGCATCGCTGGCAGTCGTGTTCATGGCTCTCCTCCCATGCGTCCTCTCGCGGCTATTCTTGCCGCTTGTCCTTGCACTGAAACGCACGGACGTGCGGTTTGTGTCCCGGCCCGTAACGCTCGGAACATCGCCCCGGCCCCGGCCATTGGTCTCACAAAGGAGAGACATCATGCCCGAACGCCAGAGCCGCCAGCCCGACAACGACCTCATCGACGAGCTGACCGAGGGCGAAACCCCTTCGCAGTCCGGCTCATCGGGAGGCGAGGTCAATCGCCGCGTCGGCAAGCGCGACGAGACGAAAAGCGCGAGAGATCCCGACAATCGCGAGCCCGAAATCGGCTCCGACAATCCCGAGGACGATGCGCGAAAGGGTCCGAAGACCATGCACAAGATCAAGCAGGGCAAACAGGACGACTGACGCTACTGAGGCGTTGCAATGCTGCTCGCCCGGTTACTTCTCACCGCGACGGCGCTGGGCTTCGGCCTGGCGCCGTTCGTAACCGACCTGTCGATGAGCCATGCCTTCAATCCGGATTGGCCCGCCCATGCCCGGTTTCACACCGTCTGGCTGGTGCTGGTGCTCGCCGCGCTGGCACTGGTGATGCTGGTCATGACCTGGCGCGGAAAGCCCGCCGATGCGCGGGCCAATCTCGCGGTCGCGGCGGCGATCGGCTGGACAGCGCTCGCACCCTTCGGCCTCGCCGCGCTAGCCATGCCAGCCTATGGCGGCGCGCTTGCGGGGAGGGAGCACGAGATCCTCGTTTTCGGTGTGAACAGCAACCTTATCGGATTCGGGGTGGGGGCTGCGATGCTCGCCGCCGCGACCTGGCTGGTCATGCGCCGCAATTAGGCTCGGAACGGTGTGGACGCGGAGGAGGTCCCCGCCGAAACGCTCTTCGACCCAGCGATCGAGATCGCGGTAGTGAAAGTCGAGCGCCCCAGACGCAAAACGTGGCGAGCGCGATCATCAGAGGATCGAACTCCACGCCCGCTGCGCCTAGCCCGCCGCCCGGCTCTTTTCCGCCACCCGCCGCAGCGCATTGACATAGGTTTCCGGAGCCTGCGCGCCGGCGATCAGGAACTTGCCGTTGACGATCATCGCGGGGACGCCGGTAATGTTGAGGTCCCACGCCTGCCGCTCCTCGGCCAGAATGCGCGCTTCGAGATCGGAGTCTTCCAACGCCGCCTTCGCCGCCTCGCGGTGGAGGCCGACACTCGCCGCAATGTCGAGCAGCCGCGCGCGGTCGGACAGGTCGGCTCGGTGGTTGAAGTGGGCCTTGAACAGGGCGAGCTTGAGCTCCGTCTGTACCTGCGGTCCCGCCTGTTCGAGCGCGAAACCGAGCAGCTTGTGGCAGTCGCGCGTGTTCCACATCATCGCCGGCGGCGCTTCGCCCCCGTCCCCGTCGGCGCCCTCATACGACAGCGATACGCCCGCGCTTGCCGCGATTTCCTTCATCCGTCCGCGCACCGCCGCGCCCTCTTCCGCCGAACGTCCGTATTTGCGCTGCAGGTGCGCTTCCTGCTCCTCGCCCTCCTTCGCCATGTCGGGATTGAGTTCGAAGGGCCGCCAGCGCACCTCGGCTTCGATTTCACCTTCGAGCTCGGCCAGCGCCTTGGTCAGCTGGCCGTAGCCGATCGCGCACCACGGGCACACGACGTCGGAATAGATGTCGATGGTCAGTCGGTCGGTCATCGGTCGAGCCACCATGTGATGAGGCGATGGGCGATCGCGAATTTCTGCGGGAAGATCAGCAGTTCGTTGCCCTCCGCCCCCGCGCGGCGCGCGTCTTCGAGCTCCTCGCGGGTGAACCAGCGCGCATCGTCGAGCTCCGTCTCGTCGATGGTCAGCGTCGGATCGTCGGCAATGCTCGTGCAGCCGATCATCAGCTGGCTCGGAAACGGCCAGGGCTGACTTGCAAGATAGCGCACGTCGCGCACCGCGACACCCGCTTCCTCCTGCACCTCGCGCGCGACGGCTTCCTCGATCGTCTCGCCCGGTTCGACGAAGCCCGCGAGCGCGGAATACATCCGCGGCGGGAAGCGCGGCTGGCGACCGAGGAGGAGCTTGTCCTCGTGCTCGACCAGCATGATCGTGACCGGGTCGGTGCGCGGGAAATGCTGCGCGCCGCAATTGTCGCAGTTCCGCTGCCAGCCGCCCTTCGCAAGCTTCGTGGGCGAGCCGCAATTGGCGCAGAACCGGTGCCGCGCGTGCCAGTCGACGAGGCTCCTCGCCCCGCCGTAAAGCGCGAGATCTTCCGGCTGGAGCATCTGCATCGCCTGCCACGCTCGCGGCATGGCGGGGCCGGAAAAGCCGTCCATCGGCACGGGCGCGAAGTGCGCCTTGTCGTCGATCAGGCCGAGGAAGACGAGCTCGGCATCTTCCGCAACGTCGGCGATGGTATGCCACAGCAGCCGCCCCTCGTCGTCGAATTCGGGCAGCAGGCCGTCGAGGTTCATCACCCGCGCGCGCCAGTTCATCAGGTTGCCGAGCGCGGCGGGATCGGTGCGGATATGGTCCGCCCGGTCGATCGGCGAACCGGCGAAGGCGATCGGGGCTCCGGCGGGCGAATCGGCAGGCGCGGGATAGGACATCAGGCCGCCTTCTTGCCGTTGATGCCTTCAAGGTCGGCCTCGAGCGCGGCGAGGAACTCCTCGCGCACGGGATAGGCTTCGCTCGGCATATATTGCGTGAACAGCGTGGTGCGAAGGCCGAGGCCGTAATCGACCGCGGCGATCGTGCCCGCGGCGCCGCCCCAGCCCCAGGTCCGCCCGCGCACGCGCCCGCCCGCGCCATGCCCTTCGTTTTCCGACCAGGATCCGGTCTTGTCGACCGTGGCGGGTATGAGATCGGACGTGCCCACGCGCACAGCGAGTTCGCCCATCACGCGCTTTCCTTCGAACATCCCGTGATTGAGCACCATGTTGAGGAAACGGTCGTAATCGCGCGGGGTCGAAACGAGGCCCGAACCGCCCCACAGGATCGGCGGTTGCTCGGCGAAGATCGAATTGCTCGCAAGGTCGAGCGGCAGCGGCGTGCCGTTGAGAATGCCGTAATTCGTGGTGAGGCGGGAAACCTCGCTTTGCGGCACGCGGAAGAAGGTGCTGGTCATGCCGAGCGGGCCGAAGAACCGCTCCTGCAGGAAGGCGTCGTAACTCTGCCCCGAGACGACTTCGATCACGCGGCCGAGCACGTCGAGCCCGAAGGAATAGCTCCACTTGGTCGCGGGCTGGTACATCAGCGGGATTTCGGCGAGCCGGTCGGCGAAGGCTTCCAGCCCCGGCGCGGGCGTCACGTCGGGAAAGCCCGGGATCGGCATCTTGCTGACCTGCCCGCTGACGACGCCCGCGTCGCGATAAGCCTGCTGGAGCGGACCCTTCGAGACGATGTCGTAACCGAGGCCGGAAGTGTGGGTCATCAGCTGACGGATCGTGATCGGCCGGATCGCGGGTTCGACCCGGTCGAGCGGGCCTTCGGGATCGAGCAGCACCTGCATATCCCGAAAGACGGGCAGGATGTCGTGCAACGGCTGGTCGAGGCCCAGCTTGCCCTCGTCCACCAGCGTCATAGCCGCCATGCCGGTGATCGGCTTGGTCATCGAATAGATGCGATAGAGCGAATCCTCATCCGCCTGAGCCGTGCCGCCCGCGGTAAGAGTGCCGCGCGCAACAAGGTGGGCGTGCTCGTCCTTCCGCCAGCCGAAGGTCAGGAGCATGTTGGCGAGCTTGCCCTTGGAGACATAGCGTTCGGCGAGCGCGGCAACATTGGGCCAGCTTTCCGATACGTCGTGCGCGGTCAGAACGCGGCCGAAAGGCAGGCCCGAAAGCGCGGCGGCGGCAGCGCCGTATCCGGTGAGGCGCAAGAGCGAACGGCGCGAGACATCGGGGGAATCGAAATCGCGAAAAGCCATGGGCGAAGAATCTCCGGCAAATGCAGCTGATTGGTCCCGGTGCTGTGTGCGGGACTCGGGCCGAAGGGTCAATCGGCTGCTTGGCAGAGCCGCCTTGCGCCGCGCGAGTGTGCTATCTATATAACACACATGCTCAACGCCCTCGCCTATCTCGTCGGCCTTCTCAGCCTCGTCATCGTCATCCCGGCGCAGCTTCCGCTGCTCGGCGCGGCCAACTGGATCGCGCTGCCGATCATCGTGCTCGGGGTCGTCCTCGGCGCACTGTCGTCGCAGGACGGGGGACGCAATTTCTGCCTCGTCGTGCTGCTGATCGCGGTCGTGCGGCTGATGCTGGGCGGTGGTATCTTCTAGTCTTCGCGCGCGAGCGCGAGCCGCGCCGCCTTGACATAAAGCGTCGGCAGGCCCGCCTCATCCAGCCGCTCCACCGGCCACCATTCCCCCTCGCCCCCGGGCTCGCCCTCGATCCGCCGCACCGAAAGCGTGAGGTGTGCGTGGGTGAAGGTGTGGCGCACCGCGCCGAGCTCTTCCGCTACGCCCGTCACCGGAGCCTCGCCCGACCCGTCGGCGCGCGCCGACCAGCCATCGTCGGGCAGCGCACGCATCCCGCCGAGCATCCCCCTCCCCGGCCGCGTTACGAGCCAGACCTCCGCGCCCGCCCCGTTCACGCGCTCGATCCAGAAGGCGGTCCCGCGGCGTTCGGGCTTGGCCTTCTTCGGCGGCTTGACCGGCAGGCTTTCGGCAATGCCCTGCGCGCGCCCTTCGCATTGCGCCGAAAGCGGGCAAAGCAGGCATCGCGGCGCTTTCGTGGTGCAGACCTGCGAGCCAAGGTCCATCATCGCCTGCGCAAAATCGCCCGCTCGGGCATCGGGCGTGATCGCCTCGGCGCGCTGGCGGATCGCCTTGCGCGCGCCTGGCAGCGGCTCGGCAATAGCGAAGAGCCGCGCCGCCACCCGCTCGACATTGGCATCGACCACCACGGCGCGCCGTCCGAAGGCAATCGCGGCGATCGCGGCAGCGGTGTAGGCGCCGAGGCCGGGGAGCGCGCGCAGTTCTTCCTCGGTATCCGGAAAGCCGCCCCGCGCCGCGACTTCCCGCGCGCATTTGACGAGATTGCGCGCGCGCGAATAATAGCCCAGCCCCGCCCATGCGGCCATCACCTCGTCCTCGCCCGCCGCCGCGAGCGCCTCGACCGTGGGCCAGCGCCGCGTGAACGTTTCGAAATAGGGCTTCACCGCCGCCACAGTGGTCTGCTGGAGCATGACCTCCGACAGCCACACGCGATAGGGCCACGCCGGGTCGTTCGGCAGCGGTTCGCCGGGGGGCAGACGCCACGGCAAGGCGCGGGCGCTGCGGTCGTACCAGTCGAGAAGCGCGTCGGAGATGCTGGCGGTCACGCCTGGCCTATGGCATGGCCCGGCCTGTCATGGGAACAGGCAGCGAGAAACCGAAGGCGAAGGGCGTGAAGAAATCCGCCCAGCCCTATCAGCGCCCGCGCGGCGGCGGGGCGAAGGCGATCGGCGACCTCATGCCCGAAATCGGCCGCACCGCCTTTCGCCGCTTCGGCTTCGTGCAAAGCTCGGTCGTCACCCGCTGGCACGAGATCGTCGGCCCCCAGCACGCACGGGTATGCAGCCCCGAGGCGATCCGCTTCCCGCCCGGCGAGCGCGCCGAAGGCACGCTGCAGCTCGTCGTCGCGCCCGCCCATGCCCCGCTGATCCAGCAGGTCACCCCGGAGATCATCGAGCGGGTCAACCGCTTCTTCGGCTACCGCGCGGTGGCGCGGGTGAAGATCCGGCAAGGCGCGGTTAAGGCTCCGTCTGCTGACAGGCCGGCAAAGCCGCCGCCTTCGCTCAAACCCATCCCGATGGAACTGGGCGACAGCCTGCGCGATATCGGCGACCCGGAACTGCGCACCGTGCTCGAATCGCTCGCGCGCAGTTTCGACGCGAACGAGCAGACCAGGAAGGACGAAACGTGAAAGCGATAGTGACCGCACTCGCCGCCGTAGCCGCCGCCGCGCTGGGCGTGCCCGCTGCGGCGCAGGAACAGGACCTTTCCAACCCGGACAGCGATTTCGTCGACACCACACCGAAGAAAGCCTGGCAGGCCGAGATCGCGCGGACCGAGCGCGGATTTCTCATCGGCAATCCCGATGCCGAGGCGCGGCTGAGCGAATTCATCAGCTACACCTGCCCCCATTGCGCCGATTTCGCGAAACAGGCGGGCCCTTCGATGGACCTCGTCCTCGTCGCGCCGGGCAAGCTCGGGGTGGAAGTGCGCCCGGTGATCCGCAACTGGCTCGACATGACCGTGACCCTGCTCGCCCAGTGCGGCGATCCGGCAGGCTTCAAGGACCGCCACCGCCTGTTCCTCTATACGCAGGACGAGTGGCTTTCGCGCGCGGCCAATGCCCCGCAAAGCCAGCAGGCCGCCTGGGCGCGCGGAACGGCGCAGGCGCGGCTCAGCGCGGCGCGCGCGCTCGATCTCGACGACACGCTGGCGAACCGGGGCATGAGCCTGTCCGAAATCAACGCCTGCCTGATGGACGATGCGGCGGCCAAGCGGCTGGTCGACAACAGCAATGCCGACCGCGCCGAACTGGGCATCCGCGGCACGCCGAGCTTCGCGCTCGACGGCGCCCTGCTCAAGGGCGTGCATGACTGGCAGGCGCTGCGCGGCGTGCTGGCGGCGGCCTATGGGCCCGAAAGCGCCTCCACGGGCACGGGAAGCGAATAAGGCCCCGTTCAGGCCGCCTGCCCACATATTTGTGCACAAGTGCGCCCTGCCCCGCTATTGAGCGCGCGATGCGACCCTGTAACCTTTCGCCAGTGACAAGGACTGTTTCCGAGATGAATTCGACCCGCTTTTCGTTCCGCCGCCTGCTGGCCGTCGCCCCGCTCGCCCTCGCGCTTGCCGCGTGCGGCGGTGAGGAAGGCGATACCGCCGCAAGCACCTCCGGCCCGATCGATCCGATCGCCGCGCCCGAAGGCACGTCGTGGACCGATACGGTGACGCTGTCGGAAGAAGGCGGCTTCGTGCTCGGCAACCCGGATGCGCCCATCAAGCTGGTCGAATACGCCTCGCACACCTGCGGCCATTGCGGGACTTTCTCGGCAGAGGGCAAGCCGCCGCTCAAGCAGGATTACATCTCGACCGGGGTGGTAAGCCTGGAACAGCGCGAGGTCTTCCTCAACTTCATCGATCCGGTCCTCGCCACGCTCGTCCAGTGCGGCGGGCCGGAGCGCGCCCATGCTCTCTCGGACGAGGTCTGGGCCAATCTCGGCCAGGTCATGGCCGGCGTCCAGCAGAACCCCGAGGCGATCCAGGCCACCGGCAACCTGCCCGACGACCAGCGCCTCGTCCGGATCGCAGAGCTTGCGGGTTTCATCGATTTCTTCGCGGCGCGCGGACTTCCTGCCGACCAGGCGCGGATGTGCCTGTCGGATTTCGACACGGTGAAGGCCATGGTCGAACAGGCCGAAACGGTCGCCCAGGAAGACGAGATCACCGGCACGCCGACCTTCTTCGTCAATGGCAAGCGCGTGGACGGCACGGTCTGGGCTGCGGTCGAACCCGCGCTCCAGAACGCCGGCGCGCGGCCGGCCGAGTAAGCGAAACGCGTCGATGGAGATCAGCCGGCTCAAGCTCAGCGGTTTCAAGAGCTTCGTCGAGCCGGCTGAACTGCGCATCGAGCCGGGCCTGACCGGCGTCGTCGGGCCGAATGGCTGCGGCAAGTCCAACCTGCTCGAGGCGATCCGCTGGGTGATGGGCGAGAACAGCCCCAAGTCCATGCGCTCGGGCGGGATGGAGGACGTGATCTTCGCGGGCACTTCAACCCGTCCCCCGCGCGCCTTCGCAGAAGTCGTGCTTCACGCAAAGGACGATGCGGGCGAGGAACTGGTCGTCACCCGCCGGATCGAGCGCGGGGCGGGCAGCGCCTACCGCGTCAACGGGCGCGACGTGCGGGCGAAGGACGTGGCGCTGACCTTCGCCGATGCCGCGACCGGAGCGCATTCGCCCGCGCTCGTCAGTCAGGGCAAGATCGCGCAGGTGATCGCCGCCAAGCCCGCCGAACGCCGCGCCATGCTCGAGGAAGCGGCGGGGATCGCGGGGCTCCACGTCCGGCGCAAGGATGCGGAGAGCAAGCTGCGCCAGACCGAAGCCAACCTCGCCCGGCTGGAAGACCTCATGGCCGGGCTCGACGCGCAGATGAATTCGCTGCGGCGGCAGGCGAAGCAGGCCGAACGCTACAAAGCGCTCTCGGAAGAAATTGCGACTTCCGAAGCGCGCTTGCTGTTCGCGCGTTGGCGCGACGCGGCGCACTCGGCCAAGGAAGCGCGCGCCGCTGCGCAAGGCGCCGAGGCGCGCGTGGCCGAGGCGCAAGGCGCAGTGGCCGAGGCGCAGAAGGAACAGGCCGAGGCGGCCAAGGCTCTTGCGGCCGCGCGCGACGAACTCGCCGACCGCCGCGACGATGCGAGCGCGCACGGGCACCGCATGGCCGCCCTGTCCGAAAAGCTCGAAGCCGCCGAGGCGCGGCTGAAAGACCTCACACGCCAGCGCGAACGGCTCGAAGCCGACCGCGAGGACGCCGACCGGCTGACCACCGACGCGGTCGAGGCGCTGTCCCGCCTCTCCCGCGAACTCGAGGAGAGCCGCAAGGCGGTCGAGGAGGCCGAGGCAGCGCGGCCCGAAATCGCCGAAGCCTCCGAAAAGGCCGAGCGCGCGAGCCGCGCCGCCGAACTCGCACTGGCGAAAGCGACCGCCGACCACGCCGGGGTCGAGGCCGAATGGCGCGTCGCCGAAGCGGCGATCGAACAGGCCGAGGCACGCCTCGCCCGGCTCACGGCGGAGCGCGAGCGGCTGGACCGGACCCGCGCCGAACTGGCAGGCGGCGAGGATCTCGACGCTGCCGTGCGCGACGCGCGCGAGGCGGCGGAAGAGGCGGCCGGCGAAGTCGCCCGGATGCGCGAGCGGATCGAGGCCGAGCAGGCGCGCAAGGCCGAATTGCAGGCGGCGCGCGACGAGGCGTCGACCGCGCTCGCTGCTGCAAAGGCCGAATTGGCGGGGATCGAGCGCGAACACAACGCGCTGGTCCGGGACCGCGAGGCGCGCGAGAAGCGTGAGAAGGGCCGCGCCGGGCTTCCGCTGGCGCTCGATCGGGTCGCGGTCGCCAAGGGTTATGAGCGCGCTCTCGCCGCGGTGCTGGGGCGCGATGCCAAGTCACCGCTGGGCGCGCCGGAGGCTGGGGCCGAAGGGCGCTTCTGGACGGGCAGCAAGGCGCCGGAGCCGGTCGCAGGCAGCCTGCTCGCCCATGTGACCGATTGCCCCGCCGAGCTCGCCGCCCGGCTCGCGCTGGTCCATGTCGCTGAGGAAGACGACGGGCGCGCCCTCGCCCCGGGCGAATGGCTGGTGACGAAAGCGGGCCACTTGCGCCGGTGGGACGGCTTCGTGGCGCGCGGGGAAGGCTCGGCGGAAGCCGCGCGGCTGGAAGCGGCGAACCGGCTGGCGGAACTGGAAGAACAGCTCCCCGCCTTGCGCGCGGCCGCGCAAGATGCCGCCGCGACCGAAACCGCCGCGCGCGAGGAATTGTCCGCGCTGCAATCCGCGCTTGTCGCGCTCGAACGCGACCTTGCCGGGCGGATCGAGGCCGAGCGGCAAGCGTGGCGCGCTCTCGATCAGGCCGAGGCGGCGAAGGAGCGGATCGCCGCGCGCCTCGCCGAACTGGCGGAGAGCGAAGAAGATCTCGCCGAGCAGCTTGCCGCCGCCGAGGCTGAGGTCGAAGCCGCACAGGCGAAGCGTGCCGAACTGCCGCCGCCCGATGCGGGCCGCGCCGCGCTCGAGGCGGCGCAGGCGAAGAACGAGGCGGCGCGTTCCGCGGTCCAGTCCACCCTCGCCCGCCTCGCCTCGCACGACCAGTCACTCGCGGTCGCGCGCGAGCGGCTTGCAGCGCAGAAATCGGACCATGCGAGCTGGCAGGCGCGCTCTTCCGATGCCGCGCGGCGGATGTCGGAGGCGGCGCGGCGGCTCGAGGAAATCGAGGAGGAGCGCGCCGTCCACGCCGCCAAGCCCGCCGCGCTGATGGCCGAGATCGAACAGGGCGATGCGGTGCGCGAACGGCTGGCAAAAGACCTCGCCGCAGCCGAGGAGGCGATGCAGCTTGCACAGGACGCGCTCGGCGATGTCGAGCGCGTGCTGGCCGATGCGACCGAAGCGCTGGCGCAGGCGCGCGAGGGCCGCGCGACGCTCGCCGCGCGGGCCGAGAACGAGGAAGCCCGCCGGAGCGAAATGGCGCGCGTCTCGGGCGAACGCTTCCAGTGCCCGCCCCCGCTATTGGCGGAGAAATTCGGTTTCGCTGAGGACGATGTGAAGCCGGCAAGCGAGGAATCCGAAGCGCTCGACAAGCTCGTCGCCAGCCGCGAGCGGATCGGCCCGGTCAACCTCGTCGCCGCCGAGGAACTCGCGCGGATCGAGGAGGAGCACGGCACGAACGCGAGCGAACAGGCCGAACTGACCGAAGCGGTCGCCCGGCTGCGCGGCTCGATCGGGAATCTCAACCGCGAAGGCCGCGAGCGGCTGCGCGCCGCTTTCGAGGAAGTCGACGGCCATTTCCGCATCCTGTTCACCCGCCTGTTCCAGGGCGGGCAGGCGCACCTTGCTCTCGTCGATTCGGACGATCCACTCGAAGCCGGGCTGGAGATCTACGCCCAGCCGCCGGGCAAGCGGCTGCAATCGCTCTCCCTCCTTTCGGGCGGGGAACAGGCGCTGACCGCGACCGCGCTGATCTTCGCCCTGTTCCTGACCAATCCCGCGCCGATCTGCGTTCTCGACGAGGTCGACGCGCCCTTGGACGATGCCAATGTCGAGCGGTTCTGCGACCTGCTCGATTCGATGGTCCGCACGACCAGCACGCGCTACCTCATCGTCACCCACAACGCGGTCACGATGAGCCGAATGCACCGCCTGTTCGGGGTTACGATGGCGGAAAAGGGGATTTCGCGCCTCGTCAGCGTCGACCTTGGCGAAGCGGAGCTGATGGCGGCGGAATAGGCGTTCAGGCTTCGAGCGCGCGGGCGAGCCTGTCGCGCACGCGTTTCAGCCCGGCCAGCGTTTCGGCGAGTTTGGGCGCAGCCTCGGGGCCGGGCCCGCCCGGCGATTGCGTTTCGGCGGAAGCCCGCCGGTCGCCCGCGCGGCGTTCGCCCCCGCGCCGACGGTCATATTCGGATTTCGTCTGCGCGCGCAGCACCGCTTCGGCCCCCTTCAGCGTGTAGCCTTCGCGGTTCACCAGCCGGTCGATCGTCTCGACCAGCGCGACATCGCTTTGCCGGTAATAGCGCCGCCCTCCGCTGCGTTTCAGAGGTTTGAGCAGAGCGAATTGCTGTTCCCAGTAGCGCAGCACGTGCGGCTTGATCCCGAGCGCCTCGGACACCTCGCCGATGGTGCGCAGCGCGCCCTCATCCTTGCCGTCCTCGAACTGCGCCATGCGCGTCAGGCGCCTTTCGCGATGCGTTCCTTGAGCAGCTGGCTCGCACGGAAGGTCATCACCCGGCGCGGGGTGATCGGGACCTCGACCCCGGTCTTGGGATTGCGGCCGATCCGCTCATTCTTGTCGCGCAGCACGAAACTGCCGAAGCCGGAAATCTTGACGTTCTCGCCATCGGCAAGCGCATCGCACATCTTTTCGAGGATGGCCTCGACGAGGTCGAGCGATTCCGCCCGGCTCAAACCCATCTTGCGATTGATCGTCTCCGCCAGATCGGCGCGGGTAAGGGTGCCAACCGAACGCATCATGCCCAAACTCCTCCGCGGCGCGACCCTTGGGGAGCCTTGTATCATAATGACTTGCGCGGTTTTGGCAATGCGCCGCAGCGCCGCCGTCACCGCCTCAGAGTCTCACCAGGCTCGCGCCCCAGGTGAAGCCGCCGCCCATCGCCTCGAACATGACGAGGTCGCCCGGCTTGATGCGCCCGTCGCGCCGCGCGGTGTCGAAGGCGAGCGGGACGGAAGCAGCCGAGGTGTTGGCGTGATCCTGCACCGTGACGATCACCTTTTCGGGCGGGATGCCGAGCTTCTTCGCGGTCGCATCGAGAATTCGGGCATTGGCCTGGTGCGGCACGACCCAGTCGATTTCCTCGGCGGAAACCTTCGCCTCTTCAAGCACTTCGTTGAGGACTTCGGAAAGGTTGACGACCGCGTGGCGGAACACCTCGCGCCCTTTCATGCGCAAGTGTCCGACCGTCTGCGTGGTCGAGGGCCCGCCATCGACATAGAGCAGGTCGTGCTGCGCGCCGTCGGCGTGGAGGCGGCTTGCGAGCACGCCGCGCCCTTCGCTGTTCTCGCCCGGCGCTTCGAGCACGACCGCCCCCGCGCCGTCCCCGAACAGCACGCAGGTCGTGCGGTCGCTCCAGTCGAGGATCCGGCTGAACGTCTCCGCCCCGATCACCAACGCGCGCCGCGCATTGCCCGCGCGCAGCATCGAATCGGCAACGGTCAGCGCGTAAAGAAAGCCCGAACACACCGCCGCCACGTCGAAGGCAATCCCGCCGTTGCAGCCCAATGCGTGCTGGACCTTGGTCGCGGTCGCGGGGAAGGTGTTGTCGGGGGTGGCTGTCGCCAGCACGATGAGGTCGATGTCGCGCGCTTCCAGCCCGGCATCGGCCAGCGCCGCGCGCGCGGCATCGGTCGCCAGGGTCGCGGTGGTCTCGCCCTCGCCCGCGATATAGCGCTGGCGAATGCCGGTGCGCTCGACGATCCATTCATCGCTGGTGTCGACCTTGGCGGCGAGCTCGTCATTGGTGACGACGCGCCGCGGCAGGGCCGAACCCGAGCCGAGCAGCCGCGAACCGCTCACGCAGCCGCCTCGCCCTGCTGGCCGTTCTCGCGCCCGTTTTCCTTGAAGGCATCCTCCCCGATCTCGGCGAGGTCGCGGGCGATGCGTTCGGTCAGCTTGTTCTCGAGCAGGCGCGCGGCGACCGCGACGGCATTGGCGACCCCGCCCGCGGTGGCGCTGCCGTGGCTTTTCACCACCACCCCGTTGAGGCCGAGGAAGACCGCACCATTGTGGTTGTTGGGGTCGAGATGATGCTTGAGCAATTCGGTCGCAGGGCGCGAGACGAGAAAGCCGATTTTGGAGCGCAGCGAGGAGGTGAATGCCTGACGCAGCAGGTCGGTGACAAAGCGGGCCGAACCCTCGATCGCCTTCAATGCGATATTGCCCGAAAAGCCGTCGGTCACGACGACATGGGTTTCACCCCGGTTGATCTTGTCCGATTCGACGAAGCCGTCGAATTCGAGCGCCAGTTCGCTGTCCTCGCGCGCGGTCGCGGCCTGCAGGCGCGCGGCCGCATCGCGCAACGGCTCGGTGCCCTTGATCTCTTCGGTGCCGATGTTGAGCAGGCGCACGCGCGGTTTCTCGAAGCCGTTGACGATGCGCGAATAGGCCGCGCCCATGACCGCGAACTGGACGAGGTTGCGCGCGTCGGCTTCGGTGTTGGCGCCGAGGTCGAGCATGACGACGTCGTGTTCCTGCAAGGTCGGGAGCAGCGCGGCCAGCGCGGGCCGATCGATCCCAGGCAGCGTCCGCAGGGCGATCTTGCTCATCGCCATCAGCGCGCCGGTGTTGCCCGCGCTGACCGCGGCCCCGGCCTCGCCCGATTTCACGGCGTTTACGGCAAGCCCCATGCTGGTGGTCTTGGCCCGGCGGATCGCGCGGCTGGGCAGTTCGTCGCCGCCGACCACGTCCTCGCAGTGGAGGATTTCGGAAGCTCCGGCCATGCCCGGGTGGTGTTCGAGCGCCTGCTTGATCCGCGCCTCGTCGCCGACCAGCAGGAACTTGAATCCCTCATGCCGGCGGCGGGCGATCGCGGCGCCCTCGACCATGACGCGCACGCCTTCGTCGCCGCCCATCGCGTCAACGGCGATACGCGGGAGGCTCATGCGCTCTTTCCTTCAGTCAAGGGTCGGGTCAGATGCCCTTGGGCACCATCACTTCGCGGCCGTTATAGAACCCGCAATGGCCGCACATATTGTGCGGACGCTTGAGCTCGCCGCAATTGGGGCATTCGTGGAACGCCTCGACCTTGAGCGAATCGTGGGCCCGGCGATTGCCGCGGCGATGGGGCGATACTTTTCTCTTGGGGACAGCCATGGCTACGCCAATTCCTCAGGTAAAATCGTGTCTTGCGCGAATTCAGCGCAGGTTTTCCGAAGCCGCCCTTACGGCAAGGGGCGCGCGCGCACAAGCATGGCGGTGCGCCGGTCCTCGCTGAAATGGCGGGAAGGCGCGCGCTATAGCGAAAATTCTTCGCGTTGCAAGCCTCGCGCCGGGGCACTAGCAGGGCCGGGAACAGGACAGGGGATGCCTCGATGACCATACTACCCGTGACGCTCGCGGCCTGCGCGGCGGCGGCCGTACTCAACATCTGGCTTTCGATCCGCATCGGGGCGATCCGGCAGGCCGCCGGGATCAGCGTCGGCGACGGAGGGAGCGAACCGCTCGAGAGGCGGATGCGCGCCCAGGCGAATTTCGTCGAGAACACGCCTTTCGTGCTGCTGCTGGTGGGCTTCATCGAGCTTGCCGGGGCGGGAGGCTGGTGGCTGCAATGGGTCGCCGGGATCTACATGATCGGCCGCATCGCGCACGGTTTCGGCATGGACGGCGGTTCGATGCAGGTCGGGCGGATGATCGGCACGCTCGTGACGATGCTCACGCTGCTGGGGCTGGCGGTCGTGGCGGCGCTGGTCGCGGCAGGCATTATTTGAAGCGACACCCAGATTCGACGGCAAAGCCGCCGCAAGGCCGGAGTCGAAGCAAAGGCGCGGACGTGCGAAGCACACCTGCAAGGCCGCCGGCAGGTGCCCGGAGCCCAGTCTTGCCCGGGCGGAGGAAAAGCACCGAGGCGTTCGCCCGGACGGGCGAACACATCAAGACAACGCGTAATCGCTGACGAAGGCGTTGGTCTTGCGCTCCATCCCGAACGTGCTGGTCGGCCCGTGGCCGGGAATGAAGGTCACGTCCTCGCCGAGCGGCCAGAGGCGCTGGGTGATCGAATCGATCAGGTCCTGGTGATTGCCCATCGGAAAGTCGGTGCGCCCGATGCTTCCCTTGAACAGCACGTCGCCGACGATGGCGAAACGGCTGGGCGCGTGGAAGAAGACGACGTGGCCGGGCGTGTGGCCGGGGCAGTGGATCACGTCGAGCGTGAGGTCGCCGACCGTGACCGTGTCGCCGTGCTTCAGCCAACGGGTCGGCTCGAAGCTCGCCGCCTCCATTCCCCAGCGCGCGCCGTCGTCGTCGAGGCGGGAAATCCAGAAACGGTCGTCCTCGTGCGGGCCTTCGATGGGCAGGCCCAGTTCCTCGGCCAGCATCCCGGCCTGCCCGCAATGGTCGAGATGGCCGTGAGTGATGAGGATCTTCTCGAGTTCCACCCCGGCCTTCGCGACCGCCGCCTTCAGCTTGTCGAGATCGCCGCCCGGATCGACCAGCGCGGCCTTGTTCGTGGCGGTGCACCAGATCAGCGAGCAGTTCTGCTGCAAAGGCGTCACGGGAAGGATCGCGGCCTTCATCGGGGGCGTTTTCGGAGCGTCGGTCATGGCAAAGGATGTGCCGCTCAGCGAGGCCGATTGCAAGTGGCGCGCGCCGCGCTATCGCTTGGGCCATGCAGGGACTCACCATCAGGGACGCACGCGCGGACGACCTGCCCTTCGTCACCGGCCTCATTGCCGATGACGCGGTCGCTGCGACGCGCGACAGGCCGACGGGCAATGAGGCCGCCTACCAGCGCGAGGCGTTCGAGGCGATTGCGGCCGATCCGAATCACCGCCTGCTGGTCGCGGAACTGGACGGCGAGCGCGTCGGCAGCTTCCAGCTCTCCTTCATCCCCGGCGTCGCGGTCGGCGGAGCATGGCGCGGACAGATCGAATTCGTCCGGGTGACAAGCGCCATGCGCGGGCGCGGCATAGGCGAGGCGATGATGCGCTGGGCACTAGAGGAATGCCGGGCGCGCGGCTGCTACCTCGTTCAGCTGACCAGCGACCACCAGCGCCCCGCCGCGCACCGATTTTACGAGAGGCTCGGCTTTGTCGCGAGCCATGCGGGGTTCAAGCTGCGGCTGTGACTTCGTGCGATTCCCCGCGCCGGAATGCCGCCGGGGAAAGTATTGCGAAAAGAGCAGCCGTAAGCGCGCCCATGGCAGTGAACATCCTTGGATCGGGCGTCCAGGCGAACATCAACCAGCCGAGAGCCGCCCCGCCGACGACGAAGGCTCCATTCGCCGCGTGGCCCTTCAGAAAGCGCGGGATCACGAAGGACATGAGCGCCCAAAGCAGGCTTAGCCCGAACGCTGTGACAAGGAAGACGTAGAACCAGACGAACAGGACCTCCCCGGGGCGCCAGTCCGGCGCCGCCATGCGCTCGCCCCATTGCCATGCCGTCAGCAGCGCCATGTTCAGCAGCGACGCCGCGAACGCGACAACAAGGATGCGGCGGGCGTCGGTCATTGCACGAGGCTATATCCGCCCCCCCTTCCACACAACCCGCCCGATGATCTCGACATCCTCCGCCGCCACACTCACCGGCGGATAGGCGAGGTTCTGCGAGAGCAGCGAGAGCCGCCCTCCCCCGGCGCTCGCGACGCGTTTCACCATCAGCGTGTCGCCCATGCGCACGACATGGATGCCGTCGCGAAAAGGGAGAGGTCGGCGGTCGACGAGGATTTCATCGCCGTCGTTGAGCAGCGGCTCCATGCTGTCGCCCTCGACCGTGATCGCGGAAAGCTGCGCGCCCTCCAATCCCTGTTCGGCGAGCCAGCGGCGCGAGAAGCGGAAAGCGTCGAAGGCGGTCTCGCCCGCCGGCAGTGCCCCCGGCCCGGCGGACGCGCCGATGTCGATGCGCGGCACCTCGACCCATGGCGACTCGCGGGAATCGGCGGACTCCGGCGATGCGTCATAGGATTTTTCCTTAGTCTCGGCGAGTTCGCCCTCCGCCACGCCGAAGAAGCGCGCGAGCGTTCGCCGGTCGTCTTCCCCGAGCTTGCGCGGCGAGCCTTTCCGTATGAATTGCTGGAGATAACTCGGGTTCCTCCCGATCAGCTCGGACAGGCCGGCAAGGCTCGCCCCGCGCTCCTGCGCGAGATCGAGCAGGCGCCTGCGCGGGCCTTCGGGGATGTCTGCATTGGGTTTCGCCATAGACATATCCTACACATAGGATTTTTCCTAGACAAGTAGGATTTTCGATGGAACGAATAGGGAACACCGGGCGATTCGCTGCCCGGTGCCGCCATCAGGACGCAGCCAGATGAGGGGAACACCATGCTGATCAGGACCATCGAAACCTTCCTTCGCCGACACGATATGCCCGCGACCAAGTTCGGCCGCCTCGCCGCCCACGACCCGCGCTTCGTGCTCGACCTGCGCATGGGCCGCCTCCCCCGCCCTGCAACAGAGGCGCGCACCCGGGCATGGATGAAGGGCTACGAGGCAAGGCAGGCGGCCTGCGCGAAGGACTGCCCCCACGCCGCGGGGGCGAGCGAGGCGAAGGAGGTGGCCCATGCTGACTGACGCGGTGATCGTGCCCGCCGATCTCGAAACCAAGTCGGACGATGCCCCGCCCCCGCAGCACCAGCGCGTGCCCTCACCCGCCCGCGTCGGAACACCGCGCCGCTACCGCCCCCGGCGCACCACCGCCGACCGGGTGCGCGAGGCGCTGCTGACGCTCGCGCAGGGCCATGCGAGCCTCCTCACCCACGAGGAAAAGGCCTGGGCCTCGATCACCTTTTCCGGCACGCGCCACGAGGTGATGCTCGATTTCGACGGGGCCGACGCGGTTCGCGCCGGCGAGGAGTTCATCGACGAACTGCCCGAACACGAATTCCGCATCCCCGGCCAGCTCGTCGCGGATGCGACCGTGCGGGCGGTCGATCACCGCTTCGGCGCAGAGGAACGGATGGTGGTGACGGCGGTGCTGCTGCTGCTCGAGGAGGGGTGATCCCCCTCCCGGGGCGGGCGGCGATCAGGTTCTCCTGACGACGAGGTTCCGGATCTCGCTCATGTCCTCCATGGCAAAGCGGATCCCTTCACGCCCCAGCCCGGAATCCTTCACCCCGCCATAGGGCATATTGTCGACCCGATAGCTCGGCACGTCGTTCACCACCACGCCGCCGACGTCGAGCCGGTCCCACGCGTCGAGCACCTGGAACAGGTCGCGGGTGAAGATGCCCGCCTGCAGGCCGAACTTCGAATCGTTCACCTGTTCCAGCGCCTCGTCGAAACTGTCGAAGGGCCGCAGGATCGCGAGCGGGCCGAAGGCTTCCTCGTTCCGCGCCGCGCAATCGTCGGGCACGTTTTCCAGCAGCGTCGCTTCGAGCATATTGCCGTTCGAGAGGCCCCCGCCCGTGAGCAGGCTCGCCCCCGCATCCACCGCCTCGTCGATCCAGCCTTTGAGGCGGCTCGCCTCCTGGTCGGAGATCATCGGGCCGATGAAGGTTTCGCGGTCCTTGGGATCGCCCGCCTTCAGCGTCTTCGTCTTCTCGACCAGCATCGCCTTGAAATCGTCATACACCTGCGAATGGATCAGGATGCGCTGGACACCGATGCAGGACTGGCCCGACTGGTAGAAGGCGCCGAAGATCACCCGGCCCAGCGCGTCCTCGAGGTCGGCGTCCTTGTCGATCACAACCGCCGCATTGCCGCCGAGTTCGAGCACGACCTTCTTCTTGCCCGCCTTGGCCTTCAGGTCCCAGCCGACGCCCGGAGAGCCGGTGAAGGAGAGAAGCTTCAGCCGCTCGTCCTCGGTGAATAGGTCCGCCCCGTCCCGGCTCGCGGGAAGGATCGAGAACGCGCCTTCGGGCAGCACGTCGCATTCGGCCAGCACCTCGCCCATGATGAGCGCGCCCAGGGGTGTCTTGGAGGCGGGCTTCATCACGAAGGGGCAGCCGATCGCGATAGCGGGTGCGATCTTGTGCGCGGCGAGATTGAGCGGGAAATTGAATGGCGAGATGAAGCTGCACGGCCCGATCGGCACGCGCTTCCACATTCCCATGTATCCCTTCGCCCGCGCGGAGATGTCGAGCGGCTGGACCTCGCCGTAATTCCTTACCGCCTCTTCGGCGGCGATGCGGAAGGTGTCGATGAGCCGCGTGACTTCGCCTTCGGCGTCATTGATCGGCTTGCCCACCTCAACACACAGGGCGTAGGCCAGCTCGTCGAAACGTTCGCGGAAACGCTGGACGCAGTGCATCAGCACGTCCTGGCGTTCGTAGCTCGCAAGCTTCGCCATCGGCTCGGTCGCGCGCACGGCCCCCGCGATGCCCTCCTCGATCACGTCGGGCGTCGCCAATGCGGTGCGGAAGGCGACTTCGCCGGTGAACTTGTCGGTAACCTCGAGGTCGGTGTTGGGCTGCGCGGCCCTGTTGTTGAGGTAGAGCGGGTAGGTGTCCTTGAGCTCGGGCATATGTCTCTCCTGTCGAGGGGGGTCTACAGCTCCGCGCTCAACCGCTTGATATCATGGTTAAGGATCTGGTCGTTCTCGCTGTAATCGACCGGGCAGTCGATCAGGTGCACGCCCGGCGTGTCGCGCGTCTCGGCGAGGACGTCGGCGAGGTGTTCGGAAGACGTCACCCGGTGGCCCTTCGCGCCGTAACTTTCGGCATAGGCGACGAAATCGGGGTTGCCATAGGTCAGGCCGAAATCCTTGAAGCCCATGTTCGCCTGCTTCCAGCGGATCATGCCGTAGGCATCGTCGCGCAGGATCAGCACGGTGAGATTGAGGCCCAACCGGACGGCAGTTTCCATCTCCTGCGAGTTCATCATAAAACCGCCGTCGCCGCAGATCGCCATGACCTTGCGTTCGGGATAGAGCATCGCGCTCATCATCGCGCTCGGAAGCCCCGCGCCCATCGTGGCGAGCGCGTTGTCGAGCAGGACCGTATTCGGCAGGTAGGCCGTATACCCGCGCGCGAACCAGATCTTGTAGACCCCGTTGTCGAGGCAGATGATCCCGTCCTCGGGCATCGCGCCGCGCACCTGCTTCACGAGATGCGGCGGGAAGATCGGGAAGCGCGCGTCGTCGGCCAGCGGCTCGGTATGGGCGAGTTCGGCCTTGCGATATTCGAGCATCCGGGCGAAGTCCCACTTGCCCTGCGGCACGATGTCTTCCTTGATCTGCCAGATCGCGTTGGCGATGTCGCCGATCACCTCGATCTGCGGGAAATAGACCGGGTCGACCTCCGCCGTGCGGTTCGAGACGTGGATGACCGTGGGCGGGCTGTCCGATCCGACCGGGCCTTCCTCGTCGTTGTGCATGAAGAAGGGCGGCTTTTCGATGACGTCGTGGCCGACATTGACGATGCAGTCGGCGTCCTCGATCGCGCGGTGGCAGAAATCGCCCGCCGAAAGCGCCGCGCAGCCGAGGAACAACGGGTGGCGCTCGTCGATCACGCCCTTGCCCATCTGGGTGGTGACGAAGGGGATGCCGGTCTTCTCGATGAATTGGTGGAGCATCCGCCCGGTCATTGTGCGGTTCGCGCCCGCGCCGATGACGAGGATGGGCGATTTCGCCTGCTCGATCGCGCTGACCGCCTGGCGCACAGCTTTGGGCTCTGCCGAAGGACGGCGCGCGAGCGAGGGCGCGATCGGGCGGCTGGTGGTCTTCTCCTCGGCGATGTCCTCGGGAAATTCGAGATGGACCGCGCCGGGCTTTTCCTCCTCGGCAAGTCGGATCGCCTCGCGCACCCGGCTCGGGATATTGTCCCCGCTGGCAAGCTGGTGGGTAAATTTCGTGATCGGCCCCATCATGTCGACCACGTCGAGGATCTGGAAACGGCCTTGTTTCGATTTCTTGATCGGCTTCTGGCCCGTAATCATCATCATCGGCATCCCGCCGAGCTGGGCATAGGCCGCCGCGGTCACGAAATTGGTCGCGCCCGGCCCGAGCGTCGCAATGCATACGCCGGTCTTGCCTGTATGCCGGCCATAGGTCGCCGCCATGAAGCCCGCGCCCTGTTCATGGCGGGTAAGGACCAGCTTGATCTGTTTCGAGTTGGACAGGCTTTCGAGGAAATCGAGATTCTCCTCGCCCGGCACGCCGAAAATGTATTCGACGCCTTCCGCTTCGAGACACTCGATGAACAGGTCCGAAGCCTTTTTGCTCTCGCTCATTGTCGCTTTCCCCCCAAATGCCGGGCGCACCGCTCCCGACGACACCCCCATTGGCGTCACCTTAACCGGGCCTAGATGCCGCGCAAGGGTGCGTTTGGATTGCAGGAAAGCGCCAAAGGCGCGCCGTCAGTAACCTCGAGCGGGGTCGAAGATCGGGGAAAGTGGCTTTCCGGCCCGATAATTCGCGAGATTTTCAAGGAACCGGTCGGCGGAGCGGATGAACATCTTGTCCTGCGCCCGGCCCGACAGGTGCATGGTGATATGCGCGTTGTCGAGCTTCCAGAGCGGGTGGTCCTCCGGCAGCGGTTCGGGACTGGTGACGTCGAGGAAGGCCGCGTGGATCGCTTTCGCTTCGAGCGCGGCGACGAGCGCCGGCTGGTCGATCACGCTGCCGCGCGCGATGTTCACGAGCACCGCTTCCTTCTTCATCGCCGCGAGCTCGTCCGCGCCGATCATGCCCTCAGTCTCGGGCGTGGCAGGCACGGCGAGGATCACCCAGTCGAATTCGCCCAGCCGCCCGCGCCATTCGTCGGGGCCGAGCACGCCCTCCCCGCCCGAACGCCGCACCACGCTCACCCCGACATCGAAGGCTTCGAGCCTCGGCTGGATCAGCTTGCCGATCGCGCCATAGCCGAGCAGCAGCGCCTTCGAGCCGGCCAGTTCGCGCTTGCCGGGGCTGTCGGTGAGCCATTCTTGCCTGTCCTGCGCGCGCACCACGTCGCGGTAGCCCTTGGCGATGTTCAGCATCCCCATGACGACATATTCGGCAATGGTGATCGCGTTGATGCCCGCGCCGTTGGTGACGGTGATCCCGCGCTCGATCAGCAGGTCCATCGGCATGAAGTCGAGCCCGGCATAGATCGAATTGAGCCACTTGAGCTCGCTCGCCGCGCGCAGGGTGGCGACCATGGCATCGGTGTCGTTCATGTCGAACCAGCCGATCTCCGCGCCTTTCACCGCTTCGAGCGCTTCCTCGTGCGTCATGAACCAGCGCACCTCCACGTCATCGGGCAGGCGCGGTTCGAGCAAGGGACGGATGAGGCCGGAGATTGCCAATGTCGTCGGGCGCGTCGTCATGCGTTGTCTCCCAGTTTCCACTCCCAGCTCAGCGGATCACCGTCCATCACCTCGACGCCCTTCGCCGCAAGATCGTCGCGGATCGCGTCGGAGCGGGCAAAGTCCTTGGCCGCGCGAGCCTGTTTGCGTTCAGCGAGCGCGGCCTCGATTTCTTCCGGGGTTATGGCTGCGTCTTTCGGGCGGAGCCGCAAGTCGGTGCGCGAAAGGTCGAACAGGCCAAGCCCGAGCACCGCATCCATGTGTTCCACGACCGCGCGCTTGATCGCGGGATCGACCTTCTTGACCGCCAGCACGTCCTCCAGCGCCGTGAGCGCGATGGGGGTATTGAGGTCATCCGAGATCGCCTCGTCGAACTTGGCGAGCACGGCTGCGAATTTCGGGTGTTCGTGCGTCCCTCCCGCAGGCGCATCGGCGAGCCGTTCCACCGCCATCACCATCCGCTTCAGCCGGGTGAGCGCCGCTTCCAGCCCCTCCCACGAAAACTCCAGCTCGCTGCGGTAATGCGCCTGCAGGCACATCATGCGGTAGGCGAGCGGGTGGAAACCCCTCTCGACCAGCAGCGGCAGCCGCAGAAATTCGCCCGAGCTTTTCGACATCTTGCCGCTTCGCTCGACCAGGAAGTTGTTGTGCATCCAGATCTTCGCACCCGAATGGGTCGCCTCGTCGAGCGAGCCGCAGCCGCAGAACGCCTGGTTCTGCGCGATCTCGTTGGGGTGGTGGATCTCGCGGTGGTCGATCCCGCCGGTGTGGATGTCGAAGGGAAAGCCCAGGAGCTTCTCGCCCATGACCGAGCATTCGAGATGCCAGCCCGGCGCGCCCCGGCCCCACGGGCTGTCCCATTCCATCTGCCGCGTCTCTCCGGGAGGCGTGGTACGCCAGATCGCGAAGTCGGCCGCGTTGCGCTTGCCCTCGACCTCGCCGATGCGGCTTTCGCCCTCTTCCTCGGTCACGGAGCGGGCGAGGCGGCCGTAATCCGCGACCGTGGAGACGTCGAAATAGAGCCCGCCGGGCAGCTGGTAGCAGTGCCTGTCCGCGATGCTCTGCGCGAACGCGATCATCTCGTCGATGTAATCGGTCGCGACCGACCAGCGCGCGGGCTCGCGGATGTTGAGCGCCTTCACATCCGCCTTGAACGCCTCGGTGTAATGCGCCGCGATGTCCCAGATCGAGCGCTGCGACTTGGCCGCCGCCTTCTCCAGCTTGTCCTCGCCGGCGTCGGCATCGTCGGTCAGGTGGCCGACATCGGTGATGTTGATGACATGGGTGAGCTTGTAGCCCTTCCACGACAGCGTGCGCCCCAGCACGTCGGCGAAGACATAGGCGCGCATATTGCCGATATGGGCGTAGTTGTAGACCGTCGGCCCGCAGGTATAGACCCGCGCTTCGCCTGCGTGGACCGGAACGAACTCCTCGAGTTTCCGGTTGAGGGAATTGAACAGCCTGAGCGGTGGAGCGGTCATGGCGCGGGCCATGCGACAATCCGCCACGGGGCGCAAGCAGCGGGAGGACGGCATCTTCGATTCCGGCGAAAGCGGCACATGGCCCAATATCCTAGGCGGGGTCGTCATCGCCGGATGCCTTGTGGCCATCGTGCTCGACCTCGTCGGGGCGGGCCTTTCGGACCGGGTCGGGCTGGTGCGCGACACGATCAGCAACCTCGCCGCCAAGGAAGGCAACGCAACGCCGGTGGACGAGCTTGCGGATACCGGGCTCTACGCCTTCGCCGCTGCGGTGCTGGCGACGCTCGCCGGGCTGCTGCGCTGGCGGATCGAGCGGCTCGACTGGAAAATCGGTGCCGGATCGCTCGCCGTGGTCGCGGCCTGCGTCACGCTAATCGCGGGCTACGAAGCCTATTCGGGCGGCGATGGCCCGGTGATCCACTACCGGCTGGTCTATGCGCTGGGCGCGGCTTTTCCGGTCGCCGTGCTGATGACGGCGGGCCAGTTCTATCGGATCAACAACGCGCTTGGGATCGCGCTTTATGCGCTCGGCGCGATCTGGGTGGTGGCCGCGCCCTTCCTGTTCGTCGTGCCGACCGCGTGGGACGGAGCCTATGAACGCCTGCTCGCCGCGCTGATGCTCGGCTGGTTCGCCACGATGGGCCTGATGATCTGGCGCGATCCCGACACCCGCCGCCACGTGCCGGCGGACGAGCGCAGCTAGGCGGTTGCTTTCGCCTCTTCCCAGCCCATGAAGCGCACGTGTTCTTCCAGCGGCACACGCTCGCGCTCGAAATTGTTCACCGGGGCTTCGGGATCGCGATATCCGATCGCCATGCCGCAGAAGAACATCGTCTTCTCGTGGTCGAGCCCGAGGAAGTCGCGGATCACGTTGGCGTAGAGCGCCATGAATTCCTGGTAACAGGAATCAAGCCCCTCCTCGCGCAGCAGCAGGGCTACGGTCTGGAGCCACATCCCCGTGTCCGACCACTGCGCCTCCTTCATGAAGCGCGGGAAGTAGCACAGGAGCAGCGCGGGCGCGCCGAAGCTGGTGGCGTTGCGCGCCATCGCCTTCATGCGCCCTTCCTTGTCCTCGCGCGCAATGCCCATCGCCCCGAACATTCCGCGCGACACACCGTTAAGGCGCTCCTTGTAGCAATCGACATTGCCGGGCGCGGTCCAGTCGTATTCGGCTTCCTGCGGAGGGGTGGTGGTGATCTTGGCCTGCAAATCCTTGAGCGGCTGCCCGGTCAGGATCGTCGCTTCCCACGGCTGGTAATTGCACCCCGAAGCGGCCCAGCGCGCGGTGTCCATGACGCGGCGGATTTTCTCGAACTCCACCGGCTTGTCGAGGAAGGCGCGGATCGAGCGGCGGGTGGTGACGGCTTCGGTTACGTTCATGTGGGGGTCCCCGTTTTCCTGTGGGCGAGCGCGAAAGCGACCTGCGCGGTCGCCATCGCCGGAAGCGCCATGATGGCGAGCAAAATGACGCCGAGCACGATCAGCGAGCCGACGCCGGTGGCGACGAGCATGACCGGCAGCATGGCGAAGATGACCGCGGCGCCCGCGAGCCAAGCGAGCCGCTCCGCAAAGGCACCAAGCATCGCGGCAAGCGCGAGCGCGGTCACGTAGAAGATCCAGAAGCTCCGCCCGTCCCACGGCTCGCGCACGCCATCGATGAACCGGGCGAGGGTCCACAGCGCCACGCCGAGCGCGAAGGCGATGATGACGAGAAGGCCGGGTTTCACAGTGAAGCGCCGGTATTGGCGGTCTCGACTGGGTTCATGCCTTGCCCTCTGGATCTTTTTCCTCGTTGCCCCAGATCAGCGCCTTGCCGCGGTTGATGGTGGCGCTGGCGGCGCTGCCGACGCTGCTGCCGGCGCCCGAAACGGCCTCACCTGCCGAATTCGCGATTTCGGTGACGCGATCGTAAATGCGGCCCGTCACATCATAGAGGCTGGACCCCACCGCCTCGGCGAATTCTGCGACATATTTCCGCAACTGGGCAAACTCCTCGGAATCGAGCAGGTCCCTCATCGTCCGGATACAGAACTCCGCTATGGTCTTCACAAGTTCGACCCCGAACTCGAAAGCCTGCCCGATAAGCCGGTGCAAGTGCTCGCGTTCTTCCGGCTCGAGAGCCTGATAACCCCAGTAGACTGCACCCATCGCGGCGGCGGTGAAGGCAGCCGGATTCGAGGCGATAAACGGGGTCGCAACTGCGAGATCGATCCCTAGCATCTGCTGCCCCATCGCCATGACGGCGAGCGGAACCTTGTGGCCTATCCCGAAGCCCTCGCTCGCCCGCTTGAGCACGAAACCGCTGCGGGCGATGGTTTCGTTGTCCGAAGCTTCGAGCTGAGCGATGTGCTCGTCGATGAAACGCTGCTGTTCGCTCACGCTCGAGGCGTCGACCCCATAAGGCTCGAGCACCTTCACGACGAGATTTTCTGCAGGCTGCGGCGCTGCTGTCGTCATCCTACCCTCCCCAATAGAGCTCCCTGTCGCCCGCTTTTAGCGCCGCCTCGGCCCCTTTTCGTCCTCGAACAGTTCGGCGAGCTGTTCCATGATCGTGCCGCCCAGTTGTTCCACGTCCATGATCGTCACCGCGCGGCGGTAGTAGCGCGTGACATCATGCCCAATGCCGATCGCCACGAGTTGCACCGGCGAGACCTTCTCGATCCAGTCGATCACGCCGCGCAGGTGCGCTTCGAGATAGCCTGCCGAATTCACCGACAGGGTCGAATCGTCCACCGGCGCGCCGTCCGAAATCACCATCAGGATGCGCCGTTCCTCGGGCCGGCCCATCAGGCGGCTATGCGCCCACAGCAGCGCCTCGCCGTCGATGTTCTCCTTCAGCAGCCCCTCGCGCATCATCAGGCCGAGATTGCGCCGCGCGCGCCGCCAGGGCTCGTCGGCCTGCTTGTAGATGATGTGGCGAAGATCGTTGAGGCGGCCCGGATTGGCGGGCTTGCCGTCGGCGAGCCATGCCTCGCGGCTCTGCCCGCCCTTCCACGCACGGGTGGTGAAGCCGAGGATCTCGGTCTTGACCCCGCAGCGCTCCAGCGTGCGGGCAAGGATGTCGGCGCTGATCGCGGCGATGCTGATCGGCCGCCCGCGCATCGAGCCCGAATTGTCGATCAGCAGCGTCACCACCGTGTCCTTGAACTCGATGTCGCGCTCGACCTTGTAGGAGAGCGCCGTGCCGGGCGAGACGATCACGCGCGAAAGGCGGGCCGCGTCCAGCACGCCTTCCTCCTGGTCGAAATCCCAGCTGCGGTTCTGCTGCGCCATGAGCCGCCGCTGGAGCCGGTTGGCGAGCCGCGTGACCACGCCCTGAAGCCCGGTGAGCTGACTGTCGAGATAGGCGCGCAACCGGTCGAGTTCCTCCGAATCGCAGAGCTCCGGCGCATCGACGATCTCGTCGAATTTCTCGGTATAGGCTTTGTAATCCAGCCCCTCGGGAATGTCGGCCTGCGGACGGTTGGGCTTTACCGGCGCGTTGGAGGCATCGCCCTCCTCGCCCGGTTCGCCGTCCTGCATCTCGTCCTCGGCGGAAAGCTCGCTGTCGGCCTCGCCCTCGCCTTCACCCTCGGCCATGTCGCCGGCCATTTCGGCGCTTTGCGGTTCGTTCGAGCCGTCCTGTTGCTCGTCCTCGCCTTCCTGGTCCTGCTCCTCGCCCTCGTCGTCCTCGCCGTCCTCGTTCTCGTTGTCCTCGGGCTGGTCGGTCGGGCGGGTGAGGTCGAGGTCGCGCAGCATATCGAGCGCGAGCTTCTGGAAAGCTTCCTGGTCGGCGAGGCTTTCGGACAAGGCGGCGAAATCCTTGCCGACCTTCTCCTCGACGAAATCGCGCACGAGATCGACGCCGGAGCGTGCCTTTTCGGGGATCGCCTCACCGGTCAGCTGTTCGCGCAGCATGAGCGAGAGCGCGGTCTGGATCGGCACTTCGGAGGAGTTCTGCGCCCGCACGATCTGGTCGGACGCGGTGCGAAGCTCGGTCGCGGCGTCGAGATTGGCCTTGATGCCTTCGAAGCGGTTCGCGCCCAGCGCTTCCCAGCGGACCTGCTCGATCGCGTCGTAGCAGGCGCGCGCGACCGGCTCGGGCGGCGCGCCGGTCGCGTGGAGCCCGGCGTCGTGGTGGCGCAGTTTCAGCGCGAAGCTATCGGCGAAGCCGCGCGCCTCGGTCACCTGGTCGGGCGGCAGGTCGCGGCCCGGCAGGGGCACGCGGAAGCGGTTGCCGCTCTGGCCAGGCACGTCGGCGGACCACGCGACTTCGACTTCGGGGTCGCGGGCAATCGCGCGCGAAGCGCCGGTCAGCGCGTGCTTGAAACGATCGAGGGGGGATTCTTCAGCCATTCAGTCCGCAAAGATGGGGGTCACAGGATCGATTGCCCGGTCTTTTCCCAATCCTTGAGGAAACCCTCAATCCCCTTTTGCGTCAGGACATGGTCGAACAGCGCGAAGATCACCTTGGGCGGCGCGGTCATCACGTCGGCGCCGATGCGCGCCGATTCGAGGACGTGGGTGACGTGGCGCACGCTGGCGACGAGGATTTCGGTCGAGAACGCGTAATTGTCGTAAATCAGGCGGATGTCGCGGATGAGGTCCATCCCGTCCGTCCCGTTGTCGTCGTGCCGACCGACGAAGGGCGAAATGAAGGTCGCCCCCGCCTTCGCCGCGAGCAACGCCTGGTTGGCGGAAAAGCACAGCGTTACGTTCACCATCGTCCCGTCGCCGGTCAGCGCCTTGCAGGTCTTGAGCCCGTCGACCGTCAGCGGCACCTTGATGCAGACATTGTCGGCGATCTTGCGGAGCTTTTCGGCCTCCTTCATCATCGTCTCGTGGTCGAGCGCGACGACCTCGGCGCTGACCGGCCCGTCGACGATTTCGCAGATCTCCTTCGTCACCTCCATGAAGTCGCGGCCCGACTTGGCGATGAGTGAGGGATTGGTCGTCACCCCGTCGAGCAGGCCCGTCGCGGCGAGTTCGCGGATGGCATCGATCTCGGCGGTATCGACGAAGAATTTCATGGACTTGTCCCTTTCGATCTTTCGCCCGCAACAAACAAATGATGGTGGCCTTGTGACACTGCGGGGCCTAAGCGCCTCGCCCATGACACGCCCCATTGCCCGGACCCGGATACGTCTCGCCGCGCTGATTGCCTGCCTCGGCCTTGCTTGGCAACCGTCGATCGCCACTGCGGCGGACGAGGACACCCAGTTCTGGCTCAATGGCATCGTCACCGGCGAAATCGCCGAGGATACCGCGATCACCATCGATGCGACCCAGCGTTTCCGCGAGGAGCGCGACGGCGACCAGCACACCCTGCGCGTGATGATCGACCGCGAGGTGGCCGACGAGCTCGACCTGGGCGGCGGGATCGGGGTGTTTGAGACGCAGGGCGGGCTCACCGAAATCCGCGTGACCCAGCAGGCGACCTACACCCCCGGCCGCTTCGCACTGCGCACCCGGCTCGAGGAGCGATTCTTCGACGGCGCGGACCGGGTCGAACTGCGCTTTCGCCAGCGGGTCCACTACAACCACCCCATCGCTGAGAAATGGCGCGGGACGGTGGGCGTCGAATGGCTCGCGCTGGTGCAGCCGCGCGATGCCGACCGGGGCCCGCAGACCGACCAATGGCGCTTCCAGGCGATTCTCTCGCACAAGCTCGCCGACAACCTGGATGTGGGAGCGATCTACTGGCTGGTCGTATCGCCGCGAGGGCCGCGCGAGGACCGGATCAACCACATCCCGCAAGCCGCCCTTACCTGGCGCTTCTGAGGCGTTAACCGCGGTGCCGCGGCTCCCCCGGCATCCTCCCTAGCCGTGCGCTGACCGCCCGTTTGCCCGCCTGCGGCAGAACGGGACGTGCCGGGCCGCCGTTCCGCCCGGTCGCCACCGGAAGCCCGATCCGCGCCATGCTCCGCCCGTTCAGCCCCCTCCTCCCGCTTCTTGCCGCCCTCCTGTTCCTCGCGCCGAGCGCCGCCCACGCAGCCGACGAGGATTTCGAGGCGTGGTTCAACCCTGTTTTCGTCGTCGATCTCGACGAGGACACCTATGTGAAACTGGAGACCGCACAGCGCCTGAGAAGCGCCGGGCGGGGCCGCGAGGACACCTATTTCTTCCGCCTCTGGGCGTGGCGCAAGCTCGGTGACGGGATGCGCGTCGGCGGCGCGATCGAGAGGCGCATCAACGACGGCAAGCGCGACGAGATCCGCGCCATGCAGCAGGTCCAGAGCGCGCTCGGCATCCTCAGGGTGCGGATGCGGCTGGAGGAACGCTTCGCGCAAGGGGCGGGCGCGCGCATGGGGCTGCGCCTGCGTTCGCGCGCGGGGCTGGCGATCCCGCTCGACCGGGCGGAGAACTGGCATTTGATGGCGGACGCGGAGAGCTTCATCACCTTGCGCAACAGCTTTCCGCCCGGCGACATCGGCAAGACCGCGCTGCGCACGCAGGTCTACCTCGCCCACCGCGTGAACGAGCGGCTGTCGGTCCGGCTGGGCTACCTGCGCCACCAGGAGATCGAGCCGGCCGAACCCGACGAGGTCGGCCACGCACCGATCCTCGGGTTCTACCTGACGCTTTGAAGGCAACCGGGGGCGCTTGGAAGCGCCTGTCAGGACAGCGCTTCCGGCCCGAACACCTCGATCAGGACGGGATCGTTTGTCGAGCGCGGGTCGGCGCGGATCGCGGCTTCCTCGTTGCCGATCTCGTCCCAGATCGCCGCATCCACCTCGCCCGCCAGCCGCCGGGCGACACCGCCCACATCGGTCCCGGTCGCGGCGTTCAGCAATTCGGCCACCAGCGGGTCGGAGGCGAGGCGGATCGCCTCGCCCACTTCGGGAACCATTTCCTCGATCAATCGCCCGCCGAGCTCGCCGCGCAGCGCGCTCGTCGCCGCCCGCGGCCCGCCGCGCACGAGGTCGACCGCATTCTCGAGCCCGATCACCCGCACCGCATCGGTCACGATCGGCGCGGCGCGGAACGAGGCTTCGATCGCGAGGTCGGCGAAGGCATCCTCGACCCGCCGCTTGAACAGGGTCGAGGTGAGGATACGGGTCAACACGTCGCCGCGCACGCCGAGCGCATCGCCCAGCCCGATCCCGGCGATCCGCTGGTCCCAATAGCCGCCCGGCTCGGTCAGGCGCGCGAAGGCGTTCTCGCTCGCCCGCAACAGCAGGCGGCGCACTGCCTCGGTCAGGCTGAAGGGGGGATAGGTCGCGCAGGCCGGAAGCGCGAGGGCGAGCGCGGCGATGCCGCCGGTGCGAAGGGCGCGGCGGCGGGAGATCGGGGCGGCGGGCATCGGGTCCATGGACAAGTTCCTCTCGCATTGTTTCCGAATGACAACGAGCCCGGCTATGCTTGGCTCCAGATGAACCGCGTCCGACTCCTTGTCCTCAACGCCGCATTGGGCCCGCTCGACTATTCCGTGCCCGAGGGAATCGAGGCCGTGCCGGGCAGCGTCGTGATCGCCCCGCTCGGGCCGCGACGGGTGACGGGGATCGTATGGGACGAAGGGCGGCTTCCCGGCGGCGAGGTTCCCGCCGAGAAGCTGCGACCCATCATCGGCCTTGTCCCGGTCCCGCCGCTCTCGGAGCCGCTTCGCCGCCTTATCGAATGGACCGCCGATTATTACTGCGCCGCCCTCGCCAGCGTGGCGCGGATGGTGCTGTCCAGCGGCGGGGCGCTTGGTGGGCCAACGACGACGACCGAATACCGGCTGGTCAGGGGTGAGCCCGCCGGCAGGCTCACCGCGCAGCGCAAGCAGGCGCTTGAGCGGCTGGCGGGCGAACAGGGAACGATCCGCGAACTCGCCGCCGCCGCTGACGTTTCGGAGGGCGTCCTTCGCGGCATGGTCGGCGCAGGGTTGATCGAGCCGGTCGAGGTCGCGATCGACCGCCCCTACCCGCCCGCCGACCCGGACCACGACACGCCCGACCTCTCGCCCGACCAGAGCGCGGTGGCCGAGCGGCTGGTCGAGGCGGTCCGCGCACGCGCCTTCGCCCCCTTCCTGCTTGACGGGGTGACGGGTTCGGGCAAGACCGAGACCTATTTCGAACCCGTCGCCGAGGCGATCCGCATGGGCCGGCAGGTGCTCGTCCTGCTCCCCGAAATCGCGCTCACCGAAAACTTCCTCGCCCGCTTCGAGCAGCGCTTCGGCGCGGCCCCTGTGCTGTGGCATTCCTCCTTGAAATCGACCGAGCGCCGCCGGGCGTGGCGCGCGATAGCCGAAGGAACCGCGCAGGTCGTCGTCGGTGCGCGCTCGGCGCTGTTCCTGCCCTATGCCGACCTCGGCCTGATCGTCGTCGACGAGGCGCACGAGGTGAGCTTCAAGCAGGACGACGGCGTGCGTTACAACGCGCGAGACGTGTCGGTGATGCGCGCCCGCTTCGAGGGGCTCCCGGTGGTCCTCGCCAGCGCCACGCCTGCGCTCGAAAGCCTGCACATGGCCGAGATCGGCGTCTACGAGCGGCTGGAATTGCCCAGCCGCTTCGGCGGGGCGCAATTGCCCGACATTCACATCCTCGACCTCACCCGCGAGAAGCCGCCGCGCGGGCGCTGGCTCGCGCAGCCGCTGGTGGACGGCCTCGCGGCGCGGCTGGAACGCGGCGAGCAGTCGCTCCTCTTCCTCAACCGCCGCGGCTATGCCCCGCTCACCTTGTGCCGCAATTGCGGCCACCGCTTCAAATGCCCCAACTGCAGCGCATGGCTGGTCGAACATCGCCTGTCCGCCCGCCTCGCCTGCCACCATTGCGGGCTGGAAACGCACGTCCCCGAAAGCTGCCCCGAATGCGGCGAAGGCGACTGCCTCGTCGCCTGCGGGCCGGGCGTGGAGCGGATCGCGGACGAAGTCGCCGAACTCTTCCCAGAAGCGCGCGTCGCGGTCGCGACCTCCGACACGCTCGGCAATCCCGAACGCGCGGCGCAATTCATCGCCGAGGCCGAGGCCAAGGCGATCGACGTGATTGTCGGCACGCAGCTCGTCACCAAGGGGTTCCATTTTCCCGAACTGACGCTGGTGGGCGTGGTCGATGCCGACCTCGGATTGGAAGGCGGCGACCTGCGCGCGGCCGAACGCACCTACCAGCAGGTCGCGCAGGTCGCGGGGCGCGCGGGGCGCGGGGCGAAGCCGGGCGAAGTGCTGATCCAGACGCGGCACCGCGAAGCGCCCGTCATCGCCGCGCTCGCGGACGGCGACCGCGACGCCTTCTACGCCGCCGAGACCGAGGCGCGGCGCGATGCGGGCGCCCCGCCCTTCGGCCGCTGGGCGGCGATCATCCTGTCAAGCGAGGACGAGCGCGAGGCGCGCGAGGCGGCGATCCGGCTGGGCGATGCGCGCCCGCACATGGACGATTTGATGATCCTTGGCCCCGCCCCCGCCCCGCTCGCGCTATTGAGGGGCCGCTACCGCTACCGCTTCCTCGTCAATGCGAAGCGCAGCGCGGGGCTGCAGGCGGCGCTGCGCGAGTGGATCGGCCGGGTCGATTTCGCCCCCGGCGTGCGCGTCGGCATCGACATCGACCCCTATTCCTTCGTCTGACGGCACCAATCGCGGCCTCGCTCATTGTCGCCGTGATGCCCGATACGAACGACCAGCCGATCCTCGTCCCCGTCCTCGGCGACCAACTCACCCGCACGCTCGCCTCGCTGCGGGGCCGGACCAAGGACGACACCGTCATCCTGATGATGGAGGTGTGGGACGAGGCGACCTATGTGAAGCACCACAAGCAGAAGATCGTCCTGATCTTCTCGGCCATGCGCCATTTCGCGGACGAACTGCGCGAGGCCGGCTGGACGGTCGATTACGTGAAGCTCACCGACGAGGACAATTCGGGCAGCTTTACGGGCGAGGTCGCCCGCGCGGTCGAACGCCACGCCCCGCGCGCGATCCACGTCACCGAAGCGGGCGAATGGCGCGTGCAGCAAAGCATCGAGGAATGGGCGGGCAAGTTTCCTTGCGAAGTCGAAATCTTCCCAGACGACCGCTTCTTGTGCTCCCACACCGAATTCCGCGACTGGGCGGAAGGGCGCAAGCACCTCACGATGGAGCATTTCTACCGCGAGATGCGCAAGAAGACCGGGCTGCTCATGCGCGAGGACGGCAAGCCGGCGGGCGGCGAGTGGAATTACGACAGCGAGAACCGCGAACCGCCCAAGGAAGGCATGGACCCGCCTGCCGTGCCCGATTTCGAACCCGACGCCCTCACGCGCGAAGTGATCGAGCTCGTCGGCGAAAAATTCGCGGACCATTTCGGGGATCTCGAGCCCTTCCGCTGGCCCGTCACCCGCGCCGATGCGGAGAAGGCCGCCGATGCCTTTTTCGCCGCCCGGATCGAGAAGTTCGGCCCCTATCAGGACGCCATGGTTCACGGGTCAGACGACCTTTATCATTCGATGCTCTCGACCAGCCTCAATTGCGGCCTGCTCGACCCTCTGGAGCTGTGCCGCCGCGCCGAGAAAGCCTATGAAGACGGCCGCGCGCCGCTCAATTCGGTCGAGGGCTTCATCCGCCAGATCATCGGCTGGCGCGAATACGTGCGCGGCTTCTACTGGTTGCTGATGCCGGGGCTGGAGAGTGACAACGCTCTCAATGCTCAGCGCGCCATGCCCGAGTTCATGTGGACGGGCGAGACGGATATGCGCTGCCTCGCCGACTGCATCCGCTCCACCCGCGAGGACGCGCACGCGCACCATATTCAGCGGCTGATGGTGCTAGGCAATTTCTGCCTTCTTGCCGGGATCGAACCGAAGCAGGTGCAGGACTGGTATCTCGTCGTGTATGCCGACGCCTACCAGTGGGTCGAACTGCCGAACGTATCGGGCATGATCCTCTACGCCGACGGCGGCAAGCTCGCGACCAAGCCCTATGCGGCCTCAGGCAATTACATCAACAAGATGTCGGATTACTGCCGCGAATGCCGCTATTCGGTGAGCAAGAAGACCGGCCCCGATGCCTGCCCCTTCAATCCACTCTACTGGCATTTCATGGACCGCCACCGCGACCGGCTGGAAAGCAATCACCGGGTCGGGCGGATCTACGCTAACTGGGACCGGATGAGCGAGGACAAGCGGCGCGCCTATCTCGAGACCGCGCAGACATTTCTCGACGGACTCGAACCGGCGCGCAAGGGCTGGGCCCGCGCCGAGTGACACGCTTTCTCGGAAGTGATTCGCCCCGTCGACCAACCGAGATTGCCTGAACATTCCACCCAGGCGGGTCCAACCTCCCGCGCTGCGGCCCGGGCGCCGTCCCGCCCGCCAAGAAGAAAGGGGCCGGACGGCCCTATTGCGCGACGAATGCACGCAGCGATTCAGACCCGGTTCAGTTTCGAGAAAAATTCCCCAAGTATCTGAACTGAATATGAATTTCTTCCTACATCACTTCCGCCATCGGGTGCAATGTGATACATGATCACACCGGAGCGCTCCTACCTTTCCACCACCCAAAGTAGGAGTATCAAAGTGGCCTTACCCTCTTCCCGGTTCACCGCCGGGCTGGCTGCCGCTGCGCTGACCGCCACCGCCGCGCCGGCCCATGCCTATGACTTCCCGTGTTTCGAGGACGCGATGGTCGAATCCGCCCGGATCCACGACCTGCGCGTCATGCTGATGGTTTCCGCGTTGAAGTGCCGGTTCGACAACCCGCGAACCTTGCGCGAATACACTGTCCTGCTCGACCAGCGCGAGGACGAGTTCGGCTATCATGGCGCACGCGTACGCGAGGACTTCGTCGAACGGCTCGGCGCAAGGCGCGGCAATGCCGAATTCGAAAGCTACAACACGCGGCTTTCGAACTATCATTCGCAGGTCCAGCCGACCCGCGAGCTGTGCGCCGATGCGAGCGCCTTCATGCGGCTTGCGAAGCGGGCCGACGATGCCGAACTCGCGACGCTTTCGAAACTCGTGACCAACCGCGCGGTGCGCACCTGCGCCCTTCCCGCGGGCGGTGCGCAAGCGCGCTTCGTCCCGCCGGTCGCTGCGCGCGAGCGGGATCCCTTCGCCGACCTGCCCGCCCCGCGCTGGGAACGCGCGGCTCCGGGCGGCGCGCCGGAAATGGTGGACGGCGTGCCGACCTATACCGAGCCGGGCAGCCTGCCCGAAACGCGGCCCGAACCGCTCGAGACGGTCGATGTGCCTGCACAGCAAGACACCTCGGACCGGAGGATCGCCTCGGCCGAGACTGCCGCGAGCGAGGCCGCCGCGGCCGCCGCTTCGGGCGACGATGCCAAGATCGACCGCGCGATCGCCGCGCTCTCGCAGGCCGCCGAGGCGCTGCGCGAACTCAAGTCCGCGCCCTGAACGGAGCACGCGCGGCTTGCCGGTCCATGGTGGAGGACCGACGAGGCGCGCATGGACAAGCGGCCCGGCGAGAAGGCCCGCAAACCGGCGACTGGAAGAGGGGGGGTGGTGGCCCCCCTTTTTCGCGCGCGCTTTCCCCTCCCCTTTCGCGCGACGCCTGCTTTACCTAGGACAGGCCGGGCAAGCTCAAGGGGAGACACGCCATTCTTACCATCCATCACCTGCGCATCTCGCAATCCGAACGCATCGTCTGGCTCTGCGAGGAACTGGGGCTCGATTACGAGCTGAAGCTCTACGACCGCGATCCCGAAACGCGGCTCGCCCCGCCCGAACTCAAGGCGATCCATCCGATGGAAATCGCCCCGGTGATCGAGGACGGCGACCTCAAGCTCGGCGAAAGCGGGGCGATCGTCGAATATATCGTCGGCAAGTATGCGCCGGATACCGAACTCGTGCCCGGCCCCGACGATCCCGATTTCGCCGACCACCTCTACTGGTTCCACTTCGCCAACGCGACATTCATGACGAACGGCATGATGCAGATCGCGGTCGGTTTCGTCGGGGCGGAAATGCCCGCCCCGTTGATGAAGCGGGTGACGAACGCGTGGGAGCAGATCGAGCGGCGGCTGGGCGAGGCCGACTATTTCGGAGGGCGCAGGCTGACCACGGCGGACATCATGATGGTCTTCCAGCTGACCACCAGCCGCGCCTTTCGCGACCAGCCGATCGACCACCTGCCCAATCTCAAGGCGTATCTGAAACGCATCGGAGCGCGGCCGGCCTACCAGCGGGCGATGGCGAAGGCCGAGCCGGGCTTTGCGCCCAAGCTCGACTGACCGCCCTTCGCGCAGCATCCGGCGAGGCGCGGGAACGCCCGGAGCGACAAAGCGTCGGTTCGGCATGACCTATTCCCTCGACAGGCCGAGCGGGGTCGAGCGGCAGCTCCGCGCCATCGCCGATTACCAGCTCGGCGCGGCGCTGGACGAGCTCGAGAGGAGCGGGACAGAACGCGAGAAGATCGTCCACGACGTGCGCCTGCGCTGCAAGAAGCTGCGCGGACTCATCCGCCTCGTCCGCCCCGCCTTCGCCGACTACAAGGCCGAGAACGCCGCCTTTCGCGCCGTCGCCCACCTGTTCGAGGACCTGCGCGATGCCAAGGTCATGCAGGACACCTACGACCTGCTGATCGGGGCGTTCGAGGACCAGGTCGACCGCACCGCCTTCGCCAGCGTCCGGCGCGAGATGACGAGCCGGCGCAAGGCCGTGCTCGCCCGCGCCGACTGGGACGCGCTGCGCGGCGAGGCGCGCGCACGGCTGGAGGAAGCGCGCAGGCGGGCGGCGGGCTGGCGGCTCGAGGAGCAAGGCTGGGAGGCGCTCGAAGGCGGGCTTGCCAAGACCCACTCTCGCGCGGTGGAAGCGATGGATGAGGCGGTGAAGGCACCGACCGGCCCGCGGCTCCACGAATGGCGCAAGCGGGCGAAATATCACTGGTATCACACGCGCCTGCTGAAACATTCCTTCCCCGACACGCTCAAGCCCCGCGCCAGGGCGATCAAGCAGCTCTCCGACCTGCTCGGCGACCATCACGACATTCATGTATTCGTCGAAACGCTCGAAGGCGAGCCGGGTGCTTTCGGGGAAGCGGAGACGATCGCCCTGCTGCGCGCCATGGCCGAGCGCCGCAGCGCCGCGCTCGAAACCGAAGCGCGGGCGCTGGGCGAGAAGGTCTTAGCCGAGAGCACCGATGCGCTGGTCGATCGGATCGGCAGCTACTGGCACGCTTGGGAGGCCGAGGAAAAGCGCAGCAATGCCGCCTGACCAGCCCCCGCGCGAGATCGAACGCAAGTTTCTCGTCGTCGGCGACGGCTGGCGCGATACGGCAAGCGAGGCGAAGCGGGTGCGTCAGGCTTACCTGGCGCTGACCGATCGCGCGCAGGTCCGGGTGCGGATCGTCGCGGGCGGAAAGGAGGCGAAGCTGACGATCAAGTCCGCCGGGGCCGAGGAGGATCGCGCCGAGTTCGAATACGGCGTGCCGGTGGACGAAGCCGAGGCGATGCTCGCCCTCGCCGCGACCCGCGTGCTTGCCAAGACCCGCCATCTCGTGCCCGCCGCGAACGGTCGGGAGTGGGAGATCGACGTGTTCGAAGGCGCGCTCGAGGGGCTGGTCCTTGCGGAAATAGAACTGGGCGAAAACGGCGAGGACATCGTTCCACCCGACTGGTGCGGGACCGAGGTGACGGGCGATGACCGCTATTACAACGCAGCGCTTGCCGAAGCGGGCGAAATGCCAACCTCGGACTAATAAATATTATCCTTGTCAACGACTTGGCAATCCTACCTCACAACTCGCCGGAACTCGTCTCGATTCGCGGAACGGGGCCCTAGTGGACGTATTTCGTCAACTAAACCCCTGCGAATTTCCTGAGAGGAGGATGATATGGCGAACGACACGAACACCACGACAGGCCGGACCCACGACGACGAAGCGGGCGGCGTCAAGCACACGCTCAACAAGGCGGTCGATGCCGCCGGCGGCATGGTCGGCCAGGCTTCGGCCTCGACCACCAGCAAGGCGCCTGACTTCGCCGAGGCAGCCGCGATCAGCGACATGTACGAGATCGAGTCGAGCCGCATCGCACTCGACCGGACCCAGAACCCGACCGTGCGCGAGGCGGCGCAGAAGATGATCGACGATCACACCGACAGCTCTGCCAAGCTCGAGACCGCGGTACGGCAGTCACCCAAGGCGGAAAGCTCGGACGTGCCGAACGCACTCGACAAGCGCCGCGAAAAGATGATCGACCACCTGCGCGAGGCGCCGAGCGAGGAATTCGACCGGACCTACCTGGGGCAGCAGGTCATGGCGCACGAGGAGGCCGCCAAGCTGATGCACAATTACCGAGACGAGGGCGACTGCCAGGTTCTGCGCGGATTCGCGACCGAAGTCTCGCCGGTGATCGAGGGCCACCTCGACCATATGAAGCGGCTCGAGACCAATATGCCGCGCTGACCCCCGAGACCCCGATAAGGCGCGAGGGCGCGGGAGGCCGCACGGCCTCGCGCGCCCTTTCTTTTGCGCTCAACCGGCGCCCTCGCGGCGCAGCAATTCGCGCTTGATCGCCGTGCCATAGGCATAGCCGCCCAGGGTGCCATCTGCGGCGATCACCCGGTGGCAGGGGATCAGCACCGCGATCCGGTTGGCGCCGTTCGCCCCGCCCACCGCGCGGCTCGCACCCGGCTTGCCGAGCACGGCGGCGAGTTCGCCATAGGAACGTGTCTCGCCCACCGGTATGCGGCGAAGTTCCTCCCAGACGCGCTGCTGAAATGCGGTGCCGCGAATATCGAGCGGGAGCGCGGTTGCTCCCGGCCCGGGTGCCTCTACTGCAGCGAGAACCTCGCCGAACAGGCCGCGAAACGCCTCGCCCGCCGGAACCAGCCGCGCCCGCGGGAAACGCGCGGCGAGTTCGGCCTCGCCCCGCCCGAAGGCAAGGCAGCACACTCCCCGCTCGGTCGCGCCGACCAGCATCGCGCCGAGCGATGTGTCCAGCACCGCCCAATGGATAACTTCATTCCGGCCAGCTGCATCCGAACGCACCACGCCCGTTCTCCCATTGATGCGGCCTCGGCGCTATTCGGCCGCGCGCACCTCGATCCCTTCCGCCGCCGCCAGGCTGCGCCGGGCCAGCAGGTCGAATTCGGTCCCTTCCTCGGCAAGCCCATAGGCGTGGACCGCGAGCAGGTAGCCGCCCTTCAGCGTCATGCAGGAACTCGACCGGACCGTTACCGCACCGCCTGCGTCCTCGACAGTCGTCACGCCTCGCAGGTAGGCGCAGACCGCGTCGCGTCCGGCATAGCCCATGGTCGATCCGGATATCTTCATCTGGCCTTCGGCGCCGCGGTTGACGGCGGATCCGGCCTCTTCGGCTTCGTCCTCGAGCATCGCGCGGCCGAATTCGGAGGAGAAATGCTGCTCGGCCATCTCGAGGAACGTGGCGTTGTCCCAAGGCAATCGCTGGCGCTGTTTCTGGACCTTGACGATGATGTAATCTTCGTTGTCCGGCGCGCAGTGGTAGACGTGTACCATCGTGTCGTTCTGCGGATCGAGCGCGGCGATCGAGCGCGCAACCGCCTGCTGCCGGGCATCGGGCAGGCAGAAATCCTCCGGCAAGGCGAATTCATAAGCCTGGCCGTCGATGGTGAAGGCGACGCTGTCCTTAGGCTGCGGCTGCGGCTGCGCCAGCGCCGGCGCGGCGGCGAACAGGCTTAGCAGGGGAAGCGCTGCTTTCGCCATGATGCCTGCGCGGCCACGCAGCCCGCACCGCAAGTCGACTGAAATCTCTCGCACCATTTCGCTTTCCCTCCCGCAAATTCCGCTACGGGATTGAACGCGGCGACCGAATGGCGCAAGCACGAATGCGATGCACGCCCCGCTTGCCCCTCCCCCCCGGATCGCCTCGCTACGCGCCGCCCATGCGGCCTGCGCGCTCCTTGCCCTTCTGTGCCTGCTGGTTGCGCCCCGACCGGCCGCAGCCGACCCGGGCGACATCGACGCCGCCGCGCGCGGGGTCGTGCGCGTGGTGCTGATAGCGCGTGACGGGGAGGAACTCGTCCCCGTCACTCATGGCAGCGGCTTCGCCGTCACGCCCAGCATGATCGTCACCAATGCCCACGTCATCCGCGAGGCGCTGCAGGACGACGGCTTGCGCATCGGGATTGTCCCGAGCGAGGGCGACGACGGCGCCTATGCGAGGCCGGTCGCGGTGTCGCCGCGCAACGACCTTGCCCTGGTCGAGATCGTCGACGGATCGCTACGCCTGCCGCCCTTGACCTTCTCGGGGGAAGTCCCGCGCGGCATGGGCGAGGTTTCAGCGGTCGGGTATCCGATGAATGTCGATCTCGCGCAGGGACTCGACCTCGGCGACATCTTCCGCGCCCAGCCGCCGGTCAAGAGCCGCGGGTTCCTCTCGGGCGAGCGACCGAGCCGGCAGTTCGACACCATCCTCCACACCGCCCCCATCGCGCGCGGGAATTCGGGCGGGCCGCTGCTCGACGGGTGCGGGCGGGTGCTGGGAGTCAATTCCTTCGGGGCAGATTCGGACGGGTCGGACGCGGAGTTCTATTTCGCGGTCAGCTTGCGCGAATTGCTTCCCTTCCTGCGCGCCAACGAGATCGACCCGCGGATCAACGCCCTTCCATGCCGTTCGATCGACGAATTGAACGCGGCCGAGCGCGCCCGCTTCGAGGCGCAGCGGGCCGAAGCGCGGGCAAAGCTGCAGGCGCGCGAACAGCAACTGCGCGAGGCCCGCGAAAAGGCGCGAATCGCCGCGCTTCTGGCGGTGAGCGAGGAACGCGAGAACGCGATGGCCATCGCGGCGTTGCTGCTGCTGCTGGGCGGCGGGGCGGGCTTCATGGCGGCGCAATTGCGCCGCCGCGCCCTGGTCGGCGAAACCAGCCAGACGCCCGCGCTCGCCGCTGCGGGGATCGCAGGGGCGGCGCTGATCGGCGCAGTTCTGGTTTGGATTACCCGGCCCGGCTTCGCCGAAGTCGAAGACCGGGCCGCAGCGGCGATGGAGGAAGCCCCCGGCGGCCAGGAGCCGGGAAGCGGCGACGGGCCGCCTGCCAGCCTCGCGCGGGACGGGACGCTGATCTGTTCGCTGGTGCCCGATCGCAGCCGGGTCGTGACCGCGCGCACCGACGACGTGCAGTTCGACTGGGTCGGTGATGGCTGCGTCAATTCGCGCACCCAGTACGGCATGATGGACGGCGAATGGACCCGCGTTTTCGTTCCCGACGACGAGGAAGCGGTCTCGGTCAACATATACGATCCCGACACCCGCACCTTCCGCACCGATCGCTACCTGCTCGGGCGCGAGGCGATGGAAGAAGCGCGCCGGGTGCGCGATGCCTACGACCCGCCCGCCTGTGGGCTCACCGATGCGGCGCGGATCGTCGCCGAACAGCAGTCGGCCGTGATGGCGCTGCTGCCCGAACGCCCCAACGAGCGGCTGGTCTATTCCTGCGAGGCGAAGCTGTCGGGGAGCGGTCAGACCGGCCAATGAGGCGCGAAACCAAGACGCTTCGGCTTTGCAAGTCTTGCAATCTTCTCAGGCGGCTCGGGCGTGGTATGGTGTCTCATCCGGGGGCGATCACCGGGTTGGGAGAACACGTCCATGAACTTCGCATCGAGGGCCATCATCGCGGCCGCCGCACTCGGGCTTGCCGCCGGGCCGGGCTCCGCAGCCGCGCAGGAGGCCGGCGGCCCGGCAAGCGTCAACCTGCGCACCGAGGGCGTCGGCGAGCCGATCGTCGTCGTGGGCGATCTCGATCTCGAGGAGAAGCGCGTGCGCGAGGCCGTGCGCGACATCGCCATGCGCGGGCGAAGGATCGACGAGCCGCTGATGCGCTATCAGGACCCACTGTGCGTCGCCGTGCTTGGCTTTGGCGAAGTGCTGGGCGAGCGCATCGCCGAGCGCATCCGGATGCAGGCGCGAGCCGTGGGGGCCGAACTGGCCGAGCCGGGCTGCGCCCCCAACGCGACCGTCGTCATGGTCGACAGGCCCAAGGTGCTGATCGATCGCTTCCGCAAGGAACGGCCCGACCTCTTCTCTCCGACAGCGCTCCGCCAGATTCGCGCCGGGCTGAACCGGGGTGATCCGGCGATCCACTGGTTCGTTGCCGAACGCCGCAATCTATATGGCGACGAAATGGAGAACTTTGCCGGGGTCGGCGGGCTCGGCGCACCCGGGATCGCGGGCGAACTCCTGTTCCAGCGCGATGCGCGCTTCGCCTCGAAGATCGAAATACCCTTCTCCATCGCACGGACCGGATCGGTCGTGGTGTTCGATGCCTTCAAGCTCGAAAATGTCCATCTCGACCAGGTCGCCGATTATGCGGTCATGCGCATTCTCGGCCATCCCCAGCCGCAGGCGGCGCTGGGCGAGGACCAGCCCGAGACGATCCTCAACCTGTTCCGGATGGACCCGCTCGAAGCCTCGCAGGGCCTGACGCTGATGGATCTCGCCTATTTGCGCGGGCTCTACGCGATGAAGCCCAACGACTCCTCGACCCGGCTGGAGAGCTTCACGATCGATGCCTATCGCGATCTCGCCGCGCTCGGCTGCGAGGAGACGGGTAGCTGCGAGAGCGAGCGCGATCCGGGCTGATCTGACAGGGGCGCCCCGGACGAAGGCCAGCGAAATGCGTCCGGTCCTATTCCTTGCCTGCGCCCTCGCCCTCTCGCCCTCCCCGCGCCTGCTTGCACAGGACAGCGGTACGAACGGGTCGGACGGTTTCGTGCTTCGCACGGACGAAAGCGATGAACCGATCGTCGTCACAGGTAAGCGCGACCTCGACGAAGACCGTGTGCGTTCGGCAGTGCGCTCGATTGCCGCACGCGGGCGCTCCGCCGCACAGCCGCTGGCGCGCTATCACGACCCGCTCTGCGTCACCGTCATCGGCTTCGGAGAGACTCTGGGCGAGCGCATCGCCGAGCGCGTGAGGATGCGGGCGCGGCTCGTCGGCGTGGAGGTCGCCGAACCGGGCTGTGCGCCCAATGCGACGCTCGTCATGGTAGACAAGCCCGCAGTGCTCATCGACCGGATGCGCCGCGAACGGCCGGGGCTGATGGACTCGGACAGCCTGCGCCGGATTCGCGCGACGCTGCGCCGCGGCTATCCCGCGATAAGCTGGGCTACCACCGAAAGGCGCGACCGGCTGGGCCGGCACCTCCCGCCGGGCAACCCCCTCAGCGGCTACGAGCAGGACAGCCTGTTCAACGAGATGATGTCCTCCCGCGACAATCGTTTCCCCTCGCAGTTCAATATCGATTTCAGCATCGCGCGTTCGGGCGCGGTCGTTGTCCTCGATGCGTACAGGATGGACGGCGTCCATCTCGACCAGCTTGCGGACTACGCGGCGATGCGCATTCTCGGCGATCCGCGACCCGGTCGGCAACCTGGCGAGGACGAGTCCGAGACGATCCTCAACCTTTTCCACCTCGGTCCCGAAGAAGCGCCGCCCGGGCTCACGCTGGTCGACCTCGCCTACCTCAAGGGGCTTTACGAGATGAGCCCGACCGAACCGGGAAATCGGCTCGAGGTGTTCACGATCGCCGCCTATGCAGAACTGACACGTGGGGCCGGAGAACCGCCGAAGTGATCCCTCCTAGGCCGCCAGCGGCTCGCCGGTCAGCGTTATGCGGTGCATCTCGCGCGCATGGCCGTGATAGTCGTTCATCGCGTTGTGCCAGGTGGTGCGGTTGTCCCAGATCGCGACCGTCCCCGGCTTCCATTCGAGCCGGCACTGGTTGTCCTCGCGCAGCGCGGCCTGCGTCAGTTCCATCAGCAGCGGCAGGCTTTCCTCGCGGGTCTGCCCGACGAAGCGGATGGTGAAAGCGGTGTTGACATAAAGCAGCTTGCGGCCCGTCTGCGGATGGCGGATGACGACCGGGTGGACCGCGCCCGTCGTCACGTCCTGCCCGCGCAGGTCCGACCCCTGGTCGGTCTGGGCGTAGATCCCGCCTTCCTTGTAAACATGATCGGCAGTGTGGAACGCTTCGAGCCCCTCGATCCGTTCCTTCAATTCGTCCGACAGCGCATCATAGGCAGCGCCCATGTGCGCCCACAGCGTGTCCCCGCCCGACGGCGGCAGGACGCGCGCGACGAGTATCGAGCCCATCGCGGGAACCTGGTCGTAGGAATGGTCGGTGTGCCACGCCCCGCCGATATTGGTCTGCTGGTCCGGCGCCTTCTTCACCAACGCGATTTCGGGAAAGGCCGGGTCGAGCGGGAAATAGGCGTTGATGTCGATCCCGCCCCAGCGCTTGGCGAAGGCGATGTGATCTTCCGGTGAGAAATCCTGGTCGCGGAAGACGGCGACGCCGTGCTCGTAGATCGCCTGCTTGATCGCCTGCATTTCGGAGTCGCTGCACCCGGCGAGCGACACGCCACTGATCTCGACCCCGCATTTCGGGGCCATCGGGGTCATTTCCATCGATCCTCTCCCTCGCGGCCTTTTTCGGCTCTGCCCGCGCAGCTTGCCGCGCGTGGCGAGCGCTGTCCAGTAAATCGCCGCCACGCGCTTGCAACATCCCACCCCCGGTGCTAGGCGCGCGCCAGCCTTGCGGCAGGGGTCTTACAGGCCCGCTTTCGCCCGAGGCGCAGCAACGTTTTCTCGGACCTCCAAGAGGATCTTTCGCGCGTGGATATTTCCGCCGGTATACAGGCCAGCCTAGCGGGGCGTTACGCCGCTGCCCTTTTCGACCTCGCGAGCGAGAACGGGACCGTCACCGCGGTCGAGAGCGATCTCGAAACGCTGCGGGCCGCGCTCGCCGAATCGGCCGACCTGCGCGCGCTCATTGGCAATCCGGAAATCTCGCGCGGGGCGCAGGGTCAGGCGATGGCGGGCGTCGCCAAGCATCTCGGCCTTTCGCCGCTCACCACCAATTTTCTCGGCGTGCTGGCGGACAACCGCCGCCTGTCGAAGCTGTCCGACATGATCGCCGCGTTCAAGGCGATCGCCGCCGCGCAGCGCGGCGAAGTCAGCGCCAAGGTGACGAGCGCGCATCCGCTTTCGGACGACCAGCTCGCCAAGCTCAAGGACAAGCTCACCGCGCGCGAGGGCCGCACCGTCATGCTCAGTGCCGATGTCGATCCGGACCTGCTCGGCGGCCTCGTCGTCACCATCGGATCGCAGCGCATCGACGCCTCGATCCGCACCCGTCTCAACTCGCTTGCCCAGGCCATGAAGGCCTGACCCAGACAGCCATAAGGGCTCAAAGGAACACGAAACATGGAAATCCGCGCCGCAGAAATCTCGAAGGTCATCAAGGACCAGATCGCCAATTTCGGCACCGAGGCCGAAGTCAGCGAAGTCGGCTCCGTGCTCAGCGTGGGTGACGGGATCGCCCGTATCCACGGCCTCGACAAGGTGCAGGCCGGCGAGATGGTCGAATTCGACGGCGGCATCCAGGGCATGGCGCTGAACCTCGAAGCCGACAATGTCGGGGTCGTGATCTTCGGTTCGGACACCACGATCAAGGAAGGCGACACGGTAAAGCGGACCGGCACCATCGTGGACGTGCCCGTGGGCAAAGGTCTGCTCGGCCGCGTGGTCGATGCGCTCGGCAATCCCATCGACGGCAAGGGCCCGATCGAGGCGACCGAGCGCCGCCGTGTCGAGGTCAAGGCGCCGGGCATCATCCCGCGCGAATCCGTGTCGGAGCCGGTGCAGTCGGGGCTCAAGGCGATCGACGCGCTGGTTCCCGTCGGCCGCGGTCAGCGCGAACTCATCATCGGCGACCGCCAGACCGGCAAGACCGCCGTCGCGATCGACACCTTCATCAATCAGAAGGAAATCAACGCGGGCGACGACGAGAGCAAAAAGCTCTACTGCGTCTATGTCGCGGTCGGCCAGAAGCGTTCGACCGTCGCCCAGATCGTCAAGCAGCTGGAAGAAAACGGCGCGATGGAATATTCCATCGTCGTCGCCGCGACCGCTTCGGAACCCGCCCCGCTCCAGTATCTCGCGCCCTACACCGGCTGCGCGATGGGCGAATTCTTCCGTGACAACGGTATGCACGCCGTGATCGTGTATGACGACCTTTCCAAGCAGGCCGTCGCCTACCGCCAGATGTCGCTCCTGCTGCGCCGTCCTCCGGGCCGCGAAGCCTATCCGGGCGACGTGTTCTACCTTCACAGCCGCCTGCTCGAGCGCGCGGCGAAGATGAACGCCGACAACGGCTCGGGCTCGCTCACCGCGCTACCGATCATCGAAACGCAGGCGGGCGACGTGTCGGCCTACATCCCGACCAACGTGATCTCGATCACCGACGGGCAGATCTTCCTCGAGACCGACCTTTTCTACCAGGGTATTCGCCCGGCGATTAACGTCGGCCTCTCGGTGTCGCGCGTCGGCGGCGCCGCCCAGACCAAGGCGATGAAGAAGGTCTCGGGCTCGATGAAGCTCGACCTCGCACAGTACCGCGAAATGGCGGCCTTCGCGCAGTTCGGTTCGGACCTCGACGCGGCGACGCAGAAGCTGCTCAACCGCGGTGCGCGCCTGACCGAACTGCTCAAGCAGCCGCAGTTCTCGCCGATGCCGTTCGAAGAGCAGACCGTGTCGATCTTCGCCGGGACCAACGGCTATCTCGACTCGGTGCCGGTCGAGCGCGTGACCGACTACGAAGAGCAGATGCTCGCCTTCATGCGTTCCGAACACGCCGACGTGCTGGCCGAAATCCGCACCACGCAGAAGTTCGAGGACGACACCAAGGCCAAGGTCGTCGCCGCGCTCGACGCCTTCGCCAAGCAGTTCGCCTAAGGGAGAGCCAGGTGGCCAGCCTCAAGGAACTCAAGGGCCGGATCAACTCGGTCAAGTCGACCCAGAAGATCACCAAGGCCAAGCAGATGGTCGCTGCGGCCAAGCTGCGCCGCGCGCAGGCCGCGGCCGAGGCGGCGCGCCCCTATGCCGAGCGGCTGGCCTCCGTCATGGCGAGCCTCGGTGCGCGCGTTTCGGGCGACAATGCGCCCAAGCTGCTCGCCGGGACCGGCTCGGACCGGCGCAACCTGATTGTCGTGGTCAACACCGACAAGGGTCTGTGCGGCGGTCTCAACGCGAACCTCGTCAAGGCCGCGAAGGCCAAGGCGCGCGAGCTTCTCGCCGCGGGCAAGGAGATCGAATTCTACCTCGTCGGCAAGAAGGGCCGCGCGCCGCTCAAGCGCGATTTCGCCAAGGAAATCGGCGGCGGCTACGACACCAGCGAGGTCAAGACCCCCGGCTTCACCGAAGCCGACGCGATCGCGGCCGAACTCATCGATATGTTCGAAGCCGGCAAGTTCGACGTCGCGCACCTGATCTACCCGACTTTCAAGTCGGCGCTGGTGCAGGATCCGACCGTGAACCAGCTCATCCCCGTCCCCGCCCCGGAAGGCGGCGAGGTCGATGATGCCGTGGTCGAATACGAGCCGGGCGAAGAGGAGATCCTCGAGGAACTCCTGCCGCGCTACGTCAAGACGCAGATCTTCGGTGCACTGCTCGAACGCGAGGCATCGGAACAAGGTGCCTCGATGACCGCGATGGACAACGCGACGCGCAACGCGGGCGAGCTCATCAAGGATCTCAACATCGAGTACAACCGCAGCCGTCAGGCCGCGATCACGACCGAACTGATCGAGATTATCGCCGGGGCGGAGGCACTGTGATGCGAATTACGCTCGCCCTTCTCCTCGCCGCCCCGCTCGCGCTCGCCGCCTGCGGCGATCCCGTGGACCCGGACAAGCTCGAGGAAGTCTCGACCGCACCGACCACGCCGCCGATCCTCGAAGAGGAACCGGGCGAACCGGAAGACCTCGGCGACGCGTCCGAACTTGAAACCGACGAGAACGTGCCGAGCCTCGCCGAAGTCCAGCTCGCGCTTGCCCAGTGCAATTACGAGGAGGAAGTGATCGACGCGACCTGCACCGCGACCGAGGAAGGCACCGAGTTCAGCTGCACCTACAGCCTCGAAGGCGACACGCCGGAAACCGAGCGCGAAGCCTTCATCGCCGCCGACGGCGACACCTACACCCTGATCGACATCCCTGAAGACTGCCCCGTGCAGTAACCACCCACAGGAAGCAGAGAAAATGGCAACCGCACCCGCATTGAACCAGACCACGAACGGCACCATCGCCCAGGTCATCGGCGCCGTCGTCGACGTCCAGTTCGAAGGCGAACTGCCGCCGATCCTCACCGCGCTCGAAACGAAGAACGGCGACACCACGCTGGTCCTCGAAGTCGCGCAGCACCTCGGCGAGAACACCGTGCGCACCATCGCGATGGACGGCACGGACGGCCTCGTGCGCGGTCAGGAAGTGGTGAACACCGGCCAGCAGATCAGCGTGCCCGTCGGCCCCAAGACGCTGGGCCGCATCATGAACGTCGTCGGCGAAGCGATCGACGAGCGCGGGCCGATCGGCGCCGAACAGACCGCCCCGATCCACGCGCCGGCGCCGGAATTCATCGACCAGTCGACCGAGGCAAGCATTCTCGTCACCGGCATCAAGGTCATCGACCTCCTCGCCCCTTACGCCAAGGGCGGCAAGATCGGCCTGTTCGGCGGCGCGGGCGTCGGCAAGACCGTGCTGATCCAGGAACTCATCAACAACATCGCCAAGGGTCACGGCGGCGTGTCGGTCTTCGCGGGCGTCGGCGAACGCACCCGTGAGGGCAATGACCTCTATCACGAATTCCTCGACGCGGGCGTCATCGCCAAGGACGAGAACGGCGAAGCGACCAGCGAAGGGTCCAAGGTGGCGCTCGTCTTCGGCCAGATGAACGAGCCTCCGGGCGCGCGTGCCCGCGTCGCGCTCTCGGGCCTCACCATGGCCGAGTATTTCCGCGACCAGGAAGGGCAGGACGTGCTGTTCTTCGTCGACAACATCTTCCGCTTCACGCAGGCCGGTTCGGAAGTGTCGGCGCTGCTCGGGCGCATCCCCTCGGCGGTTGGCTACCAGCCGACGCTCGCGACCGACATGGGCAACCTGCAGGAGCGCATCACCTCGACCACCAAGGGCTCGATCACCTCGGTGCAGGCGATCTACGTCCCCGCGGACGACCTTACCGACCCGGCTCCGGCGACCTCGTTCGCGCACCTTGACGCGACCACGACGCTGAGCCGCGCGATTTCCGAACTCGGCATCTACCCGGCGGTCGACCCGCTCGACTCGACCTCGCGCGTTCTCGAACCGCGCGTCGTCGGCCAGGAGCACTACGAAGTCGCGCGCAAGGTTCAGGAGACACTCCAGAAGTACAAGAGCCTGCAGGACATCATCGCCATTCTCGGGATGGATGAACTGTCCGAAGAGGACAAGCTGACCGTCGCCCGCGCGCGCAAGATCCAGCGCTTCCTCTCGCAGCCGTTCCATGTCGCCGAGGTCTTCACCAACATCCCGGGCGTGTTCGTCCAGCTGGAAGACACGGTGAAGAGCTTCAAGGCGGTCGTCGAAGGCGAATACGACCACCTGCCCGAAGCCGCCTTCTACATGGTCGGCGGGATCGACCAGGCGGTCGAAAAGGCTGCCAAGCTGGCCGAGGAAGCGTAAGCGCGATGGCACTCCACTTCGAACTCGTCACCCCGGCCAAGCTGGTCCGTTCCGAGGACGTCCACATGGTCGTCGTCCCCGGCGCGGAGGGCGAATTCGGGGTGCTCGAAGGCCACGCGCCCTTCATGTCGACGATCCGCGACGGCGCGGTGCAGGTCTACAAGAGCGAAGGCGCAGCGCCCGAGACGATCGAAGTCCGCGGCGGCTTTGCCGAAGTCGGCGCGAACGGCCTCACCGTTCTCGCGGAGCACGTCGAGACGTAATGTCCGTCTCGGCCGGCAAGGTCATGGTGCGGCGGTCGCTTCTTCGGGCGGTCGCCGTGCTTTCCTTGCTTGCCGTTTCCTCCTTCACGATCGGAGCCGCATCGGCTCACGATTTCGAGACCATCCCTCACCCCGATCCCGATCTGGCTTCCCAAGTGGAGAAGAACGCCGTTTTCGCGTTCTGCCCCCAAGTCGTGCGTGACGGGCGCCCGAGCCGATATCCCGGCCTTTATGGTCTGCGCAGGAATGACGAGGCCGGGTCAAGATGGGAATTCACGTCTTCGCAAACCTTTCTCGGATCACGGATCGATGTCTCGCCAGACGCGGCGACGCGCAGTTGCACGGTTGCAATCAGGCCCTCCGCAATCGAGTTCGATCCGACCGCAACCCGCCGCGTTCTCGAAGGCGGAATGCGGATCAGGGGGTATCGCTTGGTCGATGACAGCGATGGCCTTCGCGTCTTTCTAAAGACCGTAGAGGGTTCGGGTCATGTCTATGTCTACAGCGTTAGCGAAAGCAGCGATGCGGTCACGATCGCCTTCCTGATCGAGGCCGGGTAATCCCCGCAGATCAATCGGTCCAGACGGCTTCACCGTGCTCGCCGAGCCTGTCGAGACTATGCGTGTCCCCGCCAAGGCGGGGACCTCTTTCGGCATAGAGCAAATTCGATGAGAGCCCCCTCTCGCCGAGACACCTCGAGAGAGCATAGAGAAGGGCAGCTTTGGAAGCAGCCGCCCTTTTTCGATTCTCCCCCTTCACATCCCCGCACCGGCGGGCCACACCCGCGTCAACCAATCCCTTCAGGAGAGGACGTTTGAAGCTTGTTTCCACCCTTGCCCTGGCAGCCGCTATGACGCTGACCGCCGCTACGAGCGCGAACGCGCAGAACACTACCGAAACCGTCGTCGGGGTGCCCGGCCCGGAAGAGGATCCCTTCATCTGGCTCGAGGAAGCGCGCTCCGAAGAAGCGCTCGACTGGGTCCGCGCCGAGAACGAGCGCACCCTCGCCGCGCTCGAAAACGACCCGCGTTTCGAGGAATTGAAGGCCGAGGCGCTCGCGATCTACGACAGCGAGGACCGCATCCCCTTCGCCACCTTCCGCCCGGACGGGCTATACAATTTCTGGCAGGACAAGCAGAACCCCAAGGGCGTTCTTCGCCGCACGACCCTCGAGAGCTACCGCACCGACGAGCCTGAGTGGGAGGTGGTGCTCGACATCGATGCGCTTGCTGCGGCGGAAGGAAAGGAGTGGGTCTACAAGGGCTCGACCTGCCTGCCGCCGGCGCTCAACAAGTGCATGATTGCGCTTTCCGACGGGGGCGAGGACGCGACCGTGATGCGCGAATTCGACACCTCGACGAAGAGCTTTGTCGAAGACGGCTTCGTGATCGACGAAAAGAGCCAGGGCAGCGTCTCGTGGATCGACGAGGACACGCTGCTGGTGAACCGCGATTTCGGCGAAGGCACACTGACCGAAAGCGAATATCCCTTTACCAGCCGTATCTGGAAGCGCGGCACTCCCCTTTCAGAGGCAGAGGAAATCTTTCGCGGCGAACCCACCGACGTCTGGGCCGGCGCCAGCCTGCTGCGCGATGCGACCGGCACGATCCAGGCGCGCACCGCCTTTCGGGGCATCAGTTTTCACGAAAGCCTCTACTACGTCTGGAAAGACGGCGAGTGGCTTGAACTCGACATCCCGAAAATGGCCTCGCCCTACGGCATCGTCGATGGGCACCTGCTGTTTTCGACCGATGTCGTATGGGAAGCGGACGGGCAGACCTTCCCCGCCGACAGTCTCGTCGCTGTCGATCTCGAGGAGTGGAAAGCCGATCCCAATGGCGCGGCCAAGACGCTGGTATGGGCACCGGGCGAGCGCCAGACCAAGCGCGGCGGGTCGATCACCGCGAACGCGCTCTATGTCGGCCTGCTCGACAATGTCGTGGGCAAGGTGCTCGAGTTCAATTTTGTCGCCAATGAAAACGGCGGCGGCCAGTGGTTAAGCCGCGAGGTCGCCCTGCCTGACAATGCCACGGTCGGCATCGCGGCAAGCTCGAACGAAACCGACCAGATCATGTTCACGGTCACCGACTTCCTCAACCCGACGACGCTCTACTATTCGGACGGCAGCAGCGATCCCGAAATCATCAAGACTTCGCCTTCCTATTTCGACAAGGCTGGCATGGAGGTCGAGCAGCACGAAGCGACCAGCGCGGACGGGACGAAGATCCCCTATTTCATCGTCAAGCCCAAGGGCATGGCAATGGACGGCAGCACTGCGACATTGCTGACCGGCTATGGCGGCTTCCAGATACCGCGCCTGCCCGGCTATCTCGGCACCACCGGCAAGCTCTGGCTCGAGCGCGGCGGGGCCTACGTCCTCGCCAACCTGCGGGGCGGGGGCGAGTTCGGACCCGGCTGGCACCAGACCGCGATCCGCGAGAACAAGCAGCGCACCTGGGACGACTTCATCGCGGTGGCCGAGGACCTTGTGGAGCGCGGCTTCACCTCGCCCGAACATCTCGGCATCCAGGGCGGCTCGCAGGGCGGCCTGCTGGTCGGAACGGCCTTCACCCAGCGGCCCGACCTGTTCGGCGCGGCGATCGTTCAGATCCCGCTGTTCGATATGCTGCGCTATCACCTGATCGGACGCGGCGCTTCGTGGATCGGCGAATACGGCGACCCGCGCATTCCCGAACAGCGCGCCTGGATCGAAGGCTATTCACCTTACCAGATGATCGCCGAGGACGAGGACTATCCCGTGCCTTTCCTGTGGGCCTCGACCGCCGACGACCGCACCCACCCCGCCCACGCGCGCAAGGGCGCGGCCAAGCTCAAGGCGCAGGGCCATGATTACTACTATTTCGAGGACATGACCGGCGGCCACTCGGGCGGCGTGGACAATGAACAGCGCGCCAAGCTGCAGGCGCTCCAGCACGTCTACCTGATGCAGCGCCTGATGGACGAACGCGACGGCGGCTGAGTCGGGCGCCTTGCTTCGGCAAGACCCAAGCGCGGTCCCGCAAAGCGCGGGGCCGCGCTTTTTCGCAAGCCTGTAAACCCCTCCGACATTCCCGCCTCGCTTCGCCGCGCGAATGGCACGGGGGGTGTCCTCAAGGCGCAATTAACCCTGCCGGGAAAGGCCGACTTAAGCCTGCGAACCCCCATCCTGCGCGGGACAGGGGCGAAAAGGAGTTCGAGACAATGGCCTACCCCCGCGACATTTCCATTGCCGAAGCGATCAAGCGCTATCGCCTGCCGCGGACCCACCGGGTCCACTGGTCGCCCGCGCGCAAGGCCGACGTGGTGCGCGCGGTGCACGACGAGGCGATCAGCTTCGGCGAGGCGCAGCGGCGTTACCTGCTCAGCCGGAGCGAGTTCGAACAGTGGGAGCGCGACCTCGTGGGCACGCAGCCCGGCGGCGCGCGGCTCGAGGACGCCTGAGAGCTAGCGCGCCGCTTCCTCGACCTCGACCAGCACCTCGTTGCGGCGCAGCGGCCCGGGGACCATGGGCGCATCGTAGAAGGCGTATTCGAACGCGCCCTTCGCCCGCAGCCCCTGCGCCTCGACCCATTCGGCAAGCATCTGCTCCATCTCGGCGAGGTCTTCGGCCGAGCCGTTCCCGGCAAAGCGCACCGCCGCTACGCGCCGGGCGGGAATCTCGGACAGGGTGATGTCGGCGGGCGGTTCGGGCAGCGTGTCGAGCGTGTATTTCGCCGGCATGACGAAGCGCATCCGCCATGCGTCCTTGGCGACCTCGTCCTCCAGAACGGGGGCGGTCATGGCGATTTTCTCGTCCTCGCGCGCACGGTCCTGCAGCACCGGCGAGGTCATCGCGATCTTCTCGCCGCCTGCGGGCCGGTCCTGCCCGAAGATATAGGCGGCAAGGCGGCGGAAACTGCGCGAGCTGGCCGCCTGCCGCGTGCCCGTATGGGTGATCTCGGCGACGACGAGCGCGGGATAGTCGCGCAGCTCGAACGCGCCGTCGATGGCGACGGAAGCGTAGTCGGGTTCCTCGGTGTTGCGATACTGGGCGTAGGCCACGGCGGCTCCGGCAAGGGCAAGCGCGCCCCCTGCGGCGATCCAGAAGGTCTTTCTCATGCTCCTAAAGCCCCGCAGCCGCGCGAAGGTTCCCGCCTCGGCCTCAGGTCCGGGTAGGCGCGTGGAAGTCGGGCGGCTTGGTGCTCACCCAGGCGACGAATTTCGCGATGGCCGGATGCTCGCGGACCCTTTCGGGGTCGTCGCCGATCCGGGCGAGCTCGGCATTGGTGAAATTGGCGTGGATCGCCTTGTGGCAGATCGGATGGAGCGGGACAGTGCCGCGCCCCTTCTTCGATTTCGGGACCGGGTGATGCCATTGCAGGCGCGTTTCGAACGGACGGCCGCACAGCCAGCAGGAGAGGTCTTCGCCCTCGCTCACGTTTCCGACTTCTTGGAGGCTTTCGCCGCTTCCTTCTTCTTCCTCATCGTGTCGTGGAAACGGTCCGCCCAGCCCGGCTTTACCAGCTGTTCGGCGCGCACCATGCGCAGTTCGCCCGCCGCCACGTCGCGGCTGACGGTGGAACCCGCGGCGACGATTGCGTCGGGGCCGATCTTGACGGGTGCGACCAAGGCCGAGTTCGAACCGATGAAGGCGCGCTCCCCGATGTGGGTCTGGTACTTGAAATAGCCGTCGTAATTGCAGGTGATCGTGCCCGCGCCGATATTGGCATTAGCCCCGACGGTTGCATCGCCGATATAGGACAAGTGGCTGGCCTTCGCGCCCTTGCCGAGCACGGCCTTCTTCATCTCGACGAAATTGCCGACAAAGCTGCCCTCCTCCATCACCGCGCCGGGGCGCAGGCGGGCGAAGGGGCCGACCGAAGCGCCGCTCGCGAGTTCGGCGCCTTCGATGTGGCAATAGGCCCGGATGCGGACGTGGTCGGCGATGGTAACGCCCGGGCCGAAGACGACGTGCGGCTCGATCGTGACGTCGCGGCCCACAACGGTGTCCCAGCTGAAGAAGACCGTCTCGGGCGCGGTGAGGCTTGCCCCTTCGGCCATCGCCCGTTCGCGCCGCGCGGCCTGCCAGCGCGCTTCGAGCGCAGCCAGTTCGGACCGGGAGTTGACGCCGGCGACCTCGTCGGGGTCTTCGGTGATGACGACCGCGCACGGCCGACCGTCGGCGATGGCGATGTTGACGATGTCGGGGAGGTAATATTCACCCTGCGCGTTGTCGTTCCCGACCCTTGCAAGCAGGGCGAAGAGGTCCGCGGCCTTCGCCGCCATGAGGCCCGAATTGCACAAGTGGCAGGCGCGCTCGCCTTCGTCTGCGTCCTTGTATTCGACCATCTTGATGATCGCGCCGTCGTCGTCGGCGATGATGCGGCCATAGGCGAGCGGGTCGTCGGGCTCGAAGCCCAGCACCACCACCGCAGGCGCATCGGGGCCGTTCAGCCGGTCGAGCATGGCGCGCATGGTCTCCACCCGCACGAAGGGCACGTCCCCGTAGAGCACCAGCACGTCGCCGTCGAAACCTTCAAGCAGGGTTTCGGCCTGCTGCACCGCATGGGCCGTGCCGAGTTGGGGTTCCTGCAGGCAGGTTTCCGCCCTGCCCTCGACCGCCGCCTCGATCTGCTCGCGCCCTGCACCGACGACGACCATCTGCCGCGTGGCACCCGCCTGCTCGACCGAAGCCATGAGGTGCCCGAGCATCGGCCGACCGGCGATCGGGTGGAGGACCTTGTGCAGGTCGCTCTTCATGCGGGTCCCCTTGCCCGCGGCGAGGATGATGGCGGCGAAGTCTTGCATTGGTCCCCCTTAGGATGGAGCGCATTTGCCCGCAAATGCTTGCGATTTGAAGTCGTCTCCGCCTGCGCGTCCATGTATGGGGGCGGGCATGACAGATTTTCGCTTTTCGGCTGTCGGATTCGACCTCGACGGCACCCTGCTCGACACCTTCCGAGACCTCGGCGCGGCGGTGAACTATGCTCTATCCCTTGGCGGTTTCGCCCCGGTTCCGGTGGATTCCTCGAAGGACCTGATCGGCGGCGGGGCGAAGGTCATGCTCGCCCAGGCGGTGCAGGCGCAGGGCGGGCTTGCGGGCGGGCTCGAAGGCGACGATTTCCGCGCGCTCTACAAGGCGATGTTGCAATATTACGCCGACAACAACGCGGTCCACACGCAGCCTTTCGACCATGCCCGCCGGGTGGTGGACGAACTCGGCGCGAAGGGCGTCCGGATGGCGGTCGTCACCAACAAGTTCGAGGAATTCGCCCGTTCCATCCTCACCCAGCTCGATTTCCTCGATCCCTTCGAGACGGTCATCGGCGGCAATTCGGTCGGCAAGGACGAGGCAGGCAAATACATCGCCAAACCCGACCCGGCGCCGGTTCTCGAAGCGCAGAAGCGCTGCGGCGTCGAGGATGCGAGCCGCTTCGTCTTCATCGGCGATTCGACCTATGACGTGAAGGCCGCGCGAGCCGCGGGCGTGAAGGTCGTGGCCGCCGGATACGGCTATTGCGATCGCCTGCCGGGCGATCTCGGGGCGGACGCGGTGATCGATTCGCTCGATGCGCTGATCCCCACGCTTGAGACACTCTGAACCGCCTGCCGCTACGGCAGGGCGGAGCCGCCCGGCCCCTGCCATTCTCGCGGTTGCAAGGCCCCGCCAAAAGTGCAAGGCAGCGCGCGCATTCACGGTTTACGCGCGCGTCAAGCTGGCGCGCCCATCCACGCAACTGAGAGGACACACCCATGAGCATCGATTTCAAGGACAAGGTAGCCATCGTCACCGGCGCCGGCGGCGGGCTTGGCAAAGCCTATGCGCTCGAACTGGCCAAGCGCGGCGCGAAGGTCGTCGTCAACGACCTCGGCGGGTCGCGCGACGGCACCGGCACCTCGGACGCGGCGGCGCAGGTCGTCGAGGAAATCGAGAAGGCTGGCGGCGAGGCGATGGCGAACGGCGGCTCGGTCACTGAATACGAGCAGATGGAAAAGATGGTCGCCGATGCCAAGCAGAAGTGGGGCGGCGTCCACGTCCTCATCAACAACGCGGGCGTGCTGCGCGACAAGACCTTCGCCAAGATGGACCCGGCCGATTTCGAATTCGTGCTGAAGGTCCACCTCACCGGCTCGGCCTTCGTCACCAAGGCGTGCTGGGAAACCTTCCGCGAACAGTCCTATGGCCGCATCCTGATGACCGCCTCCTCGACCGGCCTGTTCGGCAATTTCGGCCAGGCGAACTACGGCGCGGCGAAGCTGGGTCTTGCGGGCCTGACCAAGACGCTCCAGCTCGAAGGGGCGAAGTACAACATCAAGGTCAACACCCTGTCGCCGGTGGCCGGCACGCGCATGACCGAGGACCTCTTCCCCGAAGAAGCCTTCAAGCTCTTCGCACCGGAAAACGTGGTCCCGGCCGCGCTCTTCCTCGTCAGCGAGGACGCGCCCACCAACGCCATCGTCGGCGCGGGCGCTGGCGGTTTCCACTCCTCTTGGGTGGTGATGAACGACGCCGTCTGGCTCGAGGAAAAGGACCGCACGGTCGAAGGCTTCGCCGCGCGCTGGGAGGAGATCAATTCCTTCACCAACCTCCAGGCCCCGCAGAGCGGTTCGGAGCAGTCGGGCAATATCCTGAAAGCCATGCAGAAGGTCACCGGCACCGGCCCGTCGAGCGCGCGCGGCTGATCCGGCTACTCGCACGGGAATTCGGAAAGGCTCGCCCTCGCAAGGGGGCGGGCCTTTCTGCGTTCAGGCGGACAAAGGTGACACCCTGTCAACTTTCCGATTTACCGAATAATGCATTTGCGACAGGCGTTTAGCGCCCGCTGCGCCCACCGGACGGACAGGGGGAGCGGGGCCTTTTCGGCGCGAAGGCCCGTTCGTGGCGAGGTCGACGATGCGAAGGAGCGGCGCAAAGCCTAGCGGGGTCGCGCGAGGTAGGAAACGGCGGCGGCGGTCTGTCCGCTCACGACCCCTAAGCAGAAACTGCCTTGCGACCCTTCGGAGCCTTCATTCGATCACTCCATCGCCAGCGTAGCGGATCATTGCTCGCAGACCGCGTTCACCGTTGCGAATGGCGAGATCGACCCCCATCGCTTCAGCGAGGTCGCGGGCGATGGCAAGGCCGAGGCCCGACCCGGCCATCGTGCTGTCGAAGCGCGTGCCGACTTCGAATGCGCGGGCGATGTCGGCCTCTGCCATGCCGGAGCCGTCGTCCTCGATCTCGGCGGTGAAGTGCCCCTTCCTGTCGCATTCGAAGGTGAGCGTGACCGCGCTCAGCGCCCATTTGCCCGCATTGTCGAGCAGGATCGAAAGCAGCTCGGCGAAATCGACCGGGTCGAGCGGCAGGACGAGCCCCTCGCAGCCGGTCGCGCGCATGGTGAAGCGGCGCTCGGGGTGCAGCCGCTCCATCGCCCGCAGGATCGGGACCGCGACCTCGGGAATAACGACGCCCTGCCCCGACCGTTTCCGTCCCGCCGATGAGCGGGCGCGGGCAAGCTGATATTCGACCTGCTGCTCCATCGCCCGCGCCTGGTCGAGCAGGACCGCCCCCGATGCGGCGCAGTTCTCCTGCTCGCTGAGGCGCTCGGCCTCGTCGGTGATAACCGCGAGCGGGGTGCGCAGCGAATGAGCGAGATTGCCCGCCTGCACGCGGGCGCGCGCGACCATCTCCTCGTTCTGGCGGATATAGGCGTTCAGATCGGCTGCGAGCGGTGAAATCTCGGCCGGGTATTGGCCCTCGAGCTCCGTCGCCTCCCCGCGCCGCAACCGGCCGAATGCGGCGGCGAGCCGGTCCAGCGGCCTCAGGCCAAAAGAAACCACCGCCAGACCTGTTGCGAGAAGGAGCGCGGCAAGGCCGGCGAGCCACAGCGCTAGATCGGCAGTGAAGGCGTCGATCAGCCGATCGAGTTCGCTCTGGTCGGTGGCGATCACGAAATGCAGTTCCTCCCCCTCCGGTCCGGGCCGGGTGAAGCCGTAGGTGATCGCCGCCCCGGTCGGCCCGTCGTCGACCCGGTGGAGGATCTCGGGCGAATGGGCGATGCTTTCATCGAGGCTCCCGCGCGTCATCGACCGCGACCGCAACGGAGCGAGGCCGGGCGCGGTGACCTGCCAGTAGAAGCCCGACAGCGGCACCTCGTAACGCGGGTCCGACAGCGGGCGCGTCAGCCTGATCGCGCCGTCGGGCGCGATTTCGGTCAGGCGCGCGAGTTCGCGGACATGGACCTCCAGTTCCTCGTGATAGGACTGTTCGACATGAGCGGAGAATATCTGCGTCGCTGAAACCCAGATCGCCGCGATGCCGAGCAGCACCCACAACGTCACCGCGAGCAGGAAGCGCAGCCTGAGGCTTGAGAGGGCGGGAGCGCGCATCATCGCTCGAACCGGTAGCCCATGCCGCGAAGGGTGGTGATCCGCTCGCGCCCGATCTTGCGGCGCAGGCGGCCGACCAGCACCTCGACCGTGTTGAGTTCGCGCTCCGCCTCGAGCTCGTAGAGATCCTCGAGGATGTCGGCTTGCGACATGACCTGGCCTGCGCGGCGCATGAAGAGGTGGAGCAGGCGGAATTCCTGGCGGCTGAGCGAGAGCGGCGCGCCGTCCTGCCGCGCGGTTCGGGCGAGCGGGTCGAGCACGAGGTCGCCCGCCCGGAGCGCCGTGCTGCGCGAGCCCTGCTGGCGGCGGAACAGGGCATTGAGGCGGGCGAGGAGTTCCTCGAAGCGCACCGGCTTGACCACGAAATCGTCCGCGCCCGCATTCAGCCCCTCGACCTTGTCCTGCCAGCTGCCGCGCGCGGTGAGGATCAGGATCGGCGTCTCCACCCGCCGGTCGCGCCAGCCGCGCAGGAGGTCGAGCCCGCTCCCGTCGGGCAGGCCGAGATCGAGGATGATCGCGGCCAGGCGTTCGACATCGGGCCAATCCTCCGCCTCGTTCTGACTGGTGGCGAGATCGACCGCGAAATCGGCCGCGCGCAACCGCTCCGACAGGCGGCGACCGAGCTCGGGATCGTCCTCGACGAGCAGGATGTGCATGGCGATGCCCTTCCGTCCTTTCGACCGAGGGTGTGGCGCGCGAAACTGACAAGAAGCTGGCAGGCTGACAAGTTGTTGTCAGCTTGGTGGGCCAGAGAACCGGGCATGACACCGCGCTCCATCGCCCTTCTTGCCGCCCTCGCCGCCATGGCGGGCCTGCCGGCCTGTTCTTCCCCCCAATCGGAACAGGCCGGCAGCGATGGAGCCGAGACGGCCCAGGAACCGGACGGCCTCGCGATCGAGACGGCCGACGTGATGGAGATCGACGGCGTGCCGATAGGCAGCGCGCCGGGGACGATCACCCTGCCGCCTGAAGCGCGAGTCGCGGTGACCGCCCCGTTCCCCGGCGCGGCGGTGCGGGTCTTCGTGATCGAGGGCCAGCGCGTGGCGCGCGGCGATCCGCTTGCGCTGGTGCGCGCGGCGGAGCCGGTGCAGATCAGCGGCGAGCTTGCCCGCGCGCGCTCGGCCGAACGGCTCGCCGAGGCCCGCGCCAAGCGCCTCGCCCAGCTGGCCGAGGAAGGCATCGTCGCCGAGGCGCGCGCGGACGAGGCGCAGGCGGAATACGAACAGGCCCGCGCGACCCGCGCCGAGGCGGCCCGCCTCGCGGCGCTCGGCGGGATCGGGCCGGACGGGACGATGACGCTTGCCGCGCCCATTGCGGGCCGCGTCGCCCATGTCGGGGTCGAAACGGGCGGCGGAGTCGACGGGATGGGCGCGCCCTTCGTGGTCGAGGCCGAGGGCGCGTATCAGGTCGAACTGCAATTGCCCGAACGGCTCGCGCGCGAGGTGCGGCCCGGAATGGCGGTAGAGGTCGCGCTGCCCGGCGCGGACGGCGAGGCGCTGTCGGTCGGCGGGCGGATCATCGCGGTCGCGCCGTCGATCGATCCTGCCACCCGCTCGGTCATGGCGCGCGCCAGCATCGGCGATGCGCCGGGCGTGGTCGCCGGTCGCAACGTCAGCGTGGCGATCAGGGGCTCGGGCAAGGGTCTCGCCGTGCCCGAACACGCCGTCACGCGAATCGCGGGCAAGGACCATGTCTTCGTGCGCGAGGGCGAGGACTGGACCGCCCGCCCCGTCGTCGTCGGCGCGACAAGCGGCGGGCTGGCGATCATCGCCGAGGGGCTGGAGGCGGGCGAGACCGTCGCCGCCAGCAGCGTCGCCGAACTCAAGGCGCAGGGGGCGGAATAAGCGCCATGCTGGGCAAGCTCGTCGAAAAGGCGCTCTCGCTGCGCCTCGCCGTCCTCGGCCTCGCCGCAGTCCTCGCCGGGATCGGCGGCTGGTCCTTTGCCAACCTGCCGATCGATGCCTTTCCCGACATCAGCACGACGCAGGTCAAGATCATCCTCAAGGCCCCCGGCATGACGCCGGAGGAAGTCGAGAGCCGCGTCGTCACCCCGCTCGAGATGGAACTGCTCGGCATTCCCGAACAGACCGTCCTGCGCTCGGTCGCCAAATACGCGATCGCCGACATCACCATCGATTTCGAGGATTCGACCGACATCTACTGGGCGCGCCAACAGGTCGCCGAGCGGCTGAATGCGGCGATGGGGGACCTGCCGCCAACGGTCGAGGGCGGGCTCGCGCCGATTTCGACGCCGCTCTCCGAAATGTTCATGTTCACGCTCGAAGGCCCGCAGAGCCTCGCGGAAAAGCGCCGCGTGCTCGACTGGACGATCCGCCCCGCGCTGCGCACCGTGCCGGGCGTTGCGGACGTCAACGCGCTGGGCGGCTATGTCGAGACCTTCGAGGTCGCTCCGCGCGTGAACGCGCTCGCCGCCGCGGGACTTTCGACCGCCGACCTCGCCGCCGCGATTGAGGCGAGCAATCGCAATGACGGGGCCGGCAGGCTCACCAGCGGGGAGGAATCGCTCATCGTCCGCTCGACCGGGGCGATCCGCACGCTCGACGATCTCGCCGCGGTGGTGGTGCGTTCGCAGGGCGGCGCGGTGGTGCGCGTGGGCGATGTCGCCGACGTGCGCACCGGCAGCCTGACGCGCTATGGCGCGGTCACGAAGAACGGCACGGGCGAGGCGGTGCAGGGGCTCGTCATCGGCCTGCGCGGGGCGGACGCGGCGAAGGTCGTCGAAGGGATAAAGACAAGGCTCGAGGAGATCCAGCCGAGCCTTCCCTCCGGCATGAGCGTGGACGTCTTCTACGACCGTTCCGACCTTATCGGGCGCGCGGTCGGCACGGTCGAATCCGCCCTGCTCGAAGCGACCGTGCTGGTCGTCATCCTGCTGCTGCTATTTCTTGGCGATTTCCGCGCCTCGGTGATCGTCGCGCTCGCGCTGCCGATGGCGGCGCTGCTGACCTTCATCTTCATGCGCGCCATCGGACTGACGGCGAACCTCATGAGCCTCGGCGGGCTCGCCATCGCGGTCGGCATCCTCGTCGACGGGGCGGTGGTCGTGGTCGAGAACGTGGTCGAGCGGCTGTCGGACGAAAAGCACGCCTCGCTCGGCAAGCTCCACAATGTCTATGTCGCCGCCGCCGAGGTCGCAAAGCCCGTCGCCTCGGGCCTTGCGATCATCGCCATCGTGTTCCTGCCGCTGCTCACGCTCGAGGGGTTGGAAGGCAAGCTGTTCAGCCCGGTCGCGCTCACCATCGTCCTCGCGCTCGCCTCGGCGCTGGTGCTGTCGCTGACGCTTGTCCCGGTTCTCGCCTACTACCTGCTTAAGGTGAAGGCGACCGACGCCGAGCACCACCACGAGCCCTGGCTGATGCGCCAGATCGCCCCGCGCTATCACGCGCTGCTTTCCGGTGCCTTCGCGCACAAGCGTAGGGTCTTCGCGGTGGCGGGCATCGGCCTCGCTCTCGCGGGGGCAGCCTACACCGTGACGGGCAAGACCTTCCTTCCGGTGATGGACGAAGGCTCGGTCATCGTGCAGCTCACCAAGCTGCCCTCGATCTCGCTCGAACACAGCGTCGAGGGCGACATGAAGGTGCAGCGCGCGATCCTCGCCGAAGTGCCCGAGGTCGAGGCGGTGATCGCGCGGGTCGGCTCGGACGAACTCGGCCTCGACCCGATGAGCCCGAACGAGACCGACAGCTTCCTGCAACTCAAGCCGCGCGAGGAATGGCGGGTCGAGGACAAGGACTGGCTGCTCGGCGAATTGCGCAAAGTGATGGAGCGTTTCCCCGGGATCGAGCCGACCTTCACCCAGCCGATCGATATGCGGACCTCGGAAATGCTGACCGGCGCGCGCGGCGATCTTGCGATCAAGCTGTTCGGCCCGGACCTTGCCGAACTCTCGCGGCTGGCCGGCGAGATACAGGCGCGGCTCGAGACGATTCCCGGCACGAGCGAGGCGATGACCGTGGCGAACGACCAGGTCGACTATCTCCTCGTCGACATCGACCGCGTCGCCGCGGGCCGGGTCGGGATGCCGGTCTCGGACCTCCAGGACATGATGCGCGCGCAAGTCGAAGGCGTGCGAAGCGGAGTCGTCAACGAAGGCGTGCGGCGCGTCCCGATCGTCGTGCGCGGGCAAGGCGGCGCGGGCGAGCTGGGTGCGCGGGAATTCGCCGATCTCGTCTACCGCTCGCCCACCGGCCAGCTCGTCCGCGCGAGCGATGTCGCGGATGTCACCCGCGTCGAAGGCCCGGTCAAGCTCGAGCACGAGGACGGCTCGCGCTATGCCATGGTGCAGGCTTTCGTCTCGGGCCGCGACCTTGTCGGCTATGTCGAGGATGCGAAGGCGGACCTTGCCGCCAATGTCCCGATGCCGCCGGGCTACCGGCTCGAATGGGGCGGCCAGTTCGAGAACCAGCAGCGCGCCTCGGCCCGGCTCGCGGTGGTGCTGCCGGTGGCGATCCTGCTGATCTTCGGCGTGCTCTACCTGACGCTGCAATCGGTCCGGGCCTCGCTCCTCATCCTCACCAACATCCCCTTCGCCGCGGTCGGCGGGATGATCGCGCTTGCGGTGTCGGGCGAATATCTCTCGGTCCCCGCATCGGTCGGCTTCATCGCGCTGCTCGGCATCGCGGTGCTCAACGGGCTCGTCATGGTGACCTATTTCCGCCAGCTGCGCGAAGAGGGCGTCCCGCTCGCGCAGGCGGTGCGGCAGGGGGCCGAGCGGCGACTGCGCCCGGTGCTGATGACCGCTAGCATCGCCGCCTTCGGCCTCGTGCCGCTGCTGTTCGCGACCGGGCCGGGCTCGGAAATTCAGAAGCCGCTCGCGATCGTCGTGATCGGCGGGCTGGTCTCGGCCACCCTGCTGACGCTGGTGCTTCTCCCGATCCTCTACGAACGCTTCGGAGAGGGGCCGCGCGAGCGCAGCGCCGACAGCGACACCGAGAAGGAGGCGCTGGCATGATCCGCAAGGCGCTTTTCCTCGCTCCCCTTCTGCTGGCGGGCGCACCTCTCCTCGCCGAGCCCGGCCTGCCGCCCGAAGCTGCGGTCGAGCAGGCGCTCGAGGAGCATCCCGAGGTCAACGCCGCGCGCGCCCGGCTCGACGCGGCGCGGGCGCGCGCGAAGGGGCTCGCGCGCGGGCCTTACGAAGTCACGGTGCAGGGAACCTACCAGCGCCGCAATGTCCGCTCGGGCGGGGAATTCGACGAATACGACGCGATGCTCTCGCGCAGCTTCCGCCTGCCCGGCAAGGCCCGGCTCGACCGCGAGATCGGCCGCCACGGCATCGAGGCGGCCGAGAACATGGCCGAGGATGCGCGCCACGAAGCCGCGCTCGCGCTCGCCGCCTACTGGTTCGACTGGCTCGCCGCCTCCGCCGTGGCCGAAGTCGACCGGGCGGCGGTGGAGAATTACGAAGCCGCGCTCGCCGCGCTCGAGCGGCGGCGCGACCTGCGCGACGCCTCGCAGCTCGAAGTCGACCGGGCAGCCGCAGCCCTTGCCGAAGCGCGCCGGGCGCTCGAACAGTCGAGCGGCATGGCGGATCTCGCCCGCTCGCGCCTCGCCGCGCGCTTTCCGGCTCTCGCCCTCCCGGCGGATGCGCCGGACATTCCGCTGCCCGAAATGGCCGACGCGCGGCTTTCGCAGCTGGGCGACCTCGTGGTCGTCAACAGCCACCTCATCGCCGCCGCCGAGGCCGAAAGCGAGCGCATGGCCGCGATGGCCGACCGTGCGCAGCGCGACCGCGTCGCCGATCCCACCATCGGCCTCAGGGCTTTCTCCGAGTTCGGCGGGATCGAGCGCGGCGCGGGCGTGGTGGTGTCGATCCCGCTCGGAGGCGGGCATCGGGCCGCGCTGGCGAGCGAGGCGGGCGCCTCGGCTTCCGCGGCGCTGTCGCAGGCGCAGCTTGCCCGCATCGAGGTCGAGGAAACCGCGACGTCCGACGTGGTCGAGGCGCGCTATCGCATCGCCACCTGGGCGCGCGCCCGCGAGACGGTCGAGGCGCAGATGAAAGCGCTCGCAAAGCTGCGCCGCGGACAGGAACTGGGCGAAATCGACCTTGCCGAACGGCTGCTGGGCGAACGCATGGTCCACGACGCCTTCCGCATCGAGGCCGAGGCCCGCGCGGACGCGATGCGCGCGATCACGAAGCTGAGGATCGACGCTCACGACCTCTGGATCGCGGACTGACGGCACCCGGTCGTTCGGGCCGGAAGCCAGACGCTATGTCAGCGCGCGGCGGCATTCGCCAGTGTCGCAGACGTCTCCGTTCCACCCACTTTCCTCCATCGAAACAGGTGGTTCGAGCGTTCCGAAGCTGCCACTTGCGCTGCCGGAGCCTGCGCCCGCACAGTGTTCGGGCCTAGTCCTCGACCGCCTTCACCAGCCGCCGCTCCATCGGAGCAAGGACGTTCGCAAGGTCGTGGCCGCGCTTCATCACCTGGCCGTGTTCGCCGAACAGGGTCCACATCCCCTGCTTGTTCCTGAGCGCGGGTCGCTTTTCGAGCCGCGCCTGTGGGCGTTCGGCGGTGCGGCGGAAGGCGGCGAAGGTGGCGCATTTCGAATCGAAGTCCATCGCGTAATCGCGCCATTCGCCGGCGGCGACCATGCGACCGTAGAGGTCGAGGATGCGCTGCAGTTCCTCGCGCTCGAACCCGACCTGCCCCGCGCCACCGCGGGCCGGGAAAGCGACGACCTGTCCGGGGAGCCCTGCGCCCTTGCCCGCCGCCATCAATCGTCGGTCCCGCTCTTGCGTCCGAAATCGAGGCTCGCCTGGCGGGCCGAGGCATCCTCGATCGCGCGGGCCTGCGCGGCCTTGATCTCGGCCAGTTCGGCCTTGAGCGCGCCAAGTTCACTCTCGAGCTTCTCGATGCAGTCGCTGCGCGGCTCGCACGGGTCGTCCGACGGCGTGCCGTAGGGGATGAATTCCTTGATCCACTCCTCCGCCGGAACCAGCGTCGAACGGGCCTTGAGCCCCACCATTGTAGCCCCCGGCGCGACATCCTCGGTCACGACGGCATTGGCCCCGACGCGGGCGCGCTCGCCCACGGTGATCGGGCCGATGATCTGCGCGCCAGAGCCGATGATGACATTGTCCTGCAGCGTCGGGTGGCGCTTGCCCCCCTTGCCGTTGGTCGGGTTCGTCCCGCCCAGCGTCACGCACTGGTAGATCGTCACGTTATCGCCGATCTCCGCGGTTTCGCCGATGACGGTGAAGCCGTGGTCGATGAAGAAATTTCGCCCGATGGTCGCGCCCGGATGAATGTCGATCGCGGTCAGCGCGCGGCTGACATGGTTCACCAGCCGGGCGAGGAAATAGAGCTTGGCCTCGAACAGCCAGTGCGCGACGCGATGGAACCCCAGCGCCCAGACCCCCGGATAAAGCAGGATTTCCCAGCGCGAACGCGGCGCCGGATCGCGCGCCCGGATCGAGTCCAGATAGGCCGTCAGCTTATCGAACATGGCCCCATTACCCTTCCACCAATCGGCGCGTTTTGCAAATCCGGCTCGTCAGATCAGGCGCCCCTGCTCGGGGCCGTGCATCGCTTCGAGCGCAGCGCGCCAGACCGACATGGTGGCGGGAACCTGCCGTTCAAGGCTGATCCGGTCGATCGTAGCGACGAGCCTTTCGAGCGCGGCGAAGCTGCGCTCCGCGCGCGGGACGAGGTAATCGGCCGCGCCCTCGGCGAGCGTGAGGCCGCGCTGCTCGGCCATCGCCTCGATCAACTGCGCCGCCATCGCATCGTCGGGCGCGCCGATTTGTAGCTGGAGCGAGCCGCCGAGGCGCGAGGCGAGGTCGGGCAGCGCGATGTCCCAGGGCTGGCGGTCGGCGATCAGCAAAAGCGGTTCGCCCGCGCGCGATCCGCCCTCCTGCCCGGCGTTCCAGCGGTGGAACAGCGCGTCCTCATCCCAGCGGTCCGCACCGTCGATCACCGCGATCCCGCGCGCGGCGGCCCATTCGCCGAGCAATGACTTGCCCGAGCGTTCCGGCCCGGTGAGGACAGCCGTGCCGTAAGGCCAGCGCGAAGGGTCGGACAGCGCCTCGACCACATGGGCATTGGCATTGCCGATCACGATCCGCCGCGGCGCTCCGCCCCTTCCCGGAACCAGCGGGAGCGCGATCTGCGAGGGAGAATCGGAAGCCGGGGGCATCGGCGGCACGCGCGCCGGTCAGCGGCTGATGGCGAGCGCGCCCGCCCCGCGATTGACCGCGAAGCCACGCTCGACCAGAGCTTCGGCAAGATCATCGAGGCTGCCCGCATAGCGCACGCTCATCACGCTGGTCCCGCCCATCGCGGTGCTGGTGACGGCAAGCGAGCGCACGCCCGGCACGCCCCGCATGGCCGACAGCGTCGCATCGAAAGCGCCCGCGTCCGGGCTGGCGAACTGGACCGTGATCGCGCGCACCGGTGCGCTCGTCTCGGCGGGGCTCGGCGTCTCCTGCGCCTCCGCCGGTCCGGTCTCGCCTGGAGCGGGGAGATCGCCCGCGCCCTCACCCTCGGCCCCCGCCTCGGCCTCGCGCTGCTGGATCGCGCGGCCGAGCTCGATCAGGCGGAGCAGCGCCGGGTCGATGTCGCCCGAATCGCTTTCGCGCAGGGTCGGGTCAGGGGTGAGCTTGCCTTCCTCGAGCGCGGCCTCGAAGATCCGGTCGAACCGCCGCACCGCCTCGGCGAGCATATCGGGCACCTCTTCCGGACTGGAAGCGGACAGTTCGAATTCGCCGAGGAAGGTGCTGTCGGGGCCATAGCGCGCGGTGAAGATGCCTCGTGCCGGGCCGCCGGGGAACTGGTAATCGACCCGCGCGATCGGCACGAGCGCATCGGCCGCGCCGTACTGGTCGAGCGTCGTGCGCCACCACGCACGGCTGCGCCTGCGGGTCTGGCCGAAATTGATCAGCAGCGAATCGCCCCCCGCCCCGCTCGGGCGGACATAGTCGATGCGGCTCGTGCCCGGATTGAACTCGGCCCAGGCGCGCTGCCATTCATTGCGGCGCTCGAATGTCGTGTAGGCCCCGCCGCTTGCGATCACGGGGATCAGCAGCATCGGCGCGGAGGAACGCTGCTGCGCCTGCCCGCCGAGATAGCGCCCCGCGCGCTGGCGATCGAAGACCACACCGAGCGTCGCGATGTAACGCTTCGGCCCGATGTTCTCGCGCTCGATCACGATTGCGGAGACGAGGCCGGAAAGCTGGCTGTCGGAAATGGCCGGGCCGTCGACCTTTTCCCACGCCCTGCGCTGGGCCTCGCGCCACGCCTGCTCGCGTGCTTCCTCGGCCGAATCGGCGGTCACGTCCACGGCGATCCCGCTCACTTCGATATCCACGCTCGAAGCGGTGGGCGCGATCCCGCGCTCGCCCGAAACCTGCGCCAGCACCAGCGCATAGCCGCCCGACAGCAGCGCAAGCGCGCCGAGCGCGGCGGCTCCGTGCCGCAGCCAGCGCCGCGGCGGGAGCGGAGTCCCGGCAAGAGGCGGGCGAAGGGGGGAAGAGGACGCGGTCATGGTGGAAAGCCGCCGCGCTTTTGCCCAAAGGTGAGTGGAATTCCAAGCGCGAAAGGCTAAGGACCGGGACATGAGCGATCCCTCCCCTCCCTCCAAGGGTTCCTACACCTACGAACAGTCCGGCGTCTCGATTGAAGCGGGCAACCGGCTGGTGAAAGCCATCGCCCCGCTGGCGAAAGCCACCGCCCGTCCCGGTGCGACCAGCGATCTGGGCGGGTTCGGCGGCTTCTTCGACCCCAAGGCGGCAGGCTTCAGCGACCCGCTGCTGGTCGCGGCGAATGACGGGGTCGGGACCAAGCTCAAACTCGCGATCGAGCACGACCGGCACGATACCGTCGGTATCGACCTCGTCGCGATGTGCGTCAACGACCTCATCGTTCAGGGCGCCGAGCCGCTGTTCTTCCTCGACTATTTCGCCACCGGGAAGCTCGAGGAAGGCGTCGCCGAGCGCGTGATCGCGGGGATCGCCGAGGGCTGCAAGCAGGCGGGATGCGCTCTGATCGGCGGGGAAACGGCGGAAATGCCGGGGATGTATGCCCCCGGCGACTACGACCTTGCCGGTTTCTGCGTCGGCGCGGTCGAGCGCGGCGAACAATTGACCGGCGAGCGCGTCGCGCCGGGCGACGTGCTCATCGGCCTCGCCTCCTCCGGCGTTCATTCGAACGGCTATTCGCTCGTCCGCCGCCTCGCCGCCGATTTCGGCTGGCGGATGGACCGCCCGGCGGTGTTCGACCGCGAGCGCCTGTTGATCGACGCACTGATCGAGCCGACGCGGATCTATGTCGCAAGCCTGCTGCCGCTTATCCGCGAAGGCCAAGTGAACGCCCTCGCCCACATCACCGGCGGGGGGCTGCTCGAAAACATCCCGCGCATCCTGCCCGAAGGCGCACACGCGGTGGTCGATGCCGACCTGTGGCAGCAGCCGGGCCTCATGGCCTTCCTCCAAGCGCAGGGGAATATCGAACCGGAGGAACTCGCGCGCACTTTCAATTGCGGGGTCGGCATGGTGCTCGCGGTCGCGCCGGAGCGGGCGGCCGCGGTGATCGAACGGCTCGAAGCCGCAGGCGAAACCGCCTTCCGCGTCGGCGCTATCGAGGACGGCCCGCGCGGCTGCACCGTGCGCGGGTCGCAGGGCACCTGGAGCGCGCGCTCGGCGTTCGAAGCGGTCCACAATGTCTGACAACCCCGGCCCCCGAGCGAAGGTCGCGATCTTCATCTCGGGCGCGGGGACCAACATGGCCGCCCTCCTCCACGCAAGCCGCCTGCCGGGCGCGCCCTATGAAGTCGTGCTGGTCGCGAGCAACAACCCCGACGCCGAAGGGCTGGCGCTCGCCCGGCTCGAGGGCATCCCGACTTTCGCCCATTCGCACAAGGGGGTGAGCCGCGAGGCGCAGGACGAGGCGATGGAGGCCGCCGCGCTTGACGCAGGCGCGGAGTATATCGCGCTCGCGGGCTATATGCGGATCCTTTCGGAAGGGTTCGTGAAGCGCTGGGAAGGCCGGATGCTCAACATCCACCCTTCGCTCCTGCCGAAATACAAGGGGCTCGACACCTTCGCCCGTGCGATTCAAGCGGGCGACAGCCATGCCGGCGCGAGCGTGCATCTCGTTACGAGCGAACTCGATTCAGGCGAAGTGCTCGCCCAGCTTCCCGTCGCCATCGCCCCCGACGACACACCCGAAGCCCTCGCTGTGCGGGTCCGCATCGCCGAACACCAGCTCTACCCGCGCGCGCTGGCCGACTATGTCTCACGCGGGAGCGATCCGGGCTACCTGCTGGCACGGGTCCGCGAACTCGCTCTCGCCCTGCCGGAAACGCACGAAAAGGAAAGCCACGGCGCGCCCGGATTTCGCGTCGGTTCGGCGAAGACCGGCAAATTCTTCGCCTATTTCAGCGGCCGAGATCACGGTAGGGGGCGCATCGCGCTGCTGGTCAAGACGAGCGGCGTGGACGAGATGGCGAACCTCGTGGAGACGCAGCCGGATGCCTATTTCAAGCCGCCCTATTACGGGGCGAGCGGGTGGGTCGCCGTGATCCTCGACCGGCCGGGGCTCGACTGGGACCATATCGGCGAATGGCTCGAGCGCAGCTGGCGCGCGGTCGCTCCGGCGCGGCTGACGAAGCTGCACGATGCGGCGGAGATGTTCCGATGAAGGTGCCGCCGCGCGATCACCCGCTGGCGCGTTCGCCGCTCGCCGACCGGACGAGCGCGCTGCTCGGCAATGCATGGGCTAAGGGCCGCCTGCCCGAACCCTCGCTCGATGCGCGCGGCCTGTGGGAGATTGCAGCGCGACCGCTCGGCGCGCAGGCCGCAGCGGCGGAGCAAGCCGGGCGCGAGGAAGCCGATGTCGCCGATTTCCGCGAACGGCTGGACCGGCTCACGCGCGCCGTGCGCGAGGAAGCCGCCCTCAACCCGCTCGGCCGGGCCATGGCGCACGGGCAGCTCGTGCGCGCCATTCGCAACCGCCTGCGCCTGGGAGCGCTGTGGGCGAAGCGCCCCGAAATGGCCGAAACCCGGCTCGCCGCGCCGATCATCGTGATCGGGCATATGCGCTCGGGCACGACCCGCATCCACAAGCTGCTCGCCGCGGACCCGGCCCATTCGCACACGCGATACTGCGACGCTTACCACCCGGTTCCCTCACGCTTCGGCGTGAACCGGGCGAAGAGCGCGCTCGACCTCGCCCTGCTCGGCGCGCTCAACCCGTGGCTCCAGTCGATCCATCCCATGGCCCCGGCCCGCGCCGAGGAGGAGCTCGCCTGGATATCGGCGGCGCTGCACCACTCGATCTACGAATCCCAATGGCACATCCCGTCCTATTCGGGCTGGAGCGAAGCGCGCGACCCAGCGGCGATCTACCGAGAGTTCGCACGGATGCTGCGGACCGACGCGGCGCACCGGGGAGTGGCGGAGCTTCCCCGCGTGATGAAGGTTCCCGCCTTCGCCGAGGACCTGCCCGCCCTGCTCACGCAGTTCCCCGATGCGCGGCTGGTGATCGCCCGGCGCGAGCGCGAGGCGGTTCTGAAAAGCGCAGTCAGCCTCGCGGCGAACCAGATGGCGATCCAGTCCGACACCTGCGACCTTGCGCGGATCGAGACGCTATGGCGGCACAAGATCGACCTGCGCGAGAAGCGCATGGCCAAGGCGCTTGCGACCTTTCGCGGACCCGTGGCACGGCTCGATTTCGAGGCGCTGGGCGCGGACTGGGAGGCGGAAATCGCTCGCGCCTATGCCGAACTCGGCCTCGAGCTGTCACCCGCCGCGCTCGCCGCGATGCGGGCCGAGATGAAGAGCAGCGAGCGCGGCGCCCACCGCGCCCATTCGGACCAGCTCGCTCGTTTCGCCGAGGCGCGGGCGGGCTGAGGCGCAAACGAAAAGGGCCGCCCCATGGGGACGGCCCTTTCGATTAGATCGAAGCGGCGCGATCAGCCGACGATCTCGTCCTCGTCGAAGAAGAAGTCGATCTCGATCTTCGCGTTTTCTTCGCTGTCCGAGCCGTGGACCGTGTTCTCGCCGATCGACAGGGCGTATTCCTTGCGGATCGTGCCTTCGGCGGCTTCGGCCGGGTTGGTCGCGCCCATCACGTCGCGGTTGCGCTTCACCGCATCCTCGCCTTCGAGGACCTGCACGACGACCGGCTCGCTCATCATGAACTCGACCAGTTCGCCGAAGAAGGGGCGTTCCTTGTGGACCGCGTAGAAGCCTTCGGCCTGTTCGCGGGTCATGCGGATGCGCTTGGACGCGACGACGCGCAGGCCGGCTTCCTCCAGCATCTTGGTGACAGCGCCGGTCAGGTTGCGCTTGGTGGCATCGGGCTTGATGATCGAAAAGGTGCGGGTGACCGCCATTGTTCGTGTTCCTTGGACTAGAGAGAGATAGAGGAGCGCTGCGGGGCGCGTGAGAGAAGCGAGGCGCGGGCGCGGAGTCCCGGCGCGGGTTCGTCGCGCGCGCGCTTAGCCCCGGCGGCGCGGCAGTTCAAGCCCGATGGGGCGTTCGGCGGATTTGCGCGCCTATTCGGGCATTCGTCCGATGAAGAGCTGGCCGGTCGTCGTGCCCTCGTCGCCCGTCACGCTGGCCTGAAAGGCGAGCCCCTCGGCTTCGTTCTCGCCCGCGACCATAAGGCTTTCGCCCATTTTCGCATCCATCTGGATCTCGACCCCGGCGGCTTCGGCCTGCTCGCGGAAATGGGCGATGACATCTTCGGGCGCGGCGTCGGCCTCGAAAATGACCATGCTGCCGGTGCGCTCGCCCTGGTTGATGACCGAATTGGACGTCACGCGCGAGCCGGGGAAGAGCGAGAAGCCGTCGGGCAGTTCGACCGGCACGTCCTTGCCCGAGCGCAGGGTCGCGGTGCCCTCCTCGGTCTCGACCGACATCCGCGCTTCGCCGGTGTCGCGGTCGATCGTGTATTCGCCGGTCTCGCCGTCCTCGGTGGTGAATTCGCCGCTTTCCTCCTGCCCGCCGCAGGCCGCCAGCAGCAGCGCGCCGCCGAGCGCGGTCGCAATCCTCGTAATGCCCATCAGTGCCTCCTCATGGCTCCGTGTGCGAGAGCATCGGCCTTGCCGCCGAGGAGTTCAAGCCTTCAGGCCGCCTTGACCCATTTGCCGCCCTCCTGCCGGAAGAAGGAGCGTTCAACCCCGTCCCGCCCGTCGAGCGAACGCCATGTCGCGCGCGCGGCTTCGAGCGTGTCCTCGCCGAACAGCAGGAAAGCCCGCGCGAAACCCTCCGCTTCGCGCCAGGTGCCGTCGGCGAAGACTACGTGGCTCGCCCCGTTGGGTGCGACCGGATCGGCGGAAAGCAGGATGGGCTGGCGTTCCTCTCCCGCCGCACCTGCATGGCCATTGGCGAGAAAGCTTTCGGGCGAAGCCTCCCACAGCGCCCTGGCGATGAGCTGGCGCTGTTCGGCATCAGCGCTCACCACGAGCAGCCGCTCGCCCTGCGCCAGCACGCGCTCCGCGATGAGCGCAACGACACGAGGGGCGGGGTCGCGCGATAGCTGCCAGAAATCGACTTTCATGTCTGGCCGCCCTTATTGCGCCGACACCGCTCCGAACAATAGCGCACGTTGTCCCAGTCGCGCGCCCACTTCTTGCGCCAGGCGAAGGGCAGGCCGCAGGACGCGCAGGTCTTGGTCGGCAGATCGGCCTTCCTGCGCATCCTGCCCAAGCGCCCTACTCCACGCTTTCCTTGACGAACCGGTCGAGCAGGCGCGCGCCATAACCCGTCGCGCCCTTGTCCCAGGTGTGGCCCGGCTTGGTCGACCAGACCATCCCCGCGATGTCGAGATGCGCCCACGGCGTGCCTTTGCGGATGAAGCGCTGTAGGAACTGCGCCGCGGTGATCGAGCCTGCCTCGCGCGGCCCCACGTTCTTCATGTCGGCGATCGGCGAATCGATCAGCTTGTCGTAGGCGGGCGCGAGCGGCAGGCGCCATAACTTGTCGCCGACGCCCTCGCCCGCGCAGGCGAGCTGGCCGGCGAGTTCGTCGTCATTGGCGAACATCCCGCCATGCTCGTTGCCGAGCGCGATGATCATCGCGCCGGTCAGCGTCGCGAGGTCGACGATCCGCGCGGGGTCGAATTCCTCCTGCGCCCAGTGCAGCGCATCGCACAGCACCAGCCGCCCTTCGGCATCGGTGTTGAGCACTTCGACCGTCTGGCCGCTCATGGTGGTGACGATGTCGCCGGGGCGCTGGGCCTTGCCGTCGGGCATATTCTCGACGAGACCGACCACGCCGATCACGTTCGCCTTCGCCTTGCGCCCGACCAGCGCCAGCATCGCGCCCGCGACGGCTCCTGCGCCGCCCATGTCCCACTTCATGTCTTCCATGCCGGGCGGCGGCTTCAGGGAGATGCCGCCCGTGTCGAAGGTCACGCCCTTGCCGACGAAGACGGTCGGCTTGTCCCCCGCCTTGCCGCCGTTCCAGCGGATCGCGAGAATCCGGCTCGGCTGTTCGGACCCCTGCCCGACCCCGAGCAGCGCGCCCATGCCGAGCTTTTCCATCGCCTCGTCATCGAGCACGATCAGCTCCGCGCCCGTCCCCTCGAAAGCCTTTTCGCACATTGCGACGAAGCTCGTCGGGTAGAGCTTGTTGGCCGGTTCGGTTACGAGCGTGCGGGTGAATTCGACCCCCCTGGCGACCGCCTCGGCTTCGGCCCAGGCATCCTTCGTGCCGTCGGGAGCGCCGACGACATGGACCATTTCGAGGCTCGGCCGCTTGTCGGCGGGAAGCGTCGTCCGGTAGGCGTCCTGCCGCCAGGCGCGCAGGCGCAGGCCCAGCAGCGCCGCCGCCGCTTCCTCGCCCGAAAGGTCCGCATGGCCGAGATCGAGCACCATCTCGCTCTCGCCCGAGACGAGATATTTGGCGCTCAGCGCCGCACCCGCCTTCTCGATGTTGAGCCGCCGCGCGGCCCCATCGGTCTCCCCCGCCCCGGCCAGCGCGATCCGGCGCAAGGAGCCGTCGTCGCTCGAGAAAGTCTCGAAGACCTGCCCCGCGCTGCCCTTGAATCGCGCCGCCTTGGCGCCGTCGACAAGAGTCGCGTCCAAATCGGACGGCAAGTCGCCCTGGTTCACGATGCGGGCGTAGAGCCGGACGCTGGCGGGCGGGCTGTCGCTGAAACGGATCTTCATGGGGTCTCCCGGCTGGGCCCGCCGGATGGCTCCGGACGAGCGGAATTCTGGCGATCGGCTCGGCCCGACCAACGCGTGAAACGGTTGATCGCTCCCGCGCAAAAGGACGCGCTCGCAGGGTGCGGTTCGCACGCGCGGACCGGGCCGTGAATGGCGATTGCGATTAGGCGTGAGCGGTGCAATAGGCAAGGCATGACGGCTGGTTTCACGGGGCACGCGCGCAACTTCGCGCCCGGCGCGACGCGCGCCCGCTTGCGCCGTGCCGCCTCCCCGCTGCCGCTGGCCCGCACTCTCGCCCTTGCCGGGCTCGGTCCCGCGGCGCTTTTGCAGGGCGGAGCCGCCGCCGCGCTCGAACCGATCGCGGCGCCCGTTCTCGGCGCGGCCCTGCAGGATGCCGACCCCTCGCTCGACGCGCCCGTCCTCTCGCGCGAGCGCGAGGAGCTGATCGGGAAGGATCGCATCCTAACCTTCGAGGCCGACCGCCTGTCCTACGACAACGAGGCCGAGATCGTCACCGCCAGCGGCGATGTCGTGCTGCGCAGCGAGGACCGGTCGGTCCGCGCGGACGAGGTCGTGTGGTATCGCGACAGCGGGCGGATCGTCGCGACCGGCAATATTCGCTTCGTCGACGAGGGCGGCAACCAGCTCTTCACCGACCAGATCGAGCTGACCGACGAATTCGAAGCCGGCGCGATGGAGGAACTGCTCATCGCCCTGCGCGCCGGGGGGCGGCTCGCCGCGCGCTCGGCCGCGCGAGCGGAGGACGGGACGATCCTTCTCGACCGCGCGGCCTACACCGCCTGCCCCGTCACCGGCGAGGACGGCTGCGCCGACGATCCGTCCTGGCGCATCACCGCCGACCGGGTGATCTACGATCCCGACGAACAGCGCGTGCGGTTCCGGGGCGCGATGCTGGAGTTGTTCGGGGCGCGCATCCTCCCGCTCCCCGGCCTCGCATTGAACACCGACGGCGAGGCGGTGTCGGGCTTTCTCATTCCCAATATCCGCGTCACGCAGGTCAACGGGCTCGAACTTTCGGGCGAATATTACTGGCGCCTCGCCGACAACAAGGACCTGACGCTGGGCGCCTTCGTCTTCTCGGACGTCGCCCCCATGGTCAGCGCCGAGTGGCGGCATCTGACGGACAAGGGCGCTTACCAGGTCACCGGCTACCTCACCCAGTCGAGCCGCGTCGCCGACCTGACCGGGCAGGCGACGACCGAAAGCGACCCGCGCGGTTACCTTTTCGCCAATGGCCGTTTCCAGTTCGCCGAGAACTGGAGCCTCACCGGATCGATCCGCGCGGCGAGCGACCGAACCTTCCTGCGCCGCTACGATCTCAGCCGCGACGACCGGCTGCGCTCGACGGTAAACCTGGAACGGATCGACGAGGACTCCTATCTCAGCCTCGCCGGCTGGGCGACGCAGACGCTCCGGATCAATGCCGACCAGGGGCAGATCCCGATCGCCCTGCCCGCCTTCGATTATCGCCGCCTGATCGAGGAGCCGGTGCTGGGCGGCGAGGTCCAGCTGCAGGCCAACACGCTGGCGCTGCTGCGGACCGACGGGCAGGATACGCAGCGCGCCTTCGCCGGGGCGCGCTGGGACCTGAGGACACTGACCGGGCTCGGCCAGGTCGTGACCTTCAGCGCGCTGGTGCGGGGCGATGTCTACCACACCTCCGACACCGGCTCGACACTGACCGAGATCTATCGCGGCAACGAAGGCTGGACCGCGCGCGGCATCGCCACGGCAGCGATCGACATCGAATGGCCCTTCGTCGGCGAAGCCTTCGGCGGCACGCAGGTCCTGAAGCCTCGCCTCCAGCTCGTCGCCAGCCCGCCGATCCGCAACCTTGCCGTGCCCAACGAGGACGCGCGCGCGATCGACCTCGAGGATTCCAACCTCTTCGCGCTCAATCGCTTTCCCGGATACGACCGGGTCGAGGACGGCGCGCGGGTCACCTGGGGGCTCGACTGGGAGCTGCAGAAGCCCGGCTGGCGGGTCAAGACCACCGTCGGCCAGTCCTACCGGCTGGAAGACAAGCAGGAGATCTTCCCCGTAGGCACCGGCCTGTCGGAGCGCGTGTCCGATTTCGTCGGGCGGACCGAGGTGCGCTACCGCGATTTCCTCGCCTTCACCCATCGCTTCCGGCTCGACAAGGACAACCTCGCGTTTCGTCGCAACGAGATCGACGCCGCGATCGGGTCGCGCCGGACCTATCTCGAAGTGGGCTACCTGCGTTTGAACCGCGACATTCAGACCGTCGAGGATCTGCAGGACCGCGAGGAATTCCGCGCCGCCGCGCGGGTCGCCTTCGCCAACAACTGGGCGGTGTTCGGATCCGGCGTGTTCAACCTGACGAGCGCGGAGGAAGACCCCGTCTTCGCGCCCGACGGGTTCGAGCCGATCCGCACCCGGCTCGGGGTGTCCTACCAGGACGACTGCCTCGAATTCGGCTTCACCTGGCGGCGCGACTACATCACGGCGGGCGACGCGGCGCGGGGCAATTCCTTCCAGCTCTTTTTCGCGCTGAGGAATCTCGGTTTCCGCTGAGGCGCGCGAATTGGCAGCGGCGGCAAAAAGGGCTACACGCGCCGCGAGACAGTCAGAACCGAGGCCACCAGCACCTCCACTCAGCGCAGGTTAAGCCCGGCTCCGGCAGGGGAGCGATCCGGCGAAAAGGGCGAGGGGCCGCCCGGAACGCCGACGAATCAGGACGGAACGAACGAGTGACTTCGACAAGCATGATGAAGAATTTCTGTGCCGCTTTCACCTCTGCGGCGCTGGTCGCGGCTCCGCTCGTGCCCGCCATGGCGCAGACGGTCGCCGTGCCGACCGCGGACAACCCTTTCGGCATTCCCGACGACATCGAAATCTTCGGCAAGGAAAACCCGGACACCCGCACCGCGACGGCGGTGGTGAACGGCTATGTCATCACCGGGACCGACATCGACCAGCGCGTGGCGCTCGTCACCTCGGCCTCGGAAACCGAGGTATCGGACCAGGAGCTCGAGCGGCTGCGGGTGCAGGTGCTGCGCAACCTGATCGACGAAACGCTCAAGATCCAGGCATCCGAGGCGCTCGATATGCCGGTCAGCCGGGCCGAGGTCGAACAGACCTATGCCCAGCTCGCGGCGCAGAATTTCGGGCAGGAGCCTGAAAAGATGGCCGAATACCTCGTCTCGATCGGATCTTCGCCGGCCGCGCTCAAACGCCAGATCGAAGGCGAGATCGCGTGGGAGAACCTCCTGCGGCGCAACATCATGCCCTTCGTCAACGTCTCGGCCGAAGAGGTCAACGACGTGCTCGAACGGCTCGAGGAGGCCAAGGGGCAGGACGAATACCGGGTCGGCGAGATTTACCTTTCGGCGACACAGGAAAACCGCGCCGCGGTGCTCCAGAACGCGCAGCGTATCATGGAGCAGCTGCGCCAGGGCGGCAGCTTCGTCGCCTATGCCCGCCAGTTCTCCGAGGCGACCACCGCAGTCGTCGGCGGCGATCTGGGCTGGATCCGTCTCGGCCAGCTGCCGCCTGCGCTCGACGCCGCGCTCCAGCAGATGCAGCCCGGCCAGCTCCAAGGCCCAATCGAAATCCCCGGCGGCTTCTCGATCATCTACCTCATCAACAAGCGCAAGGTGGCGATGGCGGACCCTGCCGATGCCATCCTCAGCCTTAAGCAGATCGCGATCAGCTTCGAACCCGACGTGACGCAGGAAGCGGCCGAGGCCAAGGTCAACGAATTCGCCGCCTTCGTGAACAACCTTCGCAGCTGCTCCGATGCCGAAAGCGCGCGCGACGTGTTGGGCGCGACGGTCGTCTCGAACGACCAGATCCGCGCCGCGAACCTGCCCGAACAGCTGCGCGCGATCATCCTCAATATGCAGGTCGGCCAGACCACCCCGCCCTTCGGCTCGCCGCAGGAAGGGGTGCGCGTGCTGATGCTGTGCGGGCGCGACGATCCCGAACAGGTCGGCGGTCCGAATTTCGACGAGATCATGGACCAGATCGAGCAGGAGCGGATCAACAAGCGCGCCCAGCGTTACCTGCGCGACCTGCGCAACGACGCCTATATCGAATACAATTGACGGGGCGCGCGAGGGGATGACGAGCGAGGCTCCCATCGCGCTCGCGCTCGGCGACCCGGCCGGAATCGGGCCCGAAATCATCGCCGAGGCATGGACCCAGCGCGCCCGGACCGCGCCCGCGGGCGGCGCGCCGCATCCCTTCTTCGTCGTCGGCGGTCCCGCGGTCCTGCGCGCTGCGGTCGAAGCGCGCGGGCTCGACTGCCCGATCGTCCCCATCGCCGAGCCTTCCGAAGCGCTGTTCGCCTTTTCCGCAGGGCTCCCGGTCATGGCCGGGCTCGATGCGCCCTATACGCCGGGAAGCCCAAGCGAAGCGGGCGCGCGGCTCGCGCTGGCCTCGCTCACCTATGCGACGCGTTTCGCGCTTGGGCACAGCGCGGCGGCGCTCGTCACCGCGCCCATCGCCAAGGCCGAGCTTGCGAAGGTCGGCTTCGCCAATCCGGGCCAGACCGAATTCCTCGCCGATGCCTGCCGCCTGCCCTATCGCGACGCGGTGATGATGCTCGCCGGGCCGAGCTTGCGGACCGTGCCGCTCACCGTCCACTGTGCGCTCGCCGAAGTGCCCGGACTGCTCACCAGCGAGCTCATCGCCCACAAGGCGCGCATCGTCGCCAAGGGGCTCACGCGCGATTTCGGGATCGAGCGGCCTCGCCTCGCCGTCGCCGGGCTCAACCCACACGCGGGCGAAGGGGGCAAGTTCGGCGACGAGGAGGCGCGGATCATCGAACCCGCGATTAGGGAATTGCAGGACGAAGGTCTCGACGTCACCGGCCCCGTGCCGGGCGACGCGCTGTTCACCTCGCGCGTGCGCGGCACATACGACGCGGCGCTGTGTATGTATCATGACCAGGCGCTCATCCCCTTGAAAGCGTTGGAATTCGACGAGGGCGTCAACGTCACGCTCGGCCTGCCGATCATCCGGACCTCGCCCGACCACGGCACCGCCTTCGACATCGCGGGCAAGGGGATCGCCGATCCGGGCGCGATGATTGCCGCGATCCGCATGGCGGCGGAATGCGCGGCCGCGCGGGCGAGAGCATGACCACCCTCCCCCCGATCCGGGAGGTCATCGCCCGACACGGATTGTCGGCTTCCAAGGCGCTGGGACAGAACTTCCTCATGGACGAGCAATTGCTCGCCCGAATCGCCGCTATACCCGGCGATCTTGCGGGTAAGGCCGTGCTCGAGGTCGGCCCCGGTCCCGGCGGGCTCACCCGCGCGCTGCTGCGCGCCGGTGCCCGCGTCACCGCGATCGAGATGGACCGACGCTGCCTGCCCGCTCTCGCAGAACTCAGCGAAGCCTTTCCGGGGCAACTGACCGTCATCGAAGGCGATGCGATGAAGCTCGACCACGGCGAGGTCATGGACGGCGAACCCTTCGCCGTGCTGTCCAACCTGCCCTATAATGTCGGCACGGCGCTGTTCGTCAAATGGCTGTCGGGCGAGGGCTGGCCGCCCGCATGGACCTCGCTCACGCTGATGTTCCAGCGCGAGGTGGCCGAACGGATCGTCGCCGCGCCGGGCACCAGCGCCTATGGCCGCCTCGCTGTGCTAGCGCAGTGGCGCGCCGAGGCCCGCCTCGCGATGAAGGTTCACCGCAGCGCCTTCACCCCGCCGCCCAAGGTGATGAGCGCGGTGGTCCACGTGACGCCCTTTGAAATGCCCGCAGGTGTCTCGGCGCGCATGATCGAACGCCTCACCGAAGCCGCCTTCGGCCAGCGGCGCAAGATGCTGCGACAGAGCCTCAAGGGCGTCCCCGGCGCGCTCGATGCGCTGGGCCGCCTCGGCATCGACGAAACGCGCCGCGCCGAAACCGTCAGCGTCGCCGAATTCGTCGCTCTAGCCCGCGCTCTTACTGCCTGAAGGTCTCGCCCCAGATGGTGTAGATGAAAGTCGCCGACCAGGTGATGAGCATGAAGCCCGACAGCGAAAGCATCATCACCATCAGCCGGATCGGCCCATGCGCGTCCATCCCGGTATAGCCGAGCGTGGAAAAGCTGATCCCGGCGAAATAGAGCAGGTCGGCGGCGTCGCTGCCGTTCACCCCGTCGCTCAGCATCCCGTAGGCCGGATCGCCCAGCAGCCAGGCGATCGCGCCCGCGGCGATGCCGATTTCGAGGATATGCAGCAGCGCCAATCCCCAGAAGGTCAGCAACAGGCCGAGCGGGCTGTGCCGGTGGCGCTTGGGCTTGGCCCAGCGGATGCCTTCGAGCCCGGCGAGATGGATCCCGCCGAACGCGAAGAGCAGGGCGATGCCCAAGCCCAGGACGTGAAGTTCCGCTTGTGTCATCTCCCGGACCAACAGGCGGCGCGGGCGTGTTGTTCCTGCCGCAGGCGTGCTTGCGAAACGCCCTGTCGCCGCCCGCTCAATCCGCCTTGGCGACCTGCCGCCAGTGGTGCAGCAGGGGCTCGGTATAGCCCGAGGGCTGCTCCACCCCCTTGAATATCAGGTCCTTCGCCGCGCTGAACGCTGGGCCGTCCTCATTGCCGATGAGAGGGCGATAGAGCGGGTCGTTCGCGTTCTGCGCGTCGACCTTGGCGGCCATTCGATGGAGCGAATCCATCACCATCTCCTCGCTGACGACGCCGTGGTGGAGCCAGTTGGCGATATGCTGCGAGGAAATGCGCAGGGTCGCGCGGTCCTCCATCAGGCCGACATCGTTGATGTCCGGCACCTTGGAACAGCCCACGCCCTGGTCGATCCAGCGCACGACATAGCCGAGCAGGCCCTGGCAGTTGTTGTCGAGCTCCTCGCGCAGCTCGTCCTCGGGCCAATTCGTGTTTTCGGCTAGCGGGATGGTCAGGAGCGCGTCGAGGCTCGGAGCCTCAGGCAGCGTCGCCTGGATCTCGAACACATTCTCGGCATGGTAATGCAGCGCGTGGAGGGTCGCGGCGGTGGGCGAGGGAACCCAGGCCGTGTTCGCGCCCGCGCGCAGATGACCGATCTTCTGCTCCATCATGTCGGCCATCATGTCGGGCGCGGCCCACATCCCCTTGCCGATCTGCGCCTTGCCCGAAAGGCCGTGGCGCAGCCCGATCGCGACATTGCGCGCCTCGTAGGCTTGGAGCCAGGCCGAGCCCTTCATCGCGCCTTTCCGCATCATCGGCCCGGCCTTCATCGAGGTGTGGATTTCGTCCCCGGTGCGGTCGAGGAAGCCGGTGTTGATGAAGACGATGCGGTCCTTCACCGCGTGGATGCAGGCGGCAAGGTTCGCGCTGGTGCGGCGCTCCTCGTCCATCACCCCGACCTTGATCGTGTGGCGCGCGAGGCCGAGCAGGTCCTCGACGCGGTCGAACAGGTCGTTGGTGAAGGCGCATTCCTCCGGCCCGTGCATCTTGGGCTTGACGATGTAAATGCTGCCCCGGCGGCTGTTGCCGTATTTCGCATGGCCCTCGACATCCAGCGTGGAGATCGCGCTGGTGAAGACCGCGTCCATCAGGCCCTCGGGGATCTCGGAGCCGTCGGGCAGGCGGATCGCCGGATTGGTCATCAGGTGGCCGACATTGCGCACGAACAGCAGGCTGCGCCCCGGCAGGCTGTGCGTCGAGCCGTCCGGCGCAGTATAGGTCTTGTCGCCTGCAAGCTTGCGAGTGAGCGTTTTCCCGCCCTTCTCGAAGCTTTCCTCAAGATCGCCGCGGATCACGCCGAGCCAGTTCGAATAGGCGAGCAGCTTGTCCTCCCCGTCGACGGCCGCGACCGAATCCTCGCAATCGGCGATGGTGGTGAGCGCGCTTTCGATCACGATGTCGGAAATGCCCGCCGTGTCGGATTTGCCGACGGGCGTTTCGGGATCGAACACGATTTCGACGTGGAGGCCGTTGTTGACGAACAGCAAGCCCTTTTCGGTCGTGCCGACGGCCTGTGTTTCATCGACCAGCTCGATGTCGTCGGGCCCGGCGATTTCGCTCCAGCTGCCAGTTTTGAGCGGGAAGGTCGCGTCAAGGAACTGCCGCCCCCGCGCGATCACCGCCGCGCCGCGCTCCTCGTCGTAGCCACCGGGCCTTGGTGGCGGCGCATCGAGCGCGTCGGTGCCGTAGAAGGCATCGTACAGGCTCCCCCAGCGCGCATTCGCCGCGTTCAGCAGGAAGCGCGCATTGAGGATCGGGACGACCAGCTGCGGGCCCGCCATCGTGGCGATCTCGGGATCGACGTTCTGCGTCGTGACGGAAAAGTCGCCCGGCTCGGGGACGAGGTAGCCGATCTCCTCGAGGAAGGCGCGGTATGTCGCCGCATCATGCGGCTGGCCGCGCCGCTCTTCGTGCCAGGCATCGATCCGGCGCTGCAGGTCTTCGCGCTTTTCGAGGAGCGTGGCGTTTCGCGGCGCGAAATCGGCGAGCAGCTTGGCAAAGCCTTCCCAGAACGCCTCGGTGTCGCGCCCCAGCGGGCCCAGCACTTCGCGCTCGATGAAATCCGCCAGCCTGCCGTCCACGGAAAGGCCCGCGCGATCGATCATTTCTGCCATTGTCTCATGTCCTCATGACTCGCGTGAAACGGGTCCCGGGGAGGAGGACGGGCGCCCTATGGCGAAGCGCCTCGAGGATTGCAACACGGCGGCGGCGAAACAGGTTCCGCGGGTTGGAAGGACCAGCCGGGACCGCTAGGAAGCGGCAATGGATACCCGCCCCGCCCCCGCGATCGATGCCGCCGCCATGCTCGAACAGGTCAAGGCGTGGAGCGCGATCAACACCGGCACCGGCAACCTCGACGGGCTCGCCCGGCAGGCCGACGCCCTGGCCGAGGCGTTTTCCGTCCTGCCCGGCTCGGTCGAACTGGTCGATCCCGCCCCCGTCATCGCCATCGCCGCCGACGGCAGCGAATACGAGAAGGCGAATGGGAGACACCTCGTCGTCCGCGTGAGGCCCGGCGCGAACCGGCGGATCGTGCTGACCGGCCACATGGACACGGTCTTCCCGCCCGACCATCCCTTTCAGCAGCAGCGCTGGCTCGACGATCATACCCTGAACGGTCCCGGCGTTGCCGACATGAAGGGCGGCATCGCGGTCATGCTCCACGCGCTGCTGGCGTTCGAGCAGCGCCCTGCGGCGTCCAGCCTCGGCTACGATGTGCTGATCAATTCGGACGAGGAGACAGGCTCGCTCGCCAGCGCCGACCTCATCGCCGAGCTCGCCGCAGGCAAGCTAGCCGCGCTCACCTATGAACCCGCTGCACTCCCCGACGGGACGCTGGCGCATGAACGCGGGGGGACCGGCAATTACTCGATCACGCTCAAGGGGCGCTCCGCTCATGCCGGGCGCAATCCCGAAGACGGGCGCAATGCGCTGGTCGCCGCGGCCGACCTTATCCTGCGGCTGAAGCGACTCGAGCGTGAGGATATTACCGTGAACCCTGCCAAGCTCGAAGGCGGCGGGCCGAACAACGTCGTGCCCGGCCATGCCCTGCTGCGCTTCAACATCCGCCCGAAATCGACTGCGGCGATGGAGGGCTTCGACACGGCGCTCGACGGCGTTCTCGATGAAATCGCCACCGTGCACGAAGTCGCGGTCCATCGTCATGGCGGCGTGACCCGCCCGCCCAAGCCGGTCGATGCGCGCGCGCAGGCGCTGTTCGACCTCGTGCGCCAATGCGGCGCGGAGCTGGGCCAGGACATCGGCTGGAAATCGACCGGCGGCGTGTGCGACGGCAACAACATCGCCGCCTGCGGCGTGCCGGTCGTCGACACGATGGGCGTGCGCGGGGGCGCGATCCATTCATCGGACGAATACCTCATCGTCCCCAGCCTTGCCGAACGCGCCGCGCTTTCCGCGCGCGTCATCGAACGGCTTGCCGAGGGCGCGCTGGCCGAGCATGGGGCGGGCAAAGGAGAACCGAAGTGACCTTTCGCCTGCGCGCCGCGCGCCCCCAGGATCTCGAGCACCTCTATGAAATGGCGAAGCTGACGGGCGGAGGCTTCACCAACCTTCCGCCCGATCGAGCCGCGCTCAAGGGCAAGCTCGAGGCCGCGGCGAAAGCGTTCGCGAATACATCGGACGAACTCGCTTCCGAACAATTCGTGCTGGTGCTGGAAAACCATGAGACAGGCGCCGTGCGCGGGACCAGCCAGCTGATGACGCAGGTCGGGCAGCGCTGGCCGTTCTATTCGTACCGGCTCAACACACTGACCCAATATTCCAAGGAGCTCGACCGCACGGTGCGCGCGGAAATGCTCAGTCTCGTCACCGATCTCGAGGGCTTTTCCGAAGTCGGCGGCCTGTTCCTCCACCCCAACGAACGCGCCGGTGGGCTCGGCCTGCTGCTCGCCCGCGCGCGCTATCTGTTCATCGCGATGCACCGCTCGCGTTTCGCCGACAAGGTGCTGGCCGAACTGCGCGGGATCATCGACGAGCGCGGCGGGTCGCCCTTCTGGGACGGGGTCGCGGGGCGTTTCTTCGGGATGAGCTTCCAGGAAGCGGACTATTTCAACGCGATCAACGGCAACCAGTTCATCGCCGATCTCATGCCCAAGCACCCGGTCTATGTCGCCATGCTCGACGACGATGCGAGAAGCGTCATCGGCGTGCCCCATCCGACCGGGCGCGCGGCGATGCGGATGCTCGAGAACGAAGGCTTCAGCTACGAAGGCTATGTCGACATCTTCGACGGCGGCCCGACGATGATCGCGCGCACCGACGAGGTGACGAGCGTCAAGCAGAGCGTGCGCGCGACGGTGAGCGGGATCGATCTTGCCGAGGGCGAACGCGCGATCCTCGCGACCGGTCGGCTCGAAACCTTCCGCGCCTGCTATGGCGCTCGGTCGCTGTCGGGCGACGAGGAAAACGGCTTCACCATCGCGATCGACAGCACCGCGGCAGACGCGCTCGATGTGGGCGAAGGCGACGAGGTATGGAGCGTCGCGCGATGAGCGGACTGGTCGAGATCAATTTCGACGGGATCGTCGGGCCGAGCCACAATTACGCGGGCCTCAGCCTCGGCAATATCGCGAGCGCGAGCCACCGGGGCGATCCGTCCTTTCCGCGCGCGGCGGCGCTGCAGGGGCTCGCCAAGATGCGCGGGAACCTCGCGCGGCTCGGCGTGCAGGGCTTTTTCGTCCCCCTCCCCCGCCCCAATACCGCACTGATCGAGCGGCTGGCGCTCGACGGGAGCGAAGACCCGGCCCTGCGCGCGGCGCCGTGGTCGGCTTCGAGTATGTGGACCGCCAACGCCGCGACCGTCTCGCCCGCTCCCGACACGGCGGACGGGCGCTGCCACCTGACGCCGGCCAACCTCGTCACCATGCTGCACAGGGCGCAGGAATGGCCTGACACCAAACGCCAGCTCGATCTCGCCTTCGCCGATAGAGCGCATTTCGCGGTTCACGATCCGGTCCCCCCGACCTTCGGCGACGAGGGCGCGGCCAACCATATGCGCCTGTGCGAAAGCCACGGCGGACCCGGGGTCGAAGTGTTCGTCTACGGCAGGCCCCTTTCCGAAAGAGGCGGAGGCCGCTTCCCCGCGCGCCAGCACGAACAGGCGAGCCGGCTCGTCGCCCGTGCCCACGGCCTCGACGCGGCGAGGTGCGTCTTCATCGAGCAGAACCCGGAAGCGATCGAGGCAGGCGCTTTCCACAATGACGTGGTCGCCGTGGCGAACGAACGTGTGCTGTTCGTCCACGAACGGGCCTTCGCAAATCGGGAGAACGCCTACGAAGCGATCCGCGCGGCTTTCCCGGCGCTCGAACTTGTGGAGGTGCCCGCGAGCGAGGTCAGCCTTGCCGAAGCGATCCGGACCTATCTTTTCAATGCGCAATTGCCGACCCTGCCGGATGGCACAATGGCGCTGGTCGTGCCCGAGGAATGCCGCGAGAGCGCTTCGGTGTGGCGCTATTGCGAAAGGCTGATGGCCTCGAACGGGCCGATCCGCGAGGTCATCCCGGTCGATGTGCGCCAGAGCATGGCGAATGGCGGGGGGCCGGCCTGTCTGCGGTTGCGCGTCGTGTGCGACCCGGCAAGGATCGATCCGCGTTTCCTGCTCGACGAAGCGAAGGCGGAGCGCATCGAACGCGTCATCGCGCACACCTGGCCCGAACAGATCGATCCCGGCGATATCGGCAGCGAGGCGCTCGCGCAGCAGGTGGTTGCCGCGCGCGATGCACTTCTCGACGCGCTCGACCTCGGCGAACTCGCCTGACCATGGTTAACGCATTTGCAGGCTGGCGTCGGATGGGCTTACAATCGCGGCCACGTTAACCAGCAAGGCCCACGCCCCTACGTTGATGGCATGGGACTTGCAGGACCAGAGGTTAACGGAAGGGAGAAACAATGCTCAAGAAGATCGGAAGGCTGTTCGTTATCAAGAACAGGTTCGAGGCCTTCCTGATCATCTACGCGCTCGCGCTTGGCGCGATGACCCGCGGCACGGCCTATCTCGAGGAATATCCCGGCATTTTCGGCCAGCTCCTGTTCCTTGCGACGAGCGGCGCGGTGTTCCTGGGCGGGGCCAAGATCCTCGATTGCCTTCGGCTCGAGCGTCAGATCGAAGAGGGTTCCTTGCCGGCCAGTCGATGCGAATGAGACCGCCGCGCAAAGCGGTCAGGATCCGCCTCGCTCGCGGCGCATCGGGGCCGCTGCGGAGGTTTGCTCCGGCCTTCGTATCCAGGAACGCATTTCGCTGCCGTTGAGCCATCGCGGGGAGCGGTGGGGCACCGAGTTCGTCATCGCATAGAAATTGCGAGCGCGCTTTTCGCTCATGCCCATGTCTTTGTAATAATCGATATACATCCTGTGAACGCGCGACCCCGGACCATAGTCCGACGGCCGGCGTCCCGCAGCATCGCGCCAGGCGTGCACGGCAAAGCGCGTGTCCGGCGAAATCGAGCGCGGCTGGCCTGCGAGGAAAAGCTCGATTGCTCCCGATCGCACCGAACCGCCGGGAGGTACGGTGGTCTTCAGCCCAGCCCGCCGGATGCGCCTGCCGAGTTCGAGATTGGCGACATCGTTTACCGTTCCGGGCGCGTCGATCATGCGGATCACTTCGAGCTGCGGAAATTCGCGCATCATCGCATCGAAGTGAGCCAGACTGCGACGATCTGTCGTCCCGTCGAGCAAGGCGCTGCGAGGGCCTGTCACAAGGAAAGGGCCATATCGTACCGCATCTTGCCCACGCGCCGGGCCGTGCCGATCCTTCTGACGGGACCAACCCGCGTTTTCAAACCGCGACGACGAGGGGTGCTCGGCATTGCCGCGAAGCCGGTCATCGTGCCGCTGCGGTCGCAAGTCGTAATCCGGTGAATCATTCCCTTCGCGCTCCGAGGCTTCCACCTTTATCCAGCGCCCTGTTTCCGGATCCCATTTCTCGACCCAGACATCGACTGTTTCGGGGGACGAAGCGGTTTGCGCGACGGCACCGGGGGCGCAGAAGCACGCAAGGGCCGCGAGAATGGCGGCGACAGGATTGCGCCACACAGCCAGCTTCAGCTCCGACCCGATCGACGAGTGCGGAAACGATTTTTCACTTTTGGATGTCTGAATGGCATTTTTTTCACATTATTTAAATCTCACCCCAAAAAGGCTTTACAGAATTTAAAACGCCTTTCCTTCGATTTGTTTCCTTTCAGAATCGTCATCGATTGCGAAAGAACTTATCACCCATATTCGGACGAAACTCTCCGTTCGCCGAATCCTCGAATGGTGCCACCCGACACAAAATAAAAAGGGCATCCCGCTAATGAGCGAGATGCCCTTTTTCCTTGGACAGCCGGGCTGCCGAAAAGGTCCGCTCGGCCTTACTCGAGTTCGTCCGCGACGTCGTTGATCTCGTCGGCTGCTTCGTCGCCGATATCGTCGATTTCCTCGGCACGCTCGTTCAGCATATCCTCGCGCGCATCGGTGGCGGCTTCGTCGGCCCGCTCCTCGAGCATTTCCGCGCGTTCGTTGCCGACATCCTCGATCGCATCGGCCTGTTCTTCCATGCGATCGCCGAGTTCCTCGCGCGGGGAATCCGGCCCGCAGGCGGTCACCATCGCAAGCGCGGGAAGGGCTGTCATCGTGATCATCAGTCGTTTCATTTCGTGTCTCCTCCATTGCGCCGCCCCACGCGTGTCCTCTTGCGGGATCTGCACGGCGGCTCGCACGCCACCAACGGACGCGCCGAAGCGAAGTTTCGAGAAAGTGGGCGCACCCGGCGGGCGAAGACGCGAAAGCGCCCGGATCAGGGCCGGGCAAGCCCTTCGAGCGGACCGTCGAGGATCGGTTCGCCGTTCTCGTCGTAGAGCGGCAGGATCACGAGGTCGTCGGCATTCGACAGCTCGATGGTCAAACGTTTGCGCCGGAAATCGCGCCGCGCGCCGACCAGGGCGGGGACCAGGACGGGCCGGCCGCGCACCGCGATCCGGCGACCGCGCAGCAGCGCGCGCAGCCCGCTCAAAGTGGGGCGAGCGGCGCGCTCACCGCGTTCGCCTTCGACGAGGATGTCGGAATCCGCATCGTCCCTATCCGGATAATCCTCATCGCCTGAGACGGGAAGCTTCAGCAGCGCGGCAAGCGTCGGAATTCCGAATTCGACCGTGATATCGTTGACGCTGGTCAGCGGGCGGCTGCGGAATTCCGGCATCCCGAAATCGAATTGCTGGAGGTCGAAATAGTCGGCTTCCGCCTTCTCCTCGGTGTGGAGACGGAAAGTGTCGCCATCCCGGCTGACGGCGCGGATGTCGAGGATCGCGGCGATGTCGTCCTTCTCGCTCGCGGGCCGCTTGCGCGCATTCCTCAGCGCCTCGCGCGGCGGCAGGCAGCCGGGCGCGCAGACGTCGCGCAGCCGTGCGAGATAGGATTCGCGGGTTTCGGCGAGAATAGGGGCGGAGTACGAACAGGCCGCAGCAAGGCCGCAGCACAAAAGGAACATCCGGAACACGCCACCCTCCCCGCGGGAGATGAAAGGAAGGGTGGGGGATTTCTGTTGCTAGGCACCCCCGGGCCCCCGGAATCCGCTTCTGTTGCCCGGTGGGTCCAACCGCGCTTTAGCTTTGTAAATTCAGGCCGCTAGGCCATAAAATTACGCAGCGAGAGCGAGTGCTTCGTTGTCGTTGGCACTTATGGATTTGAGCCTTTAACGGGTTACTCAGCCCGGACGAAAACAACGCTTTTCAGCCCACGTCGATCCTGGTTCGGCCCCGTCAGAAATCCCTGCCGAAACAGGAATTTATGGTGGAGCCGCCGGGTACTGCCCCCGGGTCCGTTGTGCCTATTGCACGCTGCACTTTATCGTCATAGTCGGATTGCTCCGACGCGCTCCATATAGGCGGTTTGCGATTAATGTGAAGTGTATCTCACTTTTTCAGCGCGTCGCGGATCTCGGTCAGAAGCTCGATTTCGCTCGGGCCTGCCGCTTCTTCCGGGGGAGTCACCTCTTCCTCTTTCTCGAAACGCTCGATCACCCGGTTGGTGTAGCGCACCAGCAGGAAGATGATGAGGGCGAGGATGACGAAATTGATGACTGCCGTGACGAAGGCGCCATAGCCGATCATCGCCGCACCGGCTTCCTTGAGCGCGGCGTAATCGGTCATCGAGCCTTCGTAGCCATCCGGCACGGAGAGCAGCCAGAAATACTGCGAGAAATCCGCCCCGCCGAAAATCGCGCCGACGACCGGCATGATGATCTCGTCGGTGAGCGATTTCACGATCACCGCGAAAGCCCCGCCGATGATCACGGCGACGGCGAGCTGCATAACATTGCCCTTGGCAATGAATTCGCGAAATTCCGAAAGCATGGCGGCCTTTTCCCCTTTTCCTGCCCGTGCACGAACCTGTCTTTGCCGCTACGCCGACTTCCTGCCAAGCGCCTTTGCCCACCCTTCCCCCGCTTGAAAGGCGAATGGGGTGTGCTATATCGACAATACAGGAACTTGCTGCGCGCCGCGCTCCTTTGTCGGCGCGCCATTCGGAGGGATTTCGATGACGTTCAAGACGCTTTTCCGCGGCGCTTTCGCCGCCATGGCGGCGTTCAGCCTCGCCGCCTGCGGGATCAACTCGGTCCCCGCCGCCGAGGAAACCGCCAAGGCCAAGTGGGCCGATGTCGAGGCGCAGTTCCAGCGCCGGGCCAATCTCATTCCCAACCTCGTCGAAGTCGCGCAAGGCGCGGCCGAGAACGAACGCGCCATCCTCACCGAAGTGACCGAAGCGCGCGCGCGGGCGACCAGCATCAACGTGAGCGCGGAGGATCTCAACGACCCTGCCAAGATGGAGAGCTTCGCCGCCGCGCAGGGCCAGCTCGGACAGGGTCTCGGCCGCCTGCTCGCCAGTTTCGAAGCTTATCCGCAGATCCAGTCGAACCAGAACTACATCGCGCTGCAGAGCCAGCTCGAAGGCACCGAAAACCGCATCGCCGTGGCGATCCGCGACTACAACGAGGCGGTGCGCCAGTACAACACGACGATCCGCACCTTCCCGGACACGATCGGCGCGAACATCATCCACGGCGCCGAGCCGATGGTGCCCTATTCGGCCGTGACCGAAGGCGCCGAGGTCGCTCCTGAAATCGACATGACGAGCAATTGAACCTCGGCGTGCCGCGCATAAAGTCCCTGTTCCTTGCGCTGGCGGGAGCGCTGTTTGCGCTCCTCGCCGCGCCCCTCGCCGCGCAGGATTTCCCGCCTCTGACCGGCCGCGTGGTCGATCAGGCGGGGATCATCCCGCCCGATGTCGAAGCCCAGCTCACGCAGAAGCTCGCCGCGCTCGAGGCGCAATCCCAGCGCCAGCTCGTCGTCGCGACGGTTTCCGACCTACAGGGCTACGAGATCGCCGATTACGCCTACCGGCTGGGCCGCGAATGGGGGCTTGGCGATGCCGAGCGCAATGACGGGGCGCTGCTGCTCGTCGCGCCGACCGAGCGGCGGGTCCATATCGCCAGCGGATACGGGGTCGAAGGCTGGCTGACCGATGCCGTCTCCAAGCTCATCATCGAGAACCAGATCGTCCCGGCCTTCCGCGATGGAGACTATGCCGGCGGAATCGTCGCCGGGACCGATGCGATTATCGAGGTCCTGAAGCTGCCCCCCGACGAGGCAGCGCGGATCGCGAAGGAGGCAGGCGAAGCGCGCGAGAAGGACGGCGGCTTCCCCGTCGGGATGCTGGTCTGGCTCGTCTTCATGTTCATCTTCTTCGTTCTCCCCATCATCCGGTCCGGCAGGCGGCGCAAGTATCGCGCGCGCGGCAAGGGGCCGTGGGGCGACCGGGACGACGATGATGACGATTATGGCGGCGGCTGGGGCCGCACCGCGCGCGACATCATCCTGTGGGAAGTCGGCACGGCCATCGCCCGCGGCGCCTTGGGCGGCGGTCGCGGAGGCGGCTTTGGCGGCGGGGGCTTCGGAGGGGGCGGCGGCTTCTCTGGCGGCGGCGGTTCATTCGGAGGCGGCGGCGCCTCCGGGGGGTGGTAGAAATGGCCTATCTCGACGAAGCGGGCCACAAGCTCGTCAGCGATGCGGTCGCCGAGGCCGAGATGCAGACCTCGGGCGAGATCGTGACGGTCCTCGCCGATCGCTCGGACGACTACGCCGATATCGCGCTGCTCTGGGCCGCGGGCGCGGCCTTCACCGCGATGAGCCTGTTCGCGGCTTTTCCCCAGCCCTTCCTCGACCTGTGGGACGGCCTGATCGGGGGATGGAGCCATGAATGGACCCCCGGAGAGCTCGCCAGCATGACCATCGGGCTCGGCCTCATCGCCTTCGCGCTCGCCTGGGCGGTGCAGATGATCGAGCCGGTCAAGTGGCTGCTCGTCCCCGGCCCGGTTCGAACCGCGCGCGTCCACGCCATGGCACAGCGCCAGTTCAAGGTCGGCGCCGAGGGTCGCACCCATGGCCGCACGGGCGTTCTCATCTACCTCTCCATGAGCGAGCACCGCGCCGAAATCGTCGCCGACCGCCCGATCGCGGAAAAGGTCGAGGCCGAAGTATGGGGCGAAGCGATGGGCGATATGCTGCGGCACATCGCCGCCGGCCGCATCGCCGAGGGCCTCGCGGTGGGCGTGCGCGATGTCGGCTTCGTCCTCGCCCAGCACTTCCCGCGCGCCGAGGACGATGAAAACGAGCTTCCCGACCGGCTGATCGAAGTCTAGGCCCGGTCCGCATGACGGACATCACGCAAGACGGATTCGCCGCTTTCGAACGCGACAAGGACGCCGACCTGCCGGAAGAAGTCCGCTGGGAGGGCCGCTTCATCACCGCCAAGACCCGGGGGCGCTGGGAATATGTCGGTCGCGCCCGCGGAATCCGCGCCGCCGCGATCCTTGCGCTCGACGAGGACGCGGACGGCTCACGCCACGTCATCCTCGTCAGCCAGTACCGCGTGCCCTTGTCGCGCTTCTGCCTCGAGATCCCCGCCGGCCTCGTCGGCGACGATGCGGGCAGCGAGGATGAAGGCGCGCGCGAGGCCGCCGCGCGCGAACTGGAAGAGGAAACGGGTTACCGCGCGGGCAGGCTGGAGGTGCTGGGCGAATTCTATTCCTCTCCGGGCATGGTCTCCGAAGCCTTCACGCTGCTGCGCGCGACCGAGCTTACGAAAGTCCACGAGGGCGGCGGCGTGTCCGAGGAAAGCATCACCGTCCACCGCGTGCCGCTCGCGGGGCTTGCCGATTACGTTGCGAAATGGCGCGAAGCCGGCCATGCGGTCGACGTGCGCATCGCGATGCTGATGACACCGGGATTTCTGGGAGAGAAACTGACATGACGAAACGCTGCGAGGGCAAGCTGGCCCTGGTCACCGGCGGGGCGCAGGGCCTTGGCCGGGCGCATTGCATCCGCCTGGCGCAGGAAGGCGCGCGGGTGCTCGCGACCGACATCAACGGCGCGGGGGCACAGGAGACCGCCGCAATCATCAACGCCGAAATGGGCGAAGGGACCGCTTTCGGCATCGCCCACGACGTGACCGACCCGGCCCAGTGGGATGCCGCCATCGACGCTGCGCGCGAGCACCTGGGCGGGCTCAACGTGCTGGTCAACAATGCCGGGATCGGCGTCGGCGGCAACATCGAGACCTGCACCTTCGAGGACTGGAAGCGGTGCTATTCGGTCAATGTCGATTCGATCTTTCACGGCTGCCAGAAGGCCCTGCCGCTGATGCGCGAACACGCGCCGGGCTCGATCATCAACATCTCTTCGATAGCCGGCCTGATCGCGAGCGACACGATGCCGGCCTACAATTCGACCAAGGCGGCGGTGTGGATGCTGTCGAAGTCGATCGCGCTCCACTGCGCCAAGAAGCAGATGGGCATCCGCTGCAATTCGGTCCACCCGACCTTCGTCGACACGCCGATCCTCGACGGGACCGCAAAAGCCCACGCGCTCGACAAGGACGTGCTGATGGAAAAGCTCGCCCGGCAGATCCCATTGAAGTTCGTGGGCGAGCCGAACGACATCGCCAATGCCGTGGTCTATCTCGCCAGCGACGAAAGCCGCTTCATGACCGGGGCCGAGATCAAGCTCGACGGCGGCATTTCCGCGATGTGAAAAAAGAGAGGGGCCGAAATGGCCCCTCCCGGTTTCGTTCGAATGTCTGAACCTCGCGGCTCCCCCGAAAAGAACGGGTTATGAAAACCGGGAGCCGCTTTTCATGCCGCGAGGTCAGTCGGCGATCAGCGCGATCGCAAGGTAGACCAGCGCGGCCGTGCCGAAGCTGACGAAGGCGCCGATCACGAAGGCGATACGCACGAGCGTGACATCGACATTGGCATATTCGGCAATTCCGCCGCAGACGCCGGCGAGCTTGGCATTGCGCTTGTCGAGGTGGAAGCCCGGCTGGCCTCCGCCGTTGTTGCGGGTGATCTTGTTCATGCGAGGACTCCTGTAACGAGAGAGTGAGACGGGCTGGCGGGCACTATCGCCGCGATCATCAGGACCACGGTGATGATCAGCGACTCGGCGGCTGCGAGCACGCGCTGGGTGCGCTGTCCGGCCTGGTCGAAGAACGAATACATTGCGTCTTGTTTCCTTATGCTGGCGGGTTGCGGGGCGTTTCAAGCTTCGCCGCGATCAGGCGAGGCCGGGGCTGGCCGGGACGATCGCGTAAGCGAGGAACGAGGCCGACAGGATCACCGAAAAAGCGGCTGCGGCGAGCTGGTTGGCGAGATTGCTGCGAAACATGGGGGTATCTTTCGTCATCGGGGATTTTGGCGGTCCGCGATCAGGCCATCAGCGAGGGGCTGGCGGGCACGATCGCGTAAGCGAGGAAGGCGGCCGTCGCGAAAATCGAGAAGGCGGCGGCGGCGAAGCGGTCATAAGTATCGGCGAACATGGTCTGGTCTCCTGTTTGGGTTGTTTCGGTTCGTCCCGCTTGGGACATCCGATACTCTGCAGGAGGTGTGCCAAACTCGGAGAATGGCGGAAATCCGGGACTTTCCGCCCCCGGCTCCCTGAAAGCCCCGTTCAGCTAAACGAAAGGTTGGGAAATTTTCCCACCTCTTGGGATCGCCTTGCCGCGCCGATCACTATGGCCTTTGGCGAGGGCCATGCTAAGCGCCGCGTAACACCCATGCCGCTCGCGAAAATCACCCTCCAGCAGTTCCGCAACCACGCCCTCAGCGAGCTCGGCGAAACCGCGCATTTCAACCTGCTGGTGGGCGCCAACGGGGCGGGCAAGACGAACGTGCTCGAGGCGATCTCGCTGTTCGCCCCCGGCCGTGGCCTCAGGCGCGCGCCCCTGTCCGAACTCGCCCGGCGCGAGAAGCCCGCCGATGCGCCCCGCCCCTTCGCCATCGGCGCGAGCCTCGTCGAGCAGGGGCAGGTATCGGCGCGTCTCGGCACCTACACCGAGGACGCGCGCCCCAACCGCCGGCTGGTGCGGATCAACGGGGCCGAGACGAGCGCCTCGGCGCTGTCCGAATGGCACGCGGTAAGCTGGCTCACCCCGGCGATGGACGGCCTGTTCACCGACAGCGCGGGCGCGCGGCGACGCTTCGTCGACCGCATGGCGCTCGCGATCGAACCCGCCCATGCAAGGGCGGTGAACCAGCTCGAGAGCGCGCTGCGCGAACGCAACCGCCTCCTTGAGGAAGGGCGCGAGCCGCGCTGGCTCGATGCGGTCGAGGCGCAATTGGCCGAAGCCGGCGCGCAGGTCGTCGCGACGCGCGCGCGGCTGGTGGAGCTCTTGTCAGAGGAGCTGTCCGCCCTTCCCCCGGAACCCTTCGCCCGGCCGATCCTCACCTATCGCCCCGGCGGCCCGACCTCGCGCGATGAGCTCGCGGAGAGCCTGGCCCGCGAGCGCCCGCGCGACCGCGCCGCCGGGCGCGCGCTGACGGGCCCGCACCGCGACGAACTGGACGTGGCGATGATGCGCGCCGACGGCTCGGCGGGCCAGCCCGCAGCGACGTGTTCGACCGGCGAGCAGAAGGCGATGCTGATCGCGATCACCCTCGCCCACGGCACGCTCGCCGCATCGGGCCGGCCGAGCGTCCTGCTGCTCGACGAGGTTGCCGCCCACCTCGACCCGGTTCGCCGTGCAGAGTTGTTCCGGCGGCTCGCCGCAGGACGCGCACAGGTCTGGATGACGGGAACCGAACTTGCCCCATTCAGCGAGATCGCCAGCGAGGCGGCGGTCTGGAAGGTCGCGGGCGGCGCGGTGGAAGCGCTTTAGCCCTCGTTTTCCTCTTCGGGCAGCGCCTCGCGCACATCGGCCAGCGTCGCCTCGACCAGTTGCTCGATCCCCTCCTCGGTCGGATGGATGCGGTCGGCCTGGAAGAGATTGGGATTCTCGTAAATCGATTCGAGCCAGAACGGCACCAGCTGCGCGCCGTATTCCTGCGCGAGGTCGGCATAGATCGCATCGAAATCGCGCTGGTATTCGGGTCCGTAATTGGGCGGCGCGCGCATCCCCATTAGCAGGACGGGAATATCGCGCGCCTTCAATTCTTCGAGCATCGCGGCGAGATTGGCCCGCGTCTCCGCCGGCGAGAGACCGCGCAGCATATCATTGCCGCCGAGTTCGAGAATGAACAGGTCGGGCTTCTCCTCCTGCGCGTCGAGCGTGAAGGCGAGCCGCTGGCGTCCGGCGGCGGTCGTGTCTCCCGAAACGCCCGCATTGGCGATCCGCGCGTTCACGCCCTTCGCGCGCAAGGCCATTTCGAGCCGGGCGGGATAGCTTTCGCCTTCATCGAGCCCGTAGCCCGCAAAGAGGCTGTCTCCGAAGGCGAGGATGCGGCGTTCCGGCCCCATGACGGGGATCGGCGGCGGGGCCTCGGCACCGGGCGTGCGCGCGGCGCCGGAGGCGGGCGGGACCGCCGTGTCCTCGGCCGCCTCCCCGCCGCACGCCGCAAGGGCAAGCGCCAGCAGGCTAGCGCCCGCAATCCTCGAAATTCCGCCCCGAAGCATCATTTCCGCTCTTCCTCGCGTATCTTGTGTGCCCCTCCCACCTATGCCATCGAGCCCGCGTGACAAGCCCTTCCCTCGCCCTCACCGCCCGCAATCTCACCCTGACCCTCGGTTCCGACCGCAAGCCGGTCGAGATCCTGCGCGGCATCGATCTCGACATCGCGCGCGGCGAGGTGGTCGCGCTGCTCGGCCCGTCGGGTTCGGGGAAGAGCTCGCTGATGGCCGTCCTGTCGGGCCTCGAACGCGCAAGCGGCGGGAGCCTGACGGTGGCGGGGGCGGATTTCACCAAGCTCGACGAGGACGGCCTTGCCGCCGCGCGGCGGGGGCGGATCGGGATCGTGCTGCAGGCATTCCACCTCCTGCCGACCATGACCGCCGCCGAGAACGTCGCCACCCCGATGGAACTCGCCGGCGCCGACGACGCGCGCAAGCGCGCCGTGGCCGAACTCGAGGCGGTCGGGCTCGGCCACCGGACCGGCCATTACCCGACCCAGCTTTCGGGCGGCGAGCAGCAGCGCGTCGCCATCGCCCGCGCCATCGCGCCTCGCCCCGAACTGATCTTCGCCGACGAGCCGACCGGGAATCTCGACGTCGCGACGGGTGAGGAAATCGTCGACCTCCTCTTCGCCCGCCGCGCGGAAACCGGGGCGACGCTGCTCATCATCACCCATGACGAGGCGCTGGCGAAGCGCTGTGAGCGGGTGCTGACCATGGCCGACGGGGTGATCGTCTCCGACACGAAGACCGCCGCCAAGGGCGAGGCCGCGTGAGCGAGGCGGGGCTCGGCTGGGGTGCGGCGTGGCGGATCGCCCGGCGCGATCTCAATGCCCGTTTCAAGGGGCTGCGCCTGCTGCTCGTATGCATTTTCCTCGGCACCGCCGCGCTGGCCGCCATCGGAACCCTGACCGCTGCGATCGAGCGTGAACTCGCATCGAGCGGGCAGGAACTCCTGGGCGGCGATCTCGAGGTCGAGGTGTGGCAGCGCGACCTCTCCGAAGAGGAAAAGGCGGCGCTGTCGGAATACGGCACGATCTCGGGCGGGACGCGCCTGCAGGCCATGGCGAGTGCGGGCGAGAATGCCGCGCCAGTCGAACTGAAGGCCGTGGACGAGCGCTGGCCGCTCTACGGCACGCTGACGCTGGCCGACGGGCGCGAGACGGGCGCGCCGACAGGCGACGAGGCATGGCTCGCGCAGGGTGCGATGGACCGGCTCGACATCGCGGTGGGCGACAGCTTCACCATCGGGACGGCCGGCCTGACCGCGGCGGGCGTGATCGAGGATGAGCCCGACCGGCTCTCCGAAGGCTTCCAGCTCGGCCCGACGGTGATCGTGGCCGAGGACGTTCCGCGCCGTGCAGGGCTGCTGCAACCGGGCGCGCTTTACCAGAGCAAGTACCGGCTCGCCTTCGCCGACGAGAGCCGCGATCCGGAAGCGGTCGAAGAGGAACTGACAGCGGCCTTTCCCAATGCCGGATTCGATTTCCGCACACGCGACCGCGCCTCGCCCGGCGCGGACCGCTTCGTGGCGCAGATGAGCGATTTCCTGACGCTCGTCGGCCTTGCCGCGCTGGTGATCGCCGGGATCGGGATCGCGGGCGGGGTTTCCTCCTATCTCGACCAGCGCCGCACCAGCATCGCCACGCTCAAGGTGCTCGGCGCATCCTCGCGCGACATCGTGCGGATCTATGCGCTGCAGGTCGCGGTCGCGGCGCTGGTGGGGAGCCTTGCCGGGCTGGCGGTCGGCGTGCTGGTAACGCCCCTGCTCGCCCGCGCGCTCGAGGGGCTGCTGCCGGTCGAAAGCGGCTTCATCATCGAGCCCGCGCCGCTGCTGCTGGCGGGCTCCTACGGGATGCTGGTCGCCTTTGCCTTCGCCGCCGCGCCGCTGCTGAGGGCGCGCAGTTTCCCGGCGATGGCGCTGATGCGCTCGCGCATCGTGCCGCTTTCGCGCGACCGGCGGGCGCTCGCGGTCACGGCGGCGGGGCTTGCGGCGATCTGCGCGCTCGCCCTGCTCACGACCGCCGAGCCGCTGCTTTCGGGCGGGTTCCTGGCCGGGGCCGGCGTGGCGCTGGCGCTGCTTGCCGGGCTGGGCTGGCTGATCGCCGCCGTCGCGCGCCGCCTGCCGCGCCCCGCCAACCCGATCCTCAGAAGCGCGCTCGCCAATATCCACCGCCCCGGAGCGCCGACCGGAGCGCTGGTCACGGCGCTCGGCTTCGGGCTTGCCGCTTTCGTGCTACTCGCCGCGATCCAGAGCGCGATCGAGGGCAATATCGACAGCCGCGTGCCGCGCGAGGCGCCGGACTATTTCGTGCTCGACGTGCCGCCGGCGAAAGAGGCCCGCTTCTTCGACCTCGTGCAGGAGCGCTTTCCCGATGCCGGAATCCGCACCGTCCCCACCCTGCGCGGCGCGGTGCTCGCCTACGGGCCGGAAGGCGACATGGTGCGCGTCGCAGAACTCGAGGAACTGCCCGAGGGCGCTTGGGGCCTGCGCGGCGAACGCGGGCTGACCTATTCCGACAGCATCCCGCAGGGCAACCGCGTGGTCGAGGGCGAGTGGTGGAGCCCTTTCCACCAGGGCGAACCGCTGGTCTCGATCGACGCCGAATTCGCCCGCGCGCTCGATCTCGAGGTCGGCGACTACCTCACCATCGGCATCCTCGGCGTGGAGCGCACGGCCCGCATCGCCAACCTGCGAGAAATCGACTGGGAGAGCATGGGGTTCAACTTTCTCCTCGTCTTCAGCCGCAACGCGATCAGCGACGCACCGCACAATCTCGCCGCGACGATCGATTTGCCCGACGGGGCGGACCGCGAGGCGCGCGGCGAGCTGCTGCGCGCGCTGGTGCGGCAGTTTCCCTCCTCATCGGTGGTGGAGGTCGGCGAGCTGCTGGGCGAGGCGCGCACGATCCTGCGGCAGGTGGGGCTGGCGACGCTCGCTGCGGCGGCGGTCGCGGTGCTGGCAGGGCTCGCCGTCCTGATGGGAGCGATCGCGGCGGCGCGCGCCTCGCGCACTTATGACACGGTGGTGCTGCGCGTATTGGGAGCGAGCCGGCGGCAGATCCTGATGATGCAGCTCGCAGAATACGGCCTGATCGCCGCGGCGCTCGCGCTGGTCGCGCTGGGGCTAGGCAGCCTGCTCGGCTGGGTGGTCATCACGCAGCTGTTCGAATTCGACTGGCTGCCCGACTGGGGGGCTGTGCTGGGCGTGCTGGGGCTCGGCCTCGTCATGGTCCTCGCCTTCGCGCTCGGCGGGTCGCTGCCGTTGCTGCGGGCAAAACCGGCCCGCGCCCTGCGCGAACTCTAGCCGATCAGGCGAAGGCTTCCTCGATTTCCTGCTGCGCGCTGTCGCCGATAACGGCGTGAAGCGCAGCCGAAAGCGCCGCGCTCGCGATCCCGATCAATGCCAGCACCGGCAGGACCAGAAGACTTCCCAGCAGGACGCCGATGCCGCCGGCCACCGCGGAATCGCTGCCTGCCATCGCTCCCCCGGCGAAGATCAGCAGAAAAGGGACCAAGCCGAGGACGATCATGATGACCGTCGCCAGGAGAAAGACGACGAGGATGCCCAGCACCTTGCCCTCGGTGATCGCCCAGCTGCGCCGGATCGCCCGGATCGGGCCGCGCTCGCCATCGACCGCGACGACCGGCACCAGCACCGCGAGACGGCAGGCGAGATAAAGCGCGAGCGGGAACACCATGAGCACGGCGAGCACATTGGCGAGGATACCCGCATCGCCCGCCAGGGAAAGGATCGCCGCGAGGACGATCCAGACCACGCCTGCGACCAGCGCAGCAACCGTGAGGAGCACGGCGGTCGCCAGCAGGGTCGGCGCCGACTTGAACCCGGCTCCCAGCGCGTCCCCGAAACCGGGCTGCGACAGCGGGGTCGCGAGCGCGGTCATGGCCGCCTGCTGGGCGATCGTGACGAGCAGGAAAAGGACGTAGGATAGCAGCGCGACGATCACGAACGCGCCTCCTCCCACGCCAAGGAGCGAAGCCGGGTCCTCGATCGCGGAGGCTGCGAATATCGCGCCCGCCATGGACGCGCCCATAACTCCGCCCAGCACGGTGGAAAGGATCATCTGCCCCACGGTGAAAAGGACCAGCATCCCGACAAGCATAAGGCCGCGCTGCCGGAGCATGGCGAAAGTGGTCGAAAAGACCCGGCGAATATCGATCATGAAAGGCGCCCCTGTTCCGCGGGCGACGCTCTTCGCCGCCCCCGATACAGCACGAAGTCTGCACAATGCCCGTCCGATGGCAAGCACCCTGCGCACACGGGGCGCGGATGCCGCAACGAAAAGGGGCCCCGCGCGTCGCCGCGCGGGGCCCCCTCATCTCGCTCGGCAGAGCCGGTCAGAAGCGGAAGCGAACCACCCCGCCATAGGTGCGCGGCGGGCTCGGATAGCCCGACACGGTCCCGGCCTGCGCGACGCCGTCGAACACGGTCAGGATGTATTCGTCGTCGAGCAGGTTGCGCGCGAAGACCCCGATTTCGAGCCCGTTCTCGAGCGCAAGCGTCGAGGAAGCGTTCACCAGGTTCACCTCGCGGCGGAAGATCTGCGTATTGCCGCGCTGCGCGTTGAAGGTCGGCAGGCCGTTGTTGATGTCCTGGTTGCTCTCGTGGTTGTAGTCGACGCGGGTGATGATGCGCGACCCGCTGTCGAATTCGTGGGTGTAGGTCGCCGAAGTCGCGATCGCCCATTCGGGGATGCCGCCCGGACGCTGACCGGTGAGATCGCCCAGCGGGCTGCCGGTGAAGTCGTCGTAGAGCGCATCGAGATAGGTCGTCGCGAAAGTCAGGACCAGCCCGTCGACCGGGTTGATCGTGGCGTCGAATTCAAAGCCCTTGACCGACTGCTCACCCGCATTGGCGAGCGCGAAGCCGAGCCCGGTGAAGGCGAAGCTCTGGAAGCCCTCGATCGTCTGGTCGAACAGCGCGAGGTTGAAGCCGAAGCCCTCCCACTGCGCCTTCATCCCGATTTCGTAGACTTCCGCCTCTTCCGGCCCGGCGAAGCGCGAGCCCGTCGTCAGGTTCGGCGTCGCGAGCCCGGCGTTGAGGATCGGCGACGGCGGGGCGAGAATGGTCGAAAGGCCCGGCCCCGGGATGTAGTCGCCGAGCACCGGACGGCTGTCGCGCGACAGGTTGACCGAGCTCGCCTTGAAGCCAGTCGCATAGCTCGCATAGACGTTGACCTCGGGCGAGATCTGGTAGCTCGCGCGCAGCAGGTAGGTCAGCTCGTCGTCATTGGTGCGCCCGGGTTCGACCGAGTTAGGGACCGACAGGAACGGCGGCTGGAACTGCAACGCGGCAAGCGGAAGCAGCGGGTTGGTCGCCGGGTCGGTGGCGGCCGCCGCGATCGCGGCGAAAGCCTGCGGGTTGGCCTGCTGGAAAGCGGCGATCTCGGCCGGCCCGATATTGCCGGGAGGGGTCGCGGTCGCCTGCGCGATCTGGCCGACGATCACGGCATCGACGAGGTTGATCTGCGCCAGCGGGTCGAAGCTCTGCTGCGAAAGCGCGAATTGCTTCTCGTCGTCGGTGTAGTTGAAGCCGACCGTGAAGACGAGCCCGTCGACCGGTTCAAGGTCGAACGTGCCGAAAATCGACCACGCGGTATTCTCCATCCGGAAGTTCTCCGAGGTGAGCAGCGGGGTCGAAAGGATCGAGTTCTGCGGCAGGCCGAGCTGCTGCTCGACAAAATTGAGCGTGCCCGGACCGCCCGCGAGCAGGTCGCCGAAGCCGCGGAAGGCGGAGCCGTTCTCGACCGAGGAGATCTGCTCGATCGTCTCATCGAAATAGAACCCACCGAGCAGGAAGTTGAACGGACCGTCGAAATCCGATGCGATGCGGATTTCCTGGGTGAAGGTCTGCACTTCCTGGTCGCGCGTTTCGGTCGCGATGTCGGCGCTGGTGAAGTCGATGTCCTGGTTGAAGAAGTTCTTCAGCTCGCGATAGGCCGTGATCGAGGTGATCGAAATGGGCCCGGCCTGGTAGTCCATCTGGACCGAGCCGCCGTAATTGTCGTTCTCGTTCACGGGGACGACATTGAGGAAATTCTCGTAGGCGAAGAAATCGGTCGAGAACTGGCCGCCCAGCGCCTGGATCACCGGCGCGGTCGGGCCGGCGACGAGCGTCGCGGTCTGGCAGCAGATCTCGTCGATCCGGGCATAGTCGGCAATCGCGCGGATCTTGAAATCCGGGCTCGGCTCGATCAGCAGCTGGCCGCGGGTCGACCAGCGGTTGCGGTTGTTGATCTCTTCATTGAGATTGACGATCTCGCCGAAGCCGTCGCGGCGCTGGTAGGTGCCGTCGAGCGAAAAGGCGATGTTGTCGGTGATCGGCCCGGTGATGTCGCCGCGCAGGAAGACCTGGTTGAAATTGCCGTAGACGGCTTCGACCATGCCGCCGAATTCGTATTGCGGTTCACGCGTGACGACCGAGATGACGCCGGCGCTCGCATTCTTGCCGAACAGGGTCGACTGCGGGCCGTTCAGCACCTCGATGCGCTGCACGTTGTTGAGGTCGCCCAGCGCGCCAGCCGAACGCGAGCGGAACACGCCGTCGATGAACACGCCGACCGAAGGCTCGATCCCGAAATTGTTGTCGCCGTTGCCGAAGCCGCGGATAATGAAAGTGGTCGCCGACGAGGTCTGCAGCTGGCTCACCCGCAGCGAAGGCGTGACCGTCTGCAGGTCAAGCACGTCGCGGATCTGCGCCTGCTCAAGCGTCTCGCCGCTGGTGACCGATACCGAGATCGGCACTTCCTGCAGCGTCTGCTCGCGCTTGGAGGCGGTGACGATGATCTGGTTGTTCGATTCCGGCGCGCTCGGCACGTCGTCCTCGAGCACGAGTTCGTCGGCATCGTCGGAATCGGGCAGGTCCTGGGCGTGGGCGACGCCCGGCGCGGTCACGGCGAAGGCGGCGGCGCCTGCCAGCAGGGTGAATCGATACGAGCCGGCAATGCCGGACAGGATGGAGCGCATGGAAGTTCCTCTCTCTTGAACCCTCTCGAGCCCGCAAAGAACCGGGATGCGCGTCCCAAACCGCGCGCCCCGCCGGGCTGACCCCAAGCTGATAGGCGAGCGCCCTGCCTGCGACAAGCGGCTTGGAATGGATTGCCGGGGGCAAAGCACCGCAATGTTGCAGCCGAGTCACACTTGGCCCGCGCCCCGGTTTCGATTGCTTTTGCCCCCGGTGCTGCCTAAGGCGCGCTGCGCATGGGCAAGAGATCGCGCGCAAGCGATCCGGCCCGCATCACACCCCTCTTCGAAAGCCCCGTTTCATGTCCGCCTCTCCTTCCGGTCCCGCCTCGCTCAGGAACGTGGCGATCATCGCCCACGTCGACCACGGCAAGACCACGCTCGTCGACCAGCTCTTCCGCCAGTCCGGAACCTTCCGCGAGAACCAGCGGGTGGACGAGCGCGCGATGGACTCGGGGGACCTCGAAAAAGAGCGCGGGATCACCATCCTCGCCAAGTGCACCAGCGTAGAATGGACACCCAAGGGCGGCGGCGAGACGGTGCGCATCAATATCGTCGACACGCCGGGCCACGCCGATTTCGGGGCCGAGGTCGAGCGTATCCTCAGCATGGTCGACGGCGTCATCCTGCTCGTCGACAGCGCCGAAGGGGCTATGCCGCAGACCAAGTTCGTCACCGGAAAGGCGCTCGCGCTCGGCCTCAAGCCCATCGTCGTGGTCAACAAGATCGACCGGCCCGACGGCCGCCCGCAGGACGTGCTCGACGAGGTGTTCGACCTCTTCGCCAGCCTCGACGCCGACGACGAACAGCTCGACTTCCCCTCGCTCTTCGCCAGCGGGCGCGACGGCTATGCCAGCCCCGACGAGAACGCCCGCGAAGGCAGCCTCGAGCCGCTGTTCGAGCTGATCGTGAACCACGTCCCCGCCCCCGATCTCGACGCGGGCGGCAAGTTCAGCTTCCTTGCGACCCTGCTCGACCGCGACAATTTCATGGGGCGCGTGCTGACCGGCCGGGTCCAGTCGGGCACGATCAAGGTCAACGACCCGATCCACGCCATCGACCGCGAGGGCAATGTGGTGGAAACGGGCCGCGCGACCAAGCTGCTGTCCTTCCGCGGGCTCGAACGCGTGCCCGTCGAAAGCGCCAAGGCGGGCGACATCATCGCGCTCGCCGGACTCGAAAAAGCGACCGTCGCCAACACAATCGCCGATCCCGCCGTCAGCGAACCGATCGCCGCCCAGCCGATCGACCCGCCGACGCTCGCGATGCGTTTCGCGGTCAACGACAGCCCGCTCGCCGGGCGCGAAGGCGACAAGGTGACGAGCCGCCTGATCCGCGACCGCCTGCTGCGCGAGGCCGAGACCAACGTCGCGATCCGCGTGACCGAGAGCGAGGACAAGGACAGTTTCGAAGTCGCCGGGCGCGGCGAATTGCAACTGGGCGTCCTCATCGAGACGATGCGCCGCGAAGGCTTCGAGCTCGGCATCTCGCGCCCGCGCGTGCTCTTCCGCGAAGAGGACGGCCAGCGCATGGAGCCCTATGAAACCGTCGTCATCGACGTCGACGACGAGCATTCGGGCACGGTCGTCGAGAAGATGCAGCGCCGCAAGGCCGACCTCACCGAAATGCGCCCCTCGGGCCAGGGCAAGACCCGCATCACCTTCTCAGCCCCCTCACGCGGGCTGATCGGCTATCACGGCGAATTCCTGTCCGACACGCGCGGCACGGGGATCATGAACCGCCTTTTCGAGAAATACGGCCCCTACAAGGGCCCGATCGAAGGCCGCATCAACGGCGTGCTCATCTCGAACAGCGACGGCGAGGCGGTCGCCTATGCCCTGAACGCGCTCGAGGATCGCGGCGAGCTTTTCATCGGGTCGCAGGCGCGCGTCTACGAAGGCATGGTGATCGGCGAGAACGCCAAGCCGGAAGACCTCGAGGTCAATCCGCTGAAGTCGAAGCAGCTCACCAATATCCGCTCGTCGGGCAAGGACGACGCGATCCGCCTCACCCCCCCGCGCCGGATGAGCCTCGAACAGGCGATCGCCTATATCGACGACGATGAAATGGTCGAGGTGACGCCCAAGTCGATCCGGCTGCGGAAAGCGATCCTCGACCCGCACGAGCGCAAGAAGGCGCGCCGCAAGAAGGACGCCTGACGCTCATTCGCGGCTCGGCCCGCCCCGGCTGAGCCACGGCGCGCCCCTTCGCGGGCGCAGCATAATTGCCCGAACCGGCGGGCGGGCGAAACATTTTCAATCGCTTGCCGCCTCTCCTTCGCAATCCTTGCGAATTTGCCGCGCGCTGTGGCCATGATGCCGCGCGCTTGTTACGCACCTGCAACATGGAAACCGCAACCCTCGCCTCGCTCGCCGTCTATTTCATCGCCATGCTCGGCATCGGGCTTTACGCCTGGAAGAAGTCGACCGAGGATTCCGAAGGCTACCTCCTCGCCGGGCGCAACCTGCCTCCGGCGGTCGCCGCGCTTTCGGCTGGCGCCTCGGATATGTCCGGCTGGCTGCTGCTCGGCTTGCCCGGCGCGCTCTATGCCGCAGGGCTGGTCGAGGCGTGGATCGGGATCGGCCTGTTCCTGGGCGCGGTCGCCAACTGGATCATCGTCGCCCCGCGCCTGCGCGAACAAACCGAGAGTTACGGCAATGCGCTGACGATCCCGCAATTTCTCGCCAACCGCTTCCCCGACCAGGGCACCACCCTGCGCATCGTCTCTGCGATCATCATCGTGGTGTTCTTCACGGTCTATACCGCCGCGGGCCTCGTCGGCGGGGGCAAGCTGTTCGAGACCGCCTTCGCCGGGCTGCTGCCGGATGTGGGGATGAGCGATTATATGCTCGGCATCGTCATCACGGCCGGGATCGTGCTCGCCTACACCATGATCGGCGGGTTCCTCGCGGTCAGCCTCACCGATTTCGTGCAGGGCGTGATCATGATGGTCGCGCTCGTCATCATGCCGCTGGTGGTCATGTTCGGCGGCGGCGGCGACGGCGGGGAATCGCTGACCGAAGTGCCGGTCGAGGGGTTCCTGAGCCTGACGCAGGGCCTCACCTTCCTCGGCTTCATCAGCGCGGTCACATGGGGGCTGGGCTATTTCGGCCAGCCGCACATCATCGTGCGCTTCATGGCGATCGATACGGTGGAAAAGGTCAGGACCGCGCGCAATGTCGGCCTTTCGTGGATGGCGATCTCGCTGGTCGGCGCGGTGGGCATGGGGCTTGCGGGGCGCGCCTATGCCGAGCGAAACGGGCTGATGGTGGACGATCCGGAAACGATTTTCATCGTGCTCGCCGACCTCCTGTTCCACCCGGCGATAACCGGCTTTCTTTTCGCCGCCCTGCTGGCCGCGATCATGAGCACGATCTCCTCCCAGCTGCTGGTCTCCTCCTCCTCGCTGACCGAGGATTTCTACCGCCTGTTCCTGCGCAAGAACGCGGGCGAGCGCGAGGCGGTGAACATCGGTCGGGTCTGCGTCGCGCTGGTGGCTGTGGCCGCGATCGTCATCGCAAGCGATCCGCAAAGCGAGGTGCTGGGCCTTGTCGCGAATGCCTGGGCGGGCTTCGGCGCGGCCTTCGGGCCGCTCATCATCCTCGCGCTGACGTGGCGCGGGATGACCGGCGCGGGCGCGGTCGCGGGGCTCGTCACGGGTGCGGTGGTCGCGGGGGCGTGGATCGCGCTCGAGTGGAATTCGAGCTTCCTGGGCGGAGAGGGCCTCTACGAGATCGTGCCGGGCTTCATCGCCTCGTGGATCGCGATCTATCTGGTCAGCAAGGGCACGACCCAGAGCGCCGCGACCCGCGCGCAGGCCCCGGCGGAGTAGGGCTTCCCTCCCCGACCGCGTTCGGGCATCCTGCCGCGTGGGACGGCGACGGGAGGAAGCGATGGATGAGCAGGCAGGGCCGCGCGTCACGGGGCTTGGCGGGGTGTTCTACAAGGTGAAGGATCCCGCCGCCACGCGAGAGTGGTATCGCGAGAAGCTCGGGATCGACGGGCCCTATGGCCCGCAACTGGCGTGGGAGGGCGAGCCGATGGCCCATCCCTATTCGCTCATAAGCCATTTCGAGGACGACACCTACATCAAGCCGGGCAGGCACGGCTTCATGATCAACCTGCGTGTGCACGACCTCGACGGCTTCGTGAAGAAGCTGAAGAAGGCGAAGGTCAAGGTGCTCGACACCGCCGCCGAGGGCTATGGCAAGTTCGCCTGGATCCTCGACCCCGACGGCGTGAAAATCGAGCTGTGGGAACAGGTCGAGGATCGTTTGCCCTGAGCGCGAGACGGCCTTTCCCGCACGGCTGCGAACGGGCGAGATTACGGTAAAACAGCCATTAAGGATGCCCCTTCGGCCAGCATTAAGCTGAGCTAGGCGATACTCCTTAATGATGAATCGAAAGGCAATCCTTTACCGGGCATCGGCCGGCGCGATTGCGGCGCTGGCCCTGGCAGGCTGCGGTTCGCTCGTGCCTTCGCCGAGCGCCCCGGCTCCCGGCCGGGCAAGCGGCGTGTCGCAGGCGAGCACTCCGCCGCCGATCGACCGCAGCTCGACCCGGCTGGCCTCGGCCCCGCGCGGTTGGCGTGATGACGGGCCGCAGGCGAGCTGCCTGGCCGACCTCGGCGAGACCGGCGCGCGCTTCGACCCGCTTCCCGATACCTACGCCGGGCCGGGCTGCCACAAGCTCGGCACGGTGCGCCTTTCGGCGCTATCGGGCGATGACGGGGTTTTCGGGGTCACCAATCTCGGCCCGGTCAAGTGCGGCATGGCCAAGGCGTTCTCCGACTGGGCACGCTTCGGCGTCGATCGTGCGGCTCGCCAGATCCTAGGCAGCCCGCTGATGCGGATCGAGACGATGGGAAGTTATGCCTGTCGCAATGTCGCCGGAACTAACCGCCGCTCGGCCCATGCGCGCGCCGAGGCGATCGACGTGTCCGGCTTCGTCCTCGAGGACGGTCGGCGGATCGTCCTGGCGAGCGACTGGAACGGCGGGACGGCGGCCGAGCGCGAGTTCCTCCGCATCGTCCATCGCAGCGCCTGCAAGCGCTTCGGCACCGTGCTCGGCCCCGAATACAACGCCGCGCACCGCGACCATTTCCATCTTGAGGGCACCGGTCCGCGCTTCTGTCGCTAGGTTCGCGAGCAGCCTGCGGACGGGCGGTGTCTCACCGTCTGCGCCTTTCGCAGCGCGCATAGTTCGCGTCGGTCATACCCTCTGCCCAGTGCGGCGCGGATGCGGCGCGGCAGAAAAATGCGCAGCGTGTAGGAAAGCAGCCGGCATCCTACATCCAGTATTCCCCTGCGCCCGCCTATCCTACACCGGGGAGCGCGGTTCGCATCGGGGCCGCCGGACGGGCCTGGAGAGGTGGCCCGTGAGGACTTGTCGGCGGCCCCGATCCCGTGCCGGCCGTGCAAGGGGGAGGACAGCGGGCCGGCACGGTCTGCGAGAGGTCAGGCGCGGATCCGCGGTTCCAGTTTCGCCTCGAGCTTGAGCCGCACGGCCTCGGCGGCATGGCGCGCGCCGAGCTTGCTCATCATGTTGGCGCGGTGGATTTCGACCGTGCGCGGGCTGATGTCGAGTTCGCGCGCGATCACCTTGTTGCTGGAGCCCTCGGCGAGCCAGTCGAGCACTTCGCGTTCGCGTTGCGACAGGCTGGCGATGCGGTCCCTCGCCTCGATCATGCGGCGGCGCTGGGCGCCGAACACCTCGGCCTCCTTTTCGATCCGGGTGAGGCAGCGCGAGAAACGTTCAGGGTCGAGCGGAAGCGAGAGATAATCGAGCGCGCCGGCCTTGATCGCCTCGACGATGCGACCGGGTCGCGGCTGGACGTCGACCGCGATCAGCGGCAGCCAGATGCCGAGGCGGCTCAATCGTTCGAGGAGCATCGCCACCCCGCCCTCTTCGGGCGTGTCGCGGGCGATGATGATCCCTTCGCGCGGCGGGTGGACGGAGAGCTCCGACATATCGCCGTAGACTTCCGAATGGTGGCCGAGCGAGAACCCGACGCGTGCCAGTTCGGCGCGGTGGCGGCTGGAGGAGTCGATGAAGTGGAGCGATGCTTTGCGTGTCATGGCCATCGTGATTGACCAAGCCGCCGCGCATTTCACGCGAGACATCCCCCGATACGGAGCAATACCGGGTTAACCATGCCCCTAAACCATGCAAAACCGCCGTCCAATTCCTCCGAAACGAATACGATATTGCCCGATCATGGTGAATCGGTGCCCCTCGCAATGGCCCCTAGGGATGTGCCTGAGGGTTCAACCGGACCCGCCGGGCGAATCGAAGCTGTAGGACGGCAGCGCGTCGAGCGCCGATCGCAACGCCGCCCCCCAGCTCGATGAAATCGTCTCGAAGAAGGCGTCGTCCCCCGTCACGCGGTGTTCGTGCAAGGGCGCGAACTCGTCCTTGCCGATGACCAGCAGGTCGAGCGGCAGGCCGACCGACAGGTTTGCCTTGATGGTCGAATCGAAACTCACCATCAGCAGCTTGACCGCGTCCTCGAACGCCATGTCGCGCTCGTAACCGCGGATCAGGATCGGGCGGCCGTATTTCGTCTCGCCGATCTGGAAGAAGGGCGTGTCCCAGCTCGCCTCGATGAAATTGCCCTCGGGATAGATCAGGAACAGGCGCGGCTGCATCCCCTTGATCTGGCCTGCAAGGATCATCGAGGCGGTGAAGCGGCCCTTGCCCGCCTCGCCGTTGCTCCTCTGCGCGTCCTCGATCGTGGAGCGGAGCAGCCGCCCGATCTCGGTCGCGACGTTGAACATGGTGCGCCCGCGGATCAGCGTGTTCTCGCGCTCGCCGGGTTCCTTGGTGCGTTCCTCCAATTGGCTGATGACGGCCTGCGTCGTGGCGAGATTGCCCGCGCACATCACCGCGATCATGCGCTCGCCCGGCACCTGCCAGTGGAACATCTTGCGGAAGGTCGAGATGTTGTCGACGCCCGAATTGGTGCGGGTGTCGCTCATCAGGACAAGCCCGCGTTCGAGCACCATGCCGACGCAATAGGTCATTTACCGGGGTCTCCGTTGTGAAGCCGCGCGGTTAGCGCAAAGCGCGCGCGGAGTCTCTACTGCTCGTCCTGGCGCTGCTGTTCGACCGCGACATTGACGGTGAGCACTTCCTCGGCCGCTCCGAAACTGATGCCGGTCACCGGCGCCGCGTCGCGATAGTCGCGGCCCGTGGCGACGCGGACATAGCGCGGGTCGGGGCTGATGCCGTTGGAAATGTCGAAGCCGACCCAGCCCAGCCCTTCGACATGGGCCTCGGCCCAGGCGTGAGTCGCGTCCTGTTCGATGCGATCGTTCATCATCAGGTAGCCGCTGACATAGCGCGCCGGGATGTCCGCCGCGCGCGCCGCGCCGATGAAGATGTGCGCGTGGTCCTGGCACACGCCATAGCCGTGGGCGGCGGCTTCCTCGGCCGTGGTCATCACCGTGGTCGTGCCGGCCTGGTAGGCGATGTCCTCGCGGATGCGGTTCGACAGGGCGTGGAGGAAGGGCAGTTTCTCGTCCGCCGACGGGCCCGGCAGGTCGCGCAGCAGCGCGCGCACCTTGGGCCCCGGGCGCGTGAGGCGGGTCTGGCCCATGAAGCTCCACAGCGGCAGGTGCCCGGCGTGGTGGCCGATGACGCCCGCATTGTCCTGTGTCTCGACCGTGCCGTGGCACGTCACCGTCACCGCGCTCGCCCCCGGCTCCACCCCGACCAGCGTGACGTGGTTGAAGTTCTGGTCGTCGTAGTGAAGCTCGGGATGGGCGTTCTCGTATTCCATGTCCCAGTGGATGATCTGCTGGCCCTGCGTCTCCTTGGGCGTAAGGCGCAGGCGTTGCAGGCCGTGGACCACCGGCTGGCCGAAGGAATAGCGGGTCGTGTGCCGGATCGAGAGGCGCATGGGGACAGCCTAGGCGAGAAAGCGGTAATCGTCGACGATCGCCTCTGCGATCGCGGCGTTCCGCCCGATGAAGTCGACGAGGAACTCGTGCAGGCCCTGGTCGAAGATGTCGTCGACCGTGAGCGCCCCGATCCGCGCCTCGGCCTCGGCCATCAGCGCGTCGCACGTGCCTTCCCCCCCGTGCATCTTGGCAAGCGCCTGGAGCGTGCGCTGCAGCGCCATGCGGCAGAAGGCGAGGCTGCGCGGGAAACGCTCGTCGAGGACGAGGAATTCGACGATCCCGCGCGCGTCGATGTTCCCGGCGTTGAGCCAGCTGTAGGCGCGCGCCCCCGCGACCGAGCGCAGGACCTGGTCCCACTGCCCGGAATCGAGGCTCGATCCGACGTAGGACAGCGAGGGAAGCAGCAGGAAATATTTCATGTCGAGGATGCGCGCGGTCGATTCCCCGCGTTCGACGAACGTGCCCGCGCGGGCGAAGTGGAAGCCTTCGTTCCTCAGCATCGAGCCATCGACCGCGCCGTGGACCTGCGCGCCGGCTCGCCGGATGATCGCGACGACATCGCCCAGCGCCCCCTGGCTGACGGGGCGGGCGAGCATCCGGTCGAGCTCCATCCAGCTTTCGTTGACCGCTTCCCACACCTCGCTCGAAATGCAGGTCCGCGCCGCGCGGGCATTGTTGCGCACCGCCCCGAACATCGCCCGCACGCTCGCCGGGTTGGCGCGGTCGCGCAGGACGAAGTTCCACACCCGCGGCCCGTCATAGCCGTCGTGCTCGGCCTCGTAGAGCGCGGTGAGGCCGAGGGTCGCGATGACCGAACGCCATTCCTCCTCGGCGGTGGCGAGATCCTTGGTCAGCGCCATGCGCAGCGCCGCCTCGATCAGGCGCGCGGTGTTCTCCGCCCGCTCGAGATAGCGGAACATCCAGAAGGACGCATTCGCCATCCGGCCTAGCATCAGCGCGCCTCCTCCATCAGTCCTTGAGCACCCACGTGTCCTTGGTCCCGCCCCCTTGCGAGGAATTGACCACCAGCGAGCCCTTTTTCAGCGCCACGCGGGTAAGGCCGCCCGGCGTGATCTCGACCCCGTTCGGGCTGACGAGGACGAAGGGGCGCAGGTCGACATGGCGCGGGGCGAGGCCCTTCTTCGTGTAGATCGGGCAGGTCGAGAGCGAGAGCGTCGGCTGGGCAATGTAGTTTTCGGGCGCCGCCTCGAGCTTCCTGCGGAACTCGGCGATCTGCTTCTTCGTCGCGGTCGGGCCGATCAGCATCCCGTAGCCGCCCGAGCCGTGGACTTCCTTGACCACCAGTTCATCGAGATTGTCGAGCACGTAGGCGAGGCTCTCGCGGTCGGCGCAGCGCCACGTCTCGACATTGGGCAGCAGGGGTTTCTCGCCGGTGTAGAACTCGACGATGTCGGGCATGAAGGAATAGATCGCCTTGTCGTCGCAGATGCCCGTGCCGGGCGCGTTGGCGATGGTGATGCCGCCGGCGCGGTAGACGTCCATGATGCCCGGCACGCCCAGCACGCTGTCGGGGTTGAAAGTGAGCGGGTCGAGATAGTCATCGTCGACCCGGCGATAGAGCACGTCGATCGGCTTGTAGCCGCGCGTCGTGCGCATCTGCACCTTGCCCTCGACCACGCGCAGGTCGCTGCCCTCGACCAGTTCGGCGCCCATCTGGTCGGCGAGGAAGGCGTGTTCGAAATAGGCCGAGTTGAAAATGCCCGGCGTGAGCACCGCGACCGTCGGCTTGCCGCCCTCCCCGCTCGCCTGGCCCCGCGGCGCGCAGGCGGCGAGGCTGCGGGCGAGGCGGCGCGGGTAGTCCGAGACGCTTTCGACCGGCACCTTGCTGAACAGGTCCGGGAACATCGCCATCATCGTCTCGCGGTTTTCGAGCATATAGGAGACGCCCGAGGGCGTCCTCGCATTGTCCTCGAGCACGAAGAAGTCGTCCGGCCCCGTGCGCACGAGGTCGATGCCGACGATGTGGGTGTAGATGCCGCCGGGCGGGGTGAAGCCGACCATGTTGGCAAGCCAGGCATCGTTATGCCGGAACAGGCGTTCGGGCACGCGGCCCGCGCGCACGATCTCCTGGCGGTGATACATATCGTAGAGGAAGGAATTGAGCGCCCGCACCCGCTGCTCGATCCCGCGGCTAAGCCTGCGCCATTCGGGCGCGGTGATGATGCGCGGCACGATGTCGAAGGGGATCAGGCGTTCCTCCGCCTCGTCCTCGCCATAGACGTTGAAAGTGATGCCGGTGCGGCGGAAAGTGTCGTCGGCTTCCTTGTCCTTGCGGCGGAGCGAGGCGGGTTCCTGTGTGTTGAACCAGTCGCAATAGTCGCGGTAGGCTTCGCGCGTGTTGCCCTGCGCATCGTGCATCTCGTCGAAATCGACGGATTCCTGCTGCGCCTCTCGCGTCATTCACCCCCCGGGCCGATTTGCGAACCGCGACCGCGCAAGAATGCTGCGCCCGCGAAGGATAGAGTGTAACCGGCGCAGGGGAAAAATAAAGAGGCGAGCGCGCCCGAGCGCCCGAAACCGTGCGGTCAGTCGGGAATGCGGCGCAGTTCGGCGAGCACGGTGCGGATCGCCTCGGGCGCATAGGTGTAGCCCATGTGCGTGCAGCGCAGCGCGATCGCGCGGTCGCGCTCACCCGGGTAGCCCGCCGCGCTGCGCGGAGCGATCGCGCCGTCATTGGGGCTCCAGATGGCGACCGTCTCGCACGGCGGCTTGGTCCTGAGGTCGACGTCGATCGGCGGCTGGTCGACCCGGTGGCCGGTGATGAACTGGTAGACCCGCCACATATTGTTGGCCCGCGGGCTTCCCGAGAAGGGCGAGCCCATCGTGATGACCTTGCACACCGCGTGGGGGTGGCGCTTGGCCAGTTCGCGCGCGAACAGCCCGCCAAGGCTCCAGCCGAGCAGCACGACCGGCTCGCCCGCGCGTTCGTAAAGGTCGAGCAGGCGCGCCTCGAGCCGCTCGAACTTGGCCTCGTCCGGGCCCCAGTTGAACCCCAGCCCCCAGCGCTTGGCGGTGTGCCCGGCGCGCTCGAGATGGCGCGCCATGTAGCGCATCCGGCGCGGCTGGGTGGCGAAGCCGGGCAGGATCATGACCGTGCGCGGCCGGTCGCAGGGCTCGACGGGAATCGTGCGGACCATCCGCCGGAACGGCTCGGCGAGGAAATCGAATTCGCCCACCAGCCGCGCGAGCGGCGGCTTGCCGTGCTCCTCTTCCGGATGATCTTCCCGCGCGAGCGCGATGCGGCGCGCAAGCTCGTTTTCGGTCAGGACGAGGCGGGCCGAGCGGGGCTGCTGCCCGTCCCCGGCACCTTCGCCATCCTTGACGCCCTCGCCCGTCACGCGCGCGGCGAGTTTGTGCAGGCCGTCAAGGAAAGCGTTCGATGTCATGCAACCTTCATATCTCCGCCGACTGAATGTCCGGTGAAGAATTTGGTTTCGCGCGCATCGATGGCCACCGCGAGGCCCGCTCGGCCCGCTCCGCTCTTTCAGGCAGTTCAGCCCGCCGGGCAGTCGCCGATCCGCTCGCTCGTCTGCTTCATGGTCATCGAGCCTTCGCCGGTCCCGCCGAGATTGCCAGACATCGTCATGGTGAATTCGGAAGACGTCTCGCGCCCCGTGCCCTCCATGGTGATGTCGACCGTGCCGCCGCCGGGATTGGAGCAGCTCATCGCGGCATCGATCGCGCCGCCGTCGACGTCGAACTTGCTGAATTTGCAGTCGCCGCCCTGCGGCTGGCTGGCGAGCTGGCGGAAACCTTCCTCGACGTCTTCCTCGGTGAGGCAGAATTCGTTGGTCTGGGCCATGCTGGACCGCATCATCTCGGCCGCCTGCGGGGGCGCGCCGGGGATGTCGAGCTCGACCAGTTCGACCGTGCTGCGATACTGGCCGGGCTGCGGGCGCACCGTGCCTTCGCGCGCGCGCTCGGCGACTTCGCCCATGCTCAGCTCCTCGCCTGCTGCGGCGGTTTCGCCGCCAGCGGTGCTTTCATCGGCATCGCCGCCGCAGGCCGCCAGCAGGGCGGGCGCAGCCAGCGCAAACACCATTCTTTTCATTCTCACATCCTCCCTCTAACCGTTTTCCCGAGCGTTCCCGCCCCGGCTCAGCACGGGCCGAGCCGCTGGTGGATCACGCGCATCCGGATCGTGCCCGGCCCCACCCCCATGTCGCCGTTCATCGTCATCGTGATGTCCGAGGAGGTCGGCGTGCCCGTGCCCTCCATCGTCATGGTCATCGTCCGCCCGTCCACACGGCAGGTCATCTGCGCGTCGAGCTCCCCGCCCTCCATGGTGAAGCGGTCATAGGTGCAGTCCTCGCCGTCTTCGCCCTGCGAACGGCGGGTGATGGCGCGGTAGCCTTCCTCGACGTCCTCTTCGGTCAGGCAATAGGTCGTCCGGCGGCTCATCATCCGGGTCATCATGTCCGCCATCTGCGGCGGCGCGCCGGGAATATCGACCTGCTGCACCGTGATGTCGGCGCTGTACTTGCCCGTTTCGGGGCGCATTTCGGGCGGCTCGACCTGCGCGGACAGCGCATCGGGCACGGTGATCGCCGCAGCGAACCCGATTCCGACGCAAGCGATAGCAAGGCTGTTCAAATTCATCATTCCCCCGTCCCTCTCCGCCGGAACCCGGCATCTTTCGTGTCCGGGTGAGAGGCTAGAAGCATGGGAGACACTTCACAACCGGCCTTGCGCTCCGCATATCGCGGGCATGAGCCAGCTTGTCATCCGCCGCGGCCTCGACGAACCGGAAACCGGCGAGGATTTCACCCCCCACCGCCCCGCCCGGCCCGAAAAGTCGATGCCGGGCAAGAGGTTCAAGCTCGTCTCGGACTACGAACCGGCGGGCGACCAGCCGACCGCGATCCGCGAACTGGTCGAAGGCGCGCGCGGCGGCGACAAGACCCAGGTGCTGCTCGGCGTGACGGGCTCGGGCAAGACCTTCACCATGGCGAAGGTCATCGAGGAATTGCAGCGGCCTGCGCTGGTGCTCGCGCCCAACAAGATCCTCGCAGCGCAACTCTACGGCGAATTCAAGAGCTTCTTTCCCGAGAACGCGGTCGAATATTTCGTCAGCTACTACGACTACTACCAGCCCGAAGCCTACGTGCCGCGCTCCGACACCTATATCGAGAAGGAATCGAGCGTGAACGAGGCGATCGACCGGATGCGCCATTCGGCCACCCGCGCCCTGCTCGAACGCGACGACGTGGTGATCGTGGCGAGCGTTTCGTGCCTCTACGGGATCGGGTCGGTCGAGACCTATTCGGCGATGATCTTCGACATCACAAAGGACGAGACGGTCGACCAGCGCGAGTTGATCCGCAAGCTCGTCGCCCTGCAATACAAGCGCAACGACGTCGCCTTCGCGCGCGGCTCCTTCCGGGTGCGCGGGGACAGTCTCGAAATTTTCCCCTCGCACTACGAGGACACGGCGTGGCGCATCAGCTTCTTCGGCGACGAGATCGAGGAGATCAGCGAATTCGACCCCCTTACCGGCAAGAAGGGCGCGAGCCTCGACAAGGTGCGGGTCTATGCCAATTCGCACTACGTGACGCCCGGCCCGACGATGAAGCAGGCGATGGAAGCGATCCGTTTCGAACTGGCCGAGCGGCTCAAGGAGCTGGAAGCGGAAGGCAAGCTGCTCGAACACCAGCGATTGGAACAGCGCACCAATTTCGACCTCGAGATGATCGCCGCCACGGGAAGCTGTGCCGGGATCGAGAACTATTCGCGCTTCCTCACCGGCCGCCTGCCGGGCGAGCCGCCGCCCACCTTGTTCGAATACCTGCCCGAAAACGCGCTCCTCTTCGTCGATGAAAGCCACCAGACCGTGCCGCAGATCGGCGCGATGGCGCGCGGGGACCACAGGCGCAAGCTGACGCTCGCCGAATACGGCTTCCGCCTGCCTTCGTGCATCGACAACCGCCCGCTGCGGTTCAACGAATGGGACGCGATGCGCCCGCAGACCTTCTGCGTTTCGGCCACACCGGGGCCGTGGGAAATGGAGCAGACCGGCGGGGTCTTCGCCGAACAGGTCATCCGCCCCACGGGCCTCATCGATCCCCCGGTCGACATCAGACCCGTAGAGGACCAGGTCCAGGACTGCATCGAGGAATGCAAGAAAACCGCCCAGAAGGGCTACCGCACGCTCGTCACCACGCTGACCAAGCGGATGGCCGAGGACCTGACCGAATTCATGCACGAGGCCGGGGTCAAGGTCCGCTATATGCATTCCGACGTCGAGACGCTCGAGCGCATCGAGCTTATCCGCGACCTGCGCATGGGGGTCTATGACGTGCTCGTCGGCATCAACCTCCTGCGCGAGGGGCTGGACATTCCCGAATGCGGGCTGGTGTGCATTCTCGATGCCGACAAGGAGGGCTTCCTGCGCTCGGAAACCTCGCTGGTGCAGACCATCGGCCGCGCCGCGCGCAATGTCGATGGCCGCGTGATCCTCTACGCCGACCGCATCACCGGCAGCATGGAACGCGCGATGGCCGAAACCGACCGCCGCCGCGCCAAGCAAGAGGCGTTCAACGCGGAACACGGCATCACCCCGCAGACGATCCGCCGCCAGATCGCCGACATCGTAGCCGACACCGCATCGCAGGATAGCGTAACGGTCGAAACCGGCGACGAAGAGCGCAACAACCTCGTCGGGCACAACCTGCGCAGCTACATCGAAGACCTCGAGAAACGGATGCGCGATGCGGCCGCGAACCTCGAATTCGAGGAAGCCGGCCGCCTGCGCGACGAGATCCGCCGGCTCGAAGCGGACGAACTCGGCCTGCCCGACGAAGAGAAGAAGGCGCCCCGCGTCGGCCGCTCGAACGAAGGCAAGCCTGGCACGCGCAAGACCCGCTACGGCAAGGTCAGGGCAAAACGCATGGGCGGGAAGCCGTAGGCCGTTCGTCGATAGCGCCGGGCGGGCCTCTTGCAGCCCTGCCGGAAGCCTGCCAACACCACGCGCCATGAACACCAGACTGATCGGCGCGCTCGCCGCCGCCTCGCTTATCGCCCTTTCCGCTCCCATGGCCGCTCCCCTCGCCGCGCAGGACGAAGGCAGCGCGAAATCAGAAGCCACGCAGATCGACCCGCAGGTCAAGACGCGCAAGCTGTCGGGCACTTTCGGCGGGCAGCGGATCGACTACACCGCCACCATTGGCGAGACGATCCTAAAATCGGACGAGGGCAATCCCGAGGCGGTGATCGTCACGACCTCCTATGTGAAGGACCCCAGGGACACCTCGCGCCCGGTCTTCTTCATCTACAACGGCGGGCCGGGTTCGGGCTCGGTCTGGCTGCAGATGGGCGCTTTCGGGCCGAAGCGGGTCGCGATCCCCTCCGACGCGCGCGACGACGGCGCGCCGCCCTATCCGATCGTCGACAACCCGGAGAGCCTGCTCGACGTTGCCGACCTCGTCTTCATCGACCCGCCGGGGACGGGCTATTCCTACCTCACCAAGGGCACGGACCCCAAGAAATACTACGGCCTGAGGCAGGACGCCCGCGCGGTCGCCGAGGTCATCCGCCGCTGGATCAACGACAACGGGCGCTGGAACAGCCCGAAATATCTCGGCGGGGAAAGCTACGGCACGACCCGCACCGCGATGGTGGTCGACGAGCTCGAAGGCTCGACCTACAACGACGTGGCCCTGAACGGCCTGATCCTGATCTCGACCATCCTCGATTTCGCCATGCGCGAGCCGACGCCGGGCAACGAGATGGCCTATGTCGTCACACTACCCAACATGGCGACAGCGGCGTGGTATCACGGCGTCATCGAGGGCGAATCCGCCGAAGCCGTGGCCGAGGAAGCGCGCGCCTTCGCGCTCGGCCCCTATGCCAGCGCCCTCCTGAAAGGGCAGGACATCGGCCCGCAGGAATTCGCCGCCGTGCGCGACCGGATGGCGCAGCTCACCGGCCTTTCGCCCGAATATCTCGAACAGGCGAACCTGCGCGTCACCAGCCAGCGCTTCTACAAGGAACTGCTGCGCGACCGCGGGCTCACCATCGGGCGGCTCGATGCGCGCTACACCGGCAGGGACTACGACAATGCCGGCGAATATCCCGACAACGACCCGAGCTTCTACGGGATCGACGCGGGCTACACCGCCGCGATCAACCAGTGGGCGCGCGAGACGCTCGGCTACGAAACCGACCGCGGCTACAATTCGATCGGGCGCGACCCGGGGCGCAACTGGGACTGGACGCTCGGCGGATTCGGGCGCGGGGCCTATCTCAACGTCGCGCCCTTCATCGGGCAGGCGATGCGCCAGAACAGCGACCTTCGCACTTTCGTCGCGCAGGGGTGGTACGATTTCGCCACGCCCTTCTTCGGGGCGGAGCTGTCGCTCAACCGCTACGGCATCCCGCAGGACCGGCTGAGCTGGCATTACTACGACGCGGGCCACATGATGTATATCCGCGACGAGGACCGCGCCAAGCTCAGCGCCGACATCCGCGCCTTCATCAAGGCCCGATGAGGCGCGCGCTCGCGCTGCTTGTGGCGGGGGCGCTCGCGACGGGCCTTGCCGCCTGCAAGCCGCCGCCGACCGACGAGACGCTGACCCGCGAAGCGCCCGTGGCGGAGCCGGTCTTCGCCTCCGCCCCCCTGCCCTCGCCCGAGGCCGAGGGGGCCGTCTGGGCGAAAAGCGCGAAGGCCGCAGACCGGATCGTCTACGGCATCCCGGGCGAACCGGCGCTGATCGCGCTCGCCTGCGACCGGGCGGCGGGCACGCTCACCATCACCCGCTTCGCTCCCGCCGACGAGGGGGCCGAGGCGATGCTCGCGCTGATCGGCAACGGCCATGTCGGGCGGCTGCCGGTCGATGCGACCGAGGCGGGAAAGCTGCGCGTGTGGCAGGGCACGCATGACGCGGCGAGCGAGGAGTGGGAGCCGCTCGCCGGCCCGCGCAAGCTGACCGCGACCCTGCCCGGCGCGGGGATGGTCGAACTCGCTCCAAGCCCGCTGCCGATGGAGCTCGTCGAGACCTGCCGCGCGGTCAGCGGGTAGCGCGAGCGCGCTCGGCAAGGCTGTCGGGGGTGAGCACCTGCGGCAGCTGCTCGGGCTCCGCCGCACCGGGCTCGTACCACAGGTACAGCGGCACGCCCGCCGCGCCCTGCTCGGACAGGAAGGCCGTGATTTCCTCGTCGCGCACGGTCCAGTCGCCGACCATCGGGATGACGCCCGCCGCCTCGAACGCCTCCTTCGTCGCCTCGCGCTCGATCGCGACGCTTTCGTTGACCTTGCAGGTGACGCACCAGTCGGCGGTGAACCAGACGAAGACCGGCCTGCCCGTAGCGCGCGCCTCCGCCAGCGCTTCCTTCGAGAAGGGCACGGGGTCGAGCAGGCTTTCCGCCATGCGCTCGCTGCGCGGCTCGTAGCCATAGGGCATCGCGAAGGCGCCGAAGATCAGGAAAGGCGCGGCGACGAGGCCGAAGGCGGGCCAGGCCATCTTGCCCGCCTGCTGCAGCCGCCCGACGACCCACAGCGCGAGCACCACGCCGAACACGGTGACGAGCGCGAACAGGCCGAAGCCGCGCCCGCCGAGTTGCACCGTCAGCCAGACGAGCGCGAGCGCGGTCAGGCCCATCGGGATCGCCATGATCCGGCGAAACCGCTCCATCCACGCGCCGGGCTTCGGCAGGCGGCGGCGCAGCGCGGGGACGAAGCCCAAGAGGAGGAACGGCAGCGCCAGCCCCAGCCCGAGCATCGCGAACAGCACCAGCGCGAGCGGCGCGGGCAGCAGCAGCGCCGCGCCCAATGCTGCCGCCATGAACGGCCCGGTGCAGGGCGTCGCGGCGAAGGCGGCGAGCAGGCCGGTCGCGAAGGCCCCGCCCGCGCCCCGGCGCGCGCCGTGGCCGGTGGAAATGCTCGGAAGCTCGAACACGCCCGCGAAATTGGCGGTGATGACGCTTGCGAGAAGCAGCAGCGCGACGACCACGCCCGGCTCCTGCAACTGGAACGCCCAGCCGACCTGCTCGCCCGCCGCGCGCAGGGCGAGCATGACAGCGCCCAGTCCGACGCAGGCAAGCACGACTCCGAGCGTATAGGCCACGCCCTCAACGCGCGCCGCCGCCTCGCTTTCGCCCGCGCGGGCAAGGCTCAGCGCCTTGAGGCTGAGGATGGGGAAGACGCAGGGCATGATGTTGAGGAGGAGCCCGCCGACGAGCGCGCCCAGCGCCAGCGTCCACAGGGGCGGGGTAGCGGCTTCGGCAGGCCCGGCGATCACCTCGCCGCCCGCGGGGACTGCACCTTGATCGGCTTCGAAGCGGACCCCCGCCCCGCCACCGAACGCGATTATGCCGGAAACGCTGCCGGGCTCGCCGTCGCGGTACTCGTCGAGCGGGATTTCGGCGGTGAGCAGGTCACCGTCGCGGCGGAAGGTCTGGTCGGCGGCGTAATCGACGAGGCGTTCGTTGCCGATGAAGACGTGCGGCTCCGCGAGCTCGACCGATGCGGGCAGCGGGATCGCGAGGCGAAGCGCCTCGCCCGTCACCGCGAAGCGCGCCCGCGCGTCGAGCAGCGGCGCGACCTCCGCCCGCCAGCGCGCGAAATCTCCGCCGGGGCGCGCCGTCACCAGCGCGTCCTGCGGGACGCAGACCCGGTCGGTGCAGGCGAGGTATTCGACCTGTGCGCGGACCTGCGGGATGCCCCCGAACGCCGCATCCTCCGGCACCTCCACCGGAACCAGCACGGCGTAGCGCCCTTCGTAGATGTGGTTCATCAGACCGCCGATCACCAGCGTCTCGGGCACGGGATAGAGCGGCTCTCCCGCTTCCCATCCGTCCGGCAGGTCGAATTCGAGCACCATCCCCTGCCCCGCATCGCCCGGATTGCGCCAGTAGCCGTGCCATTCGGGGGCGGAAGGTGTGAAGCGCAGGGCCAGCATCCATGTCTCGCCCGGCTCAGGAGCGCCTTCCGACAGCAGCTCGACCGCGATGTTCTCGTCACCGAAGCGCGGGGGGGCCAGCGGCGCGTCCTGCGCCGTCGCCGCGACCGCGCACAGAGCGAGCCACAGCGCGGCGAGCGCCTTCAGCCATGCAGCCGACAATGCAGGGGGGGCAATACGGGGTGCAGCGAACAATCTTGCCTCTATACGCCTGAAACCCCTAGATGCCGGGGTCAGTGCGGGCGAGATAGGATGCGTGCCCGCCAAACACAAACCCGATGGCAGGTGACGAGACGATGAGCGCCGATGACGAAACCCGCGACCTCCTGATCCTGGGCGGAGGGCTCGTCGGCATGACGCTCGCCCTCGCGGCGGCGAAGAAGGGGCTTTCGAGCCATGTCGTCGACCGCGCCGACCCGGCGGAACTCACCGCCGAGGGCTTCGACGACCGCGCGACCGCGATCTCGACCGCGTCGTGGCACCTGTTCGCCAATATCGGCATCGCAGACGGGCTCGAGGAATTCGCCTGCGACATCGCGAGCATCGCGGTGACCGACCAGAACAAGCCCGGAAGGCTCGATTTCCAGCCCGAACCGCACGAAGGCACGCTGGGGCGGATGTTCCCCAACCGCCGCCTTCGCCTCGCCCTGTTCGAAGCCGCCGCCGCCGAGCCGCTTGTGAATTGGGTCGCCAAGGCCGAGGTGACGACGCGCGAGCGCAGCGAATTTGGCGTCGCCGCGAGCCTCGCCGACGGGCGCAAGCTCAAGGGCCGGCTGATGGTCGCCGCCGAAGGGCGCGGCTCGCCCACGCGCGAGGCTGCGGGCATCACCATCGCCAAGTGGGACTACCACCACCGCGCGATCATCGCCGGGCTCACCCACGAAAAGCCGCATGACAACGTCGCGTGGGAGATCTTCTACCCCGCCGGCCCCTTCGCGCTGCTGCCGATGAAGACGCAAGCGGACGGGACGCACCGCTCCTCGCTGGTGTGGACCGTGTCGGAAGAGGACGGCAAGGGCGTGATGAAGCTGGGCGACCGCGCCTTCCTCGCCGAGGTCGAAAAGCGCATGGGCGGCGTGCTCGGCAAGGTGCTGTCGGTCGGGCAAAGGTCGAGCTGGCCGCTGGGCTTCCACCACACGGCCAAGATCACCGACGAGCGGCTGGCGCTGGTAGGCGATGCCGCGCATGGCATCCACCCGATCGCGGGACAGGGGCTCAATCTCGGCCTGCGCGACGTCGGGGCGCTGGTCGAGGTGCTGGCCGATGGGGCCGAAATCGGCCTCGATCCGGGCGATCCGCAGCTGCTCAAGCGCTACGAGAACTGGCGCGGGCTCGACAGTTTCATGGTGGCGCTCGCGACCGACGGGCTCACCCGCCTGTTCGGCGTGCCCGGCAAGACCGCCTCGGCGGTGCGGCGGCTCGGTATGTCGGCGGTCCAGCGCACGCCCGTGCTCAAGACCTTCTTCATGGACGAGGCGCGCGGCGTCTCGGGCGATCTGCCCGAATTATTGCGCGCCTGAGAGCTACTCGCCCCCGCCGACCGGGCTCGGCTGGTTGACAAGGTTGCCCTCGCGATCGCGCAGGCCGCGCTGGTCGAGCACGGCGGCGCTTTCGATGTTTTCGAGCGCGATCATCACGTCGCGATACCTTTCGGCATCCTCGATCCACGCCTCGGCGGCGGCCGCGCCCGGCATCCCGCGCACTTCCTCGATCGCGCTGTCGATCCGCCCCTGCTCGAGCGCCCAGCGCGCCCGTTCGAGCCGCCGCGAGGGCTGCGGCGACGGCGTGCTTTCCCGCCGGATCACGAAAAGCTGCGACAATTCGCGCTTGAACCGCTCCCACGACGGGCCTTCCTCGCTCTCGCGCAATTGCGGCCCCAGACCATCCAGCCGGGCGACCAGCGTGTCGAGCCGGATCGGCTGTTCGCGGCGCGAGAAGGTGATGATCGTGTTGACCGCATTGGGCCGCTCGTCGCCGAAGCGCAGCCGCAACTGGTCGGCAAGGTAGCCGAGTTCGTCCCCGCGCTCGATCAGGCGGCGGGTGGCGAAGGCGATCAGCAGCGCCTCGGCCCGCGCCGCATTCCCGGCCGCCGCCTGTGCCTGCAGGTCGAGCCGGGTGAGGCGCTGTTCGGCCGCAGCGATCCGTTGTTCGATCCCGCCCTGTTGCTCGGCCACGCGAGTCACCGCCTCGACCGCGCTTTCGGCATCGTCGCCTTCGAGCGCCTCGGCAAGCGGGCTCGGGCTGGGCGAAAGCGGCGCGCTCGGCAGCGCGCTCGGGCTGGCGGCAGGCGAAGGCGGACTGTCGGGCGAAGCGGCCGCTTCGGGCAGGCTCGCGGCGAGCCGTTCGCGCGCGGCGTCCATGTTGTACCACACGACATAGCCCGCCAGCAGCGCGCCGAGGATGAAAGCGGCCAGCCCCGCCCAGAGGACGCTCCGGGTCGGCGAGGTCTTGCGGCGGCTCCCGTATTTCGATTCCATCTACTTCGTTCCTTGCGCCCGGCGCCAGCGTCCCTTCGCGGGATCGCGCCTCCGGGCAGGTTTGATGCAAGCTATGCACCTGTCATTCGCAAATGTCATGTCACCAGACCATGCGCCATTTCGAGGAGCGCTGCGTCCGAAGGCTCGGGCGCGACATGGACGGCGCGCCAGCCCTCGCCCGCCGCCTCGGCCACGCGCGGGGCGAGCGCGGCAAGGTCGAGCGCGGCCCGATCGACCCCGAGCCTGCGGCATTCGGAGGCGAAATGGCGCGCCGCCTCGCCCGAATGGAGCAGGACAAGCGCGCCTTCGCCAAGGCTCGCGGCAAGGCTTTCAGACAGCGGCAGGGGCGCGCTTTCATAGGCGATGACGGTGGCGATCGAGATTCCCTGCGGCGCATCGAGCGGGACGTGCTTCGCCCCCGCGACGCGCAGCAGGCGGGCGGGCGGCGGAAGCGCATCGAGGACGTTCTGCAAGCCGCCCGCTCCGGTCGAGGCGACCGCGAACCCCGCCGCGCGTGCAGCCTCTGCGGTCTTTTCACCGACCGCGTGAACGGGCTTGTCCGTAAACCGGGCAAGCTGCTCCCCGCCGTGCGCGAAGGCATTGGCGCTACCGACCAGCAGGGCGTCGATTGCGCCGGGATCGGGCGCGGTCCAGTCGCGCGGGCGGACTTCGAACAGCGCCTCGCCCTCGGCCTCCAGCCCCATTTCTCGCGCCCGTGCGAGCGTCGCTGCCAGCCCCGGTTCGGGCCGCACGGCGATCACGCGGCGCGTCATGCGGTGGTTCGGAAATGCTCGGTAATGGCGGGAGACGCGCGGCCGAGCAGGTCGTCGGCGAGCGCGGCGACCGGGCCGTGATCGCCGGGCGCGAAGCTTGCCGTGCCCTCGACCCGCTCGCTTCCGTCCGGGCTGAACAGCGCGGCGCGCATGGCGAGCGTGTCGCCTTGCGCTTCGCACAGCACCGCGACCGGCGAATGGCAGGTTCCGCCCAGCGCGGCGAGCAGCGCGCGTTCGGCCTCGAGTTCGGCGCGCGTCGGCGCGTGGTCGATCGCGGCGAGCAGCGCGGTGACTTCGGGCGCATCGGCGCGGCATTCGATCGCGATCACCCCCTGCGAGGCGGCGGGTATCCATTCGCCGGTCTCGAGCGCATGGCCGACCGCGCTTTGCCCCAGCCGCTCGAGCCCGGCGGCGGCGAGGAAGGTCACGTCGGCCTCGCCCGCATCGAGCTTGCTTAGCCGCGTTGCGACATTGCCGCGAAAGGTCACGACCTTGCAATCGGGGCGCAGATTGAGGAGCTGCGAGGCGCGGCGCGGGGCGCTGGTCCCCACCACCGCGCCCTGCGGGATCGCGGCGATGCTGTCGGCTCCGACGAGGCAGTCGCGCCGGTCCGCGCGCGGCAGGAAGGCGGCGAAGTGGAATTCGGAAGGCCGGATCGTCTCGACGTCCTTGGCCGAATGGACCGCCGCATCGATCCGCCCTTCGCCGAGCCATGCGTCGAGCTCTTTCGTCCACAGCGCCTTGCCGCCGATTTCGGCCAAGGGGCGGTCGAGCACCTTGTCGCCGCTCGCGACGACGGGGACGATCTCGACCTCGCTTTCGTCCCAGCCGTGGGCGGCGCACAGGCGCGCGCGGGTTTCGTGGGCCTGCGCCATGGCAAGCGGGGATTCGCGCGTGCCGAGGCGGATGCGATAGGGGCCGGAGGCGCTGTCTTGCGGTGAATGGCTCATGGCTGCGCTTGCTCTAGCCCCGACAAGGCTTAAGTGGAAGCGCCATGACCCGCCCTTCCCCCATCCCGGCGCACCCGCCCGCTCGCCCGCTCGTATTGGGCATCGAATCGAGCTGCGACGAAACCGCCGTGGCGCTGGTCGCCGCCGACCGCACGATCCTCGCCCAGCGGATCGCCAGCCAGGAGGCCGAGCACGCGCCCTATGGCGGCGTCGTGCCCGAAATCGCCGCGCGCGCCCATGCCGACCGGGTTGCTCCGATGGTGGGCAATGTGCTGGCCGAGGCGGGGATGTCGCTGGAGGATGTCGATGCCATCGCCGCGACCGCCGGGCCGGGGCTGATCGGCGGGGTGATGGTCGGCCTCGTCAGCGCCAAGGCGCTTGCCATGGCGGCGGATAAGCCGTTGCTCGCGGTGAACCACCTCGAAGGCCACGCGCTGTCCCCGCGGCTGGCCGATGCGGGGCTCGCCTTCCCCTATCTCCTGCTGCTGGTTTCGGGCGGGCATTGCCAGATCCTCGCGGTCGAAGGCGTGGGCCGCTACCGCCGCCTTGCCACCACCATCGACGATGCGCTGGGCGAGGCTTTCGACAAGACCGCGAAGATCCTCGGGCTGGGCTATCCCGGAGGCCCGGCTGTGGAGCGGCTCGCGCGCGAGGGCGATGCGTCGAAGCTGCGCCTGCCCCGCCCTCTCGCGGGCTCGAAAGAACCGCATTTCTCCTTCGCCGGGCTGAAAAGCGCGGTGCTGCGCGCGCATGAAAGCGGCGAACACGCCCCCGCCGACATCGCCGCCGCGTTCCAGCAGGCGGCTGTGGACTGCCTGACCGACAGGCTCGAACATTCGCTTGGCCGCAGCGGGCCTTTGCCCGCGCTGGTCGTGGCGGGCGGGGTCGCGGCGAACCGGTCGGTGCGCGCCGCGCTGGAGGAACTCGCCGCGCGCCATGCGATGCGCTTCGTCGCCCCGCCGCTCGCGCTGTGCACCGACAACGCGGCGATGATCGCCTGGGCCGGCTGCGAGCGGCTGGCGCTCGACGCGGGCGCGGGCGACCCGCTCGATATCAAGGCGCGGCCGCGCTGGCCGCTCGACCCGGAAGCCGAGGCGGTGCGGGGCGCGGGAGTGAAGGCATGACCTTTGGACAGGCTCAGGATGAGCGAGCCCAAATCGCCGTCATCGGTGCGGGCGCATGGGGCACGGCGCTAGCCCAACTGGTCGCGAGCGACGGGCGCGAGGTGCTGCTGTGGGCCTACGAGGCCGAGGTGGTCGAGGCGATCAACGAGACGCACGCCAACCCGATGTTTCTCAAAGGAGCGGAGCTTTCCCCGACAATCCGCGCCACGGGCGAACTTGGCGACCTCGCGGGCATCGACATCGTCCTCGCCGTCACGCCCGCGCAGGTTCTGGGCAAGGTGCTGTCCGGGCTTGCCGAGGCGCCGCGCGACCTTGTCCTGTGCTCGAAAGGCATCGAGGCGGGGACCGGACGCCTGATGAACGACGTCGCGCGCGAAGCCTGTCCGGCAAGCGAAATCGCGGTCCTGTCAGGCCCGACCTTCGCGCACGAGGTCGCCGCCGGACTGCCGACCGCGATCACGCTCGCCTGCTCGGGCGGCGAGGCGCAGTGGGAGCGGCTGATGCCCGCGATCGCGCGCCCGACCTTCCGGCCCTATTACTCGGACGACGTGACCGGCGCGGAAATCGGCGGGGCGATCAAGAACGTCCTCGCCATTGCCTGCGGGCTGGTCGACGGGCTCGGGCTCGGCCAGAACGCGCGCGCGGCGCTGATCGCGCGGGGCTATGCCGAAATGCTACGCTTCGGCGAGGCGCTGGGCGCGCGGCCCGAAACGCTTGCCGGCCTGTGCGGCCTCGGCGACCTCGTGCTGACCTGTTCCTCCACCTCCAGCCGCAATTTCTCGCTCGGCATGGCGCTGGGCGAAGGCGGGCGCGCCGCCGACCTGATGGCCGACCGCACCACGGTCGCCGAAGGCGCCTTCACCGCGCCCGTCCTCGCCGCTCTGGCCGAAGAGCGCGGGATCGCCATGCCGATCGTCGCCGCCGTCAACGCCATCCTCGAAGGCGAGCCGCCGCGCGAGGTCGTCGCCGCCCTGCTCGCCCGGCCGCTCCGGTCCGAACAGGAACGCAGGCCGTGAGCGACACGCCGCCCGTCCAGCGCGCGTCTTCCCCCACGCCGGATGTTTCGGGGTCGGACGACATAGCGGCGCTCGCCAAGGGCGGGCGGACCAACACGCTGGGCTTCGTCATCCGCGCGCTGGGCGGCATCCCGTTCCTCTTCCTCGGCTACCGCCTCTACGGGGTCGAGGACATGGGCCGCTTCGCCTCGGCCTTCGTCATCGTCGAGATCGTCGCGCTGATCTGCGCGCTGGGGGAGAAACGCGGCCTCGCCCAGCGGCTGACCGAAGGCGCGGACGAGGAGGGTACGAGCGCGGTCAATCTCGTGTTCGACGGGATGTTCGCCTCGCTGCTCGTCTCGGCGGCGATCTGCGGCGTGCTGCTGCTGTTTCCCGAGGTGATGTTCCCGAACGGGACGAACAGCGATCTCGACATCTGGATGATCGCAGGCATCCCCGCTTTCGCGCTGACCGAGATCCTGCTTGCAGCGCAAGCCTATAAATACGACATCGCCACCACCGTGCGCGCCCGCGCCATCGTCGAGCCGTGGACGCGCTCGATCGCGGCGGTCGGCTTCTTCTACATCGCGGCGATCAGCGAAGCGGGGCTGGCACTCGCCTTCCTCGCCTCGATCTATGCCGCGCTGGCGACCGCCCTGTGGTCCTTCCTGCGCACCTACGGCCTGCCGAAAGGCTGGCGGCCGCGCCCGCGCTATCTCGCGAAGATGACGAGCCGCGCGATGCCGCTGGTCGGCGCCGACGTGATCGAGCGCGGCACGCGGCTGCTCGACGTCTTCCTGCTCGGCCTGTTCACCTCCTCGGCGGCGGTCGGCATCTACTTCTTCGCCCAGCAGATCGCGAGCCTCCCGCAGAAGCTCAAGACCAGTTTCGAGCCGATCCTCTCGCCCGTCATCACCAAGAACCTGAAGACCGGCAATTTCGCCGCGATCGCAGCGCAGGTGCGGCAGGTCGGCTTCTGGATCATCGCGCTGCAGGCGGGCATCGCGCTCGCGCTCGGCATTCCGGGCGAGGCGGTGATGGGCCTTGGCGGGCCGGCCATCGTCGGGGGTACGGGCGCGCTCGCCCTGCTGCTCGCCGCCGAGGTCGCCGCGTCGATGGCGGTCGTCTCGGAAAGCGTGCTGGTCTATATCGCGAGGAAGCGGAACCTCGCCATTTCCATCGGCGTGATCGCGCTGCAGGGCGCGCTGACCATCGGTTTCATCGAGGCGTGCAACGCGCTCGGCCTCGACGAGGGGTTCAAGGCCGCGGGCGCGGCGCTCGCGCTGGTGCTGGCGCTTGCGACATCGAGCCTCGTCAAGGCGATGGTGCTCAAGACGCTGCTCAAGGCGCCGGTGTCGAACTGGCGCTGGGCGCTGGTTCATGCGGCGGCGCCTGCCGTGGTTGTGGGCTTCGCCTTCACCCTCCTGCCCGAATGGATCGAACTGGTCTTCGGCATCCCGGCGATCCTCGCGACCTATGGATTCGTCGTGTGGAAGCGCGGTTTCGACGAGGACGACAAGGTGCTCTTCCGCCGCAACGTCACCCCGCCCAAGGAAGGCGAAGCGGCCTGATTCCAGCAGGTTGGAGCGGAGATTTCACCTCGCTTACAGCACGTTCAGTCGTTATTCACGGCCCCGGCGGCCTCATGGCGGGCGGATGCACAAGCGGGGAGAATTCAGGATGCGACATTGGCGGATCACCGGCGGTCTTGCGCTCGCCATGGTGCTGGCGGGCTGCGCCGCGCAGCAGGGCGGCGAAATGGCGAGCACCGGGGACACCTCCTCCGACCGCCGCGCCGAAGCCCCGCCGCCTCCGCCTCCGCCGCCTCCCCCGCCGTCGGCCGCCTATTCGCCCCAGCAGGTGATTGTTTCCGGCTCGCGCAATCGAACCGGAGCCCTTCGCGGCGAACGGGCCGAAGCCTATGTCCCGCCGGTCCGCGTCGCGACCGACCCGGGGCGCGAGCAATACGAGGGCGAGGAGGTCTCGCCCGTCAAGCTCGTCTCGGCCGAGCCCGTCTCGACCTTCTCGGTCGATGTCGACACCGGCGCCTATGCCAATGCGCGCCGTTTCCTCACCACCGGCATGATGCCGCCCAAGGCGGCCGTGCGGACCGAGGAGATGATCAACTATTTCCGCTACGATTATCCGCGACCCGAAAGCCGCGAGGTGCCCTTCAGCGTCACCACCGACGTCGCGCGCACGCCGTGGAACGAGGACAGCTACCTCATGCGGATCGGCCTGCGCGGCTATGACATCGCCCGCGACGAGCGACCGCCTGCCAACCTCGTTTTCCTGATGGACGTCTCGGGCTCGATGAACGCGCCCGACAAGCTGCCGCTGGTCAAGACCGCGCTGGCGGGCCTAGCGGGCGAACTGGGCGAAGAGGACCGCGTCTCGATCGTCGTCTACGCGGGCGCGGCGGGCCTTGTGCTCGAGCCGACCAACGACACTGCGAAAATCCGCCGCGCATTGGACAGCCTCTCCGCAGGCGGCTCGACCGCGGGCGGCGCGGGGCTGCAGCTTGCCTACAACATCGCCGAGGACGCGTTTCTCGAGGGCGGCGTCAACCGCGTCATCCTCGCCACCGACGGCGATTTCAACGTCGGTGTGCGAACCCGCGATGCCCTCGTCGAGATGATCGAGGCGAAGCGCGATTCGGGCATCACGCTGACCACGCTCGGCTTCGGCACGGGCAACTACAACGAAGCGATGATGGAGCAGATCGCCAATCACGGGAACGGCAATTACGCCTATATCGACAGCGCGCTCGAGGCGAAGAAGGTGCTCGGCGACGAGATGAGTTCGACCCTCTTCACGATCGCCAAGGACGTGAAGATCCAGGTCGAATTCAATCCCGCCGTGATCGGCCAGTATCGCCTCGTCGGCTACGAGAACCGCGTTTTGCGCGAAGAGGATTTCGACAATGACGCGGTCGATGCGGGCGATATCGGCGCGGGCCACCAGGTCACCGCGATCTACGAAGTCGTGCCGACCGGCGCGAAGGGCTGGATCGCCCCCCGGCGCTACGAAGACCCTCCCGCGAGCGAGGCGGAATTGCGCATGGCCGAGGCCGCGCACGTCAAGCTGCGCTACAAGCTGCCCGACGGCGACACCTCGAAACTGATCGACACGGTGGTGATGAGCGACGATTTCCATTCGGCCCGCGCGCCGGCGGACGACTTCGCCTTCGCCGTCTCGGTCGCCGCTTTCGGCCAGCTGCTGCGCGGCGACACGCTGATGAACGGCTTCACCTTCGCCGACACGCGCGCGCTTGCCGGGAGCCACGAGGATTACTGGCGGCAGGAATTCGTCAAGCTCACCGAGCTTGCCGACGCGATGAAAGGCGGCTGAGCGGGACGCTCGGCGCACCGCGCACATCACGGCGGCTTGCGCGAAGCCCTCTTGGGGCGAACGGGTCTGCGCTGCTAAGGGCATGGCCCGCGGCGATTCCGCCGTTCGACCAGGAGAGACCACCGCACCATGTCCGACAGTTTTGCCTCCGCCTTGCCGCTGATCCTGATCGGCCTCGTCTTCCTCGTGATCGCGATCATGCTGTTCATGCGCGCGAACAAGAAGACGAAGGTCGTCGGTGCCGAGGACCGCGAGAAGGGAGACGTTCTCGACGACGGCGCGCCAAAGCCGCGGCGGAACGAAGCGCTGATCAATTCGCCGCGCGCAGTCGAAAAGACGCTTGGCGAGACCTCGGCCACGGCGAACGCGCACGGGATCGCGACGGCGGGCGAAAGCGCCGATGCCGAAGCGGGCGTGAGCGTCGCGCCGACGGTGGGCGATCCCGTGCCCGAACCCGAGTCCGCCCCCGCCCCCGCTCCGGCTCCTACTCCTGCTCCGGCTCCTGCTCCTGCTCCTGCTCCGACTCCCGCGCCCGTTCCTGCTGGCGACGAAAGCGATGACCTGACCCGCATCAAGGGAGTCGGGCCCAAGCTCGCGACCATGCTGGGCGAGCTCGGCGTGACCCGATTCGCGCAGATCGCCGAGTGGGACGAGGCGGAAATCGACCGGATCGATGCTCAGCTTGGCCGCTTCCAGGGCCGCATCCGCCGCGACCAGTGGGTCGAACAGGCCAAGCTGTTGGTTTCAGGCGACAAGGACGCCTTCGAGGCCAGGTTCGGCCGGGGCGCCTGACCCTTACGCGGGGCTACGTATTGACCCCCTCCTGCATCGCGCGGCGATCCGTGTTAGACTTGCACGCAATGACAGGAGGGCATCCAATGACGCAGAATATTCTCGTCGCCGAAGACGAGATGATCGTCGCCTTCGACCTGCGCGACACGGTCGAGGAAGCGGGCTATAGCGTGGAAGGTCCCCATGCCGGGATCTCCTCGGCGATGTTCGCTTTCCAGAAACAGCGGCCCGACCTTGCCATTCTCGACGTCCAGCTGAATGATGGCATGGTATTCGAATTCGCTGAAAAGCTCGCCAGCGAAGGCGTGCCGATCATCTTCCATTCGGGGCTCCACAGCCGCGAGGAAATCGCGGCGCGCTTTCCCGGTGCGCGCACGCTGGAAAAGCCCTGCCCGCCCGCCGACGTGATCGAGGCAGTGAACGACGCGCTCGAGGCGGCCGCCTGACGCGCCTGCGCGATTGATCTTTCCCCCGCCGCACGCCAAGGCGAAGCGGCACGAGATGAGGGGAAAGCCATGAAGACCGCGATCGTGAAGGCCAGCGCACTGGCGCTCGGCCTTGCCGCCCTGCCAGCCGCCCCGGCGCAGGCGCAGGACCGGATGCTCGCCGAAGTTTTCGTCTTCGCCGGCAATTTCTGCCCGCGCGGCACGCTGCCCGCCGACGGCCGGCTGCTGGAGATCTCGACAAACACCGCGCTGTTTTCGCTGCTCGGCACGAAATACGGCGGCGACGGGCGCACGACCTTCGCGCTGCCCAATCTCGATGGCATGGACGACAGGGACGGGCGCGAGGTGCGCTTCTGCATCGTCACGCAGGGCATCTATCCTTCCCGTTCCTGACGCGCCCGCCCTTGCGGCGAGCGGCGACACCTGCGAAAAGGCAAACAAGTTTCAGGAGTAACCAGATGCACGGCCCCGCCCCCGACCAACAGGCCCCCGAAAAGCCCGCAAGCGGCATCGTCCCCTTCAACTGGGAAGACCCCTTCGACCTCGAAAGCCAGCTTTCGGAAGAAGAGCGCATGATCCGCGACGCCGCACGCGGCTTCGCGCAATCGACACTCCAGCCGCGCGTGATCGAGGCGTTCCGCAATGAAGTGGACGCGCCCGAGCTTTTCCCGATGATGGGTGAAGCGGGCCTGCTGGGTGCGACCATTCCCGAGGAATACGGCGGCGCGGGCGCGTCCTATGTCGCCTATGGCCTGATCGCTCGCGAGATCGAGCGGGTGGATTCGGGCTATCGCTCGATGGCGAGCGTCCAGTCCTCCCTCGTGATGCACCCGATTTACGCCTATGGCTCCGAGGAGCAGCGCCGCAAATACCTCCCCGGCCTTGCCAGCGGCGAGCTGATCGGCTGCTTCGGCCTCACCGAACCCGACGCGGGCTCCGACCCCGCCGGCATGAAGACGGTCGCGAAGAAGAACGGCGACGGCTACGTCATCTCCGGCTCCAAGACCTGGATTTCCAATTCGCCCTTCGCGGACGTCTTCGTCGTCTGGGCCAAGTCCGAGGAACACGGCGGCGCGATCCGCGGATTCGTCCTCGAAAAGGGCATGGAGGGCCTCTCCGCGCCCAAGATCGAGGGCAAGATTTCCCTGCGAGCCTCCACCACGGGCATGATCGTGATGGACGAGGTGAAGCTGCCCGCCGATGCGCTCCTGCCCAATGTCGAGGGGCTGAAAGGGCCGTTCGGCTGTCTCAACCGCGCGCGCTACGGCATTTCGTGGGGCGCGATGGGAGCGGCGGAATTCTGCCTCCACGCGGCGCGGCAATACGGGCTCGACCGGCACCAGTTCGGCCGGCCGCTGGCCGCGACGCAGCTGTTCCAGAAGAAGCTCGCGGACATGATGAGCGACATCGCGCTCGGCCTCCAGGCGAGCCTTCGCGTCGGGCGGCTGATGGACGAACACCGCTTCAGCCCCGACATGATCTCGATCGTGAAGCGCAATAATGTCGGCAAGGCTTTGGACATCGCCCGGATGGCGCGCGATATGCACGGCGGCAACGGCATTTCCGAGGAATACCAGGTCATCCGCCACGCCGTGAACCTCGAGACGGTCAACACCTATGAAGGCACGCATGATGTCCACGCGCTGATCCTCGGGCGCGCGATCACGGGGATTGCGGCCTTTGCCTGAGACGATGCGGCTTTACGGCTATTACCGCAGCTCGACCAGCTACCGGCTGCGGATCGCGCTCGAGCTGAAGGGGCTCGATTACGAGAACGTGCCCGTCAACCTGCTGGAAGCCGCGCAGAAGGACGCGGCTTTCACCAGCCGCAACCCGTTCGGTTCGGTCCCGATGCTGGAAGCGGACGGGCGCGACCGGGCGCAGTCGATGGCGCTGATCGAATGGCTCGACGAAGCCTATCCCGACCGCCCGCTGCTGCCGAAGGACATCGAGGAGCGCTACACCGCGCGCGAACTCGCCTATGCCATCGCGACCGAACTCCACGCGCCGCTGAACCTGCCCGTGCTGAAATACCTCAAGGAGGAATACGGCAAGTCGCAAGGCGAGATCGGCGAGTGGTATCGCCACTGGCTCGCGCGCACGCTGGTTCCGGTCGAAAAGCGGCTCGAACAGCTCGATACCGGCGATTTCCTGTTCGATGCGCCCGGCCTGTTCGAGACCGTCCTGATCCCGCAGCTCTACAACGCCCGCCGGTTCGATTACGACCTGTCGCAGAGCCCGCGCATGATCCGGATCGAGGCGGCCTGCCTTGCGCTCGAAGAGTTCCAGCGCGCCCATCCCGACAACCAGAACGACAACCCGCAAAGGGACTATCCATGAAACTCGCAACTCTCAACGACGGAACGCGCGACGGCAAGCTGGTCGTGGTCTCGAAGGACCTCACCCGCTGCTGCGCCGCCGACAACATCGCCCCCACGCTGCAGGCTGCGCTCGACAACTGGGCCGAAGTCGCGCCGAAGCTCGAAGTGCTTGCCCGCGATGTCGAGCACGAGGCCGTGCCGTGCGAGCGCTTCCACGAGCGCGAGGCGCATTCGCCTCTGCCGCGCGCCTACCAGTGGGCCGACGGCAGCGCCTACATCAACCACGTCGAACTGGTGAGGAAGGCGCGCGGCGCCGAGGTGCCCGAAAGCTTCTACCACGACCCGCTGATGTACCAGGGCGGCTCGGACGGCTTCCTCCCGCCGCGCGGCGACATTCCCCTGGGCGATGTGGCATGGGGCTGCGACATGGAAGGCGAGGTCGCCGTCATCGTCGATGACGTGCCGATGGGCGTTTCCCCGGAGGAAGCCGCGGGCCACATCAAGCTCGTCATGCTGGTCAACGACGTGTCGCTGCGCGGCCTCATTCCCGGCGAACTCGCCAAGGGCTTCGGCTTCTTCCAGTCCAAGCCCGCGAGCGCCTTTTCCCCCGTCGCGGTCACGCCCGACGAGTTGGGCGAAGCGTGGAAGGACAGCCTCGTCCACCTGCCGCTGATGGTCGATTACAACGGCGAGCCCTTCGGCCGGGCCGAGGTCGGCGTCGATGCGACCTTCAACATGGCGCAGCTGGTGGCGCACGCGGCCAAGACCCGTTCGCTGTGCGCGGGCTCGATCATCGGCTCGGGCACGATTTCGAACCGCGATCCCGACGGCGGTCCGGGCAAGCCCGTCGCGGACGGCGGGCTCGGCTATTCCTGCATCGCGGAAATCCGCATGATCGAGACGATCCGCGACGGCGAGCCGAAGACGCGCTTCATGCAGCCGGGCGACACGGTGCGGGTCGAGATGCGCGATGCGGACAACCACTCGATCTTCGGTGCGATCGAGCAGAAGGTGGTGCAAGCCTAGCGCTTCAACCGTTCGGCGTGCCAGGCGACGTGCTGCGCCATGAAGGTCGAGACGAAGAAGTAGGAGTGGTCGTAGCCCTCCTGCATCCGGATCGTGGCGGGCATTCCGGCGGCTTCACAGGCTTCGGCGAGGAGGTGCGTCTTCAGCTGTTCTGCAAGGAAGTTGTCCGCCGTGCCCTGATCGACGAGCAGGTGGTCGGCCCTCGCCCCGTCCTCGATCAGCGCGACCGCGTCGTATTCGCGCCACGCCGCCCGGTCCTCACCGAGATAGCGCGGCAGGGCCTTCTCGCCCCACGGCACGCGTGACGGTGCGACGATCGGGCTGAACGCGCTGACCGAGCGGAAGCGGGCCGGGTCGCGCAGCGCCATGGTGAGCGCGCCGTGACCGCCCATCGAGTGCCCCGTGATCCCTTGCCGCTCCATGTCGGCGGGGAAGTGCTCGGCGATGAGCTCGGACAGTTCGCGTTCCAGATAGGAGCGCATCCGGTAATGCTTCGCCCAAGGCTCGCGCGTCGCATCGAGATAGAACCCGGCGCCCTTGCCGAAGTCGTATTCGTCGCCCGTATCCGGCACGTCCTCGCCGCGCGGGGAGGTATCGGGTGCGACGAGGATGATCCCGTGCTCGGCGCAGGCGGCGCGGTATTCGCCCTTCTCCATGACGTTGGCATGGGTGCAGGTGAGGCCCGAGAGATACCACAGCACCGGAAGCCGCTCGCCCGGCGCGTGCTCAGGCACGAAGACCGCGACAGTCATCTCGCAACCCGTCTCGCGCGAGGCGTGGGTGTAGACCCCCTGCACCCCGCCGTGGGAGCGGTTTTCGGACACCGTCTCCATCAATAGACCACGACCGAGCGGATGCTCTCGCCCGAATGCATCAGGTCGAAGCCCTTGTTGATCTCGTCGAGCGTGAGCGTGTGCGTGATCATCGGGTCGATCGCGATCTTGCCGTTCATGTACCAGTCGACGATCTTGGGCACGTCCGTGCGCCCCTTGGCGCCGCCGAATGCCGTGCCGCGCCAATTGCGGCCCGTCACCAGCTGGAAGGGCCGGGTCGCGATCTCCTTGCCGGCCTCGGCCACCCCTATGATGATCGAGGTGCCCCAGCCCTTGTGACAGCATTCGAGCGCCTGGCGCATCACCTCGACATTGCCGGTGCAGTCGAAGGAGTAATCCGCCCCGCCGTCGAGCATTTCGACGATATGGGCCACCACGTCTTTCGTCTGGCGCGCATCGACGAAGTCGGTCATGCCGAACTTCTCGCCCCATTCCTTCTTCGCAGGGTTGATGTCGACACCCACGATCCGGTCCGCGCCCGCCATCTTCGCGCCCTGGATGACATTGAGGCCGATCCCGCCGAGACCGAACACCACCACGTTGTCGCCCGGCTCGACCTTCGCCGTGTTGACCACCGCGCCCACGCCCGTCGTCACGCCGCAGCCGACATAGCAGCTCGTCTCGAACGGGGCGTCCTCGCGGATTTTGGCGACCGCGATTTCCGGCAGCACGGTGAAGTTCGAGAAGGTCGAGCAGCCCATGTAGTGGTAGATCGTCTCGCCCTTGTAGCTGAAGCGCGAGGTCCCGTCGGGCATCAGCCCCTTGCCCTGCGTCGCGCGGATCGCGCTGCACAGGTTGGTCTTGCCCGACAGGCACATTTTGCACTGGCGGCATTCGGGCGTGTAGAGCGGGATGACATGGTCGCCCGGCTTCACGCTGGTCACGCCCGCGCCGACTTCGCGCACCACGCCCGCCCCTTCATGGCCGAGGATGCTGGGGAAGATCCCCTCGCTGTCGAGCCCATCCAGCGTATAGGCGTCGGTGTGGCAGATGCCCGTCGCCATGATCTCGACCAGCACCTCTCCCGCCCTGGGGCCTTCGAGGTCCAGTTCGACGATTTCGAGCGGCTTCTTCGCTTCGAAGGCGACGGCGGCGCGGGTCTTCATGGGGGCGGATCTCCTTGGTTCAGAAGCCGAGGCTTTCCGCCACGGCCGGGTTCACGATGCGGCCCTGATGCACATTGAGGCCGGGCGCAAGGTGCGGGTCCTCCTCGCACGCCGCGATCCCCTTGTTCGCAAGCGCGAGGCCGAAGGGCAGCGTCGCATTGCCGAGCGCATAGCTCGAGGTGAGCGGGACCGCGCCGGGCATATTGGCGACGCAGTAATGGATGATGCCGTCGACCTCGTAGGTCGGGTTTTCATGCGTGGTCGCGTGGCTCGTCTCGAAGCAGCCGCCCTGATCGATCGCGACATCGACGAGAACCGAACGGTGCTTCATCAGGCCCAGCATTTCGCGGGTGACGAGATGCGGCGCGCTCGCGCCCGGAATGAGTACCGCGCCCACGACCACGTCGGCATCGGTGATCGCCTGCTCGATCGTGCCGGTGGTCGAAAAGCGAGTCGCGACCCGGCCCTGGAACATCTCGTCGAGCTGGCGCAGGCGCGGGATCGAGCGGTCGAAGATCTCGACCCGCGCGCCGAGACCCACCGCCATGCGCGCCGCCTGCGTGCCGACGACGCCGCCGCCGAGCACGACGACCTTGGCCGGGAGCACGCCCGGAACCCCGCCCATCAGCGTGCCGCGCCCGCCATTATTGGCGCGCAGCGCGTGCGCGCCCGCCTCGATCGACAGGCGCCCTGCGACCTCGCTCATCGGCGCAAGCAGCGGCAGCCCGCCGCCCGGGCCGGTGACGGTTTCATAGGCGATGGCCGACACGCCTGCTTCCATCAGCCCCCTGGCCTGTTCGGGATCGGGGGCGAGGTGGAGATAGGTGTAGAGGATCTGCCCCTCGCGCATCTGCACCCATTCATTGGGCTGCGGCTCCTTGACCTTCACGATCATGTCGGCGCGGGCGAAGATCTCTTCCGCCGTATCGACGATCTCGGCGCCCGCGGCGCGGTAATCCTCGTCACTCTGGCTGATACCCGCGCCGGCCTGCGTCTCGACCACGACCTGATGACCTGCCGCGATGTATTCGCGCGCGGCTTCGGGGGTCAGGCCGACGCGATATTCGTGATTCTTGATTTCCTTGGGGACGCCGACAAGCATGATTCGCTCCTGGGGATGGTCGGGGGACTCGTTTCCGCACCCCGCTAGAGAATGCGCAACAAAGTTACAATCGTAACGAGTTTGGTTGCAAAGCCCGCGCGGGTTTGAAAGGGGCGTGGGTGAGACGAAACGCAGCGAGGAGAGCCCCCATGACCACCTATCCCGAAGTCCGCATGATGATCGGCGGCGAGTGGATCGCACAAGGCGGCGAAGGCGCGATGCCGGTGGTCAATCCCGCGACCGAGCAGGAAATCGGCCGCGCGCCCAAGGCGTCGAAGGAACAGCTCGACGCAGCGCTCGTCGCCGCCGACAGCGGCTTTGCCGTGTGGAGCCGGACCCCCGCGATCGAGCGCTTCCGCGTGATCCGCCGCGCCGCCGACCTGCTGCGCGAGCGCGCCGAAACCATCGCGCGGGTGATGACGCTCGAAATGGGCAAGCCGCATGGACAGGCCATGGCCGAGACGACCGGAGCGGCCGACCTCATCGATTTCCTCGCCGAGGAGGCCAAGCGCCAGGGCGGTCGCATCGTGCCCGCGCGCACTTCCGCCATTCTCGAACAGCGCGTGACGCAGGAACCGGTCGGCCCCGCCGTGCTGCTGACCCCTTGGAATTTCCCGATCAACCTGCCGGCGAAGAAAATCGGCGGCGCGCTTGCCGCCGGGTGCAGCGCCATCCTCAAGCCCGCCGAGACGACCCCGGCGAGCGCGCAGATGCTGGTCGAATGCTTCGTCGATGCGGGCCTGCCCGAGGGCGTGCTGAACCTCGTCTACGGCGACCCGGCGATGATTTCCGAGCACCTCATCGCCTCGCCCGTCACCCGCAAGGTGAGCTTCACCGGATCGACCGCGGTGGGCAAGCAGCTGGGCGCGCTCGCGGCGCAGGGGATGAAGCGCTTCACCCCCGAACTCGGCGGCCACGCGCCGGTGGTGATCGGCGAAAGCGCCGATTTCGAGCGCACCGTGGCGGTGTGCGCCGCGACCAAGTTCCGCAATGCCGGGCAGGTCTGCGTCTCGCCCACCCGCTTCCTCGTCGCGCGCGGCATCTACGAGAAATTCGTCGCCGAATTCGCCGCCCGCTCGAGCAAGCTCAAGGTCGGCGATGCGAGCAGCGACGACAGCGTCGAGATGGGCCCGCTCGCCCATGGCGGACGGGTCAAGGCGATGGCCGACCTGATGGCCTCGCTGGGCGGGGAAAAGGGCGAGATCGTCACCGGCGGCAAGGCAATCGACCGGCCCGGCCATTTCTTCGAGCCGACCGTGATCGCCGCGCCCTCGCTCGACAGCCGGCTGATGGTGGAGGAGCCCTTCGGCCCGGTCGCCGGGATCGTGCCCTATGACGACATCGCCGAAGCCGTGCGGATCGCCAATTCGCTGCGCTACGGGCTGGCCGCCTATGCCTTCACCGCGAGCCTCGATGAAAGCCACTATCTCGGCCGCGAACTGCGCGCCGGGATGGTCGCGATCAACCATTTCGCGGTCGGGTCGCCCGAAACGCCCTTCGGCGGCACGGGCGACAGCGGGTTCGGTTCGGAAAGCGGGGTCGAGGGCTATCTCGGCTATACCGAGACCAAGCTGGTCACCGTCGCGAGGGCCGGCGGGTAAGCCGCCACGGGCTTACCGCAAGGAAGAGGCGGGTCAGGACAGCGGGATGAAGCGCGAAAGGATGGAGCGCAGCGGATTGGCGTCTTCCATCGGCTGGATGCGGCCGTAATGGGCCCTGCGGGCGATCTCGTCATGCGTGCAGACAGTGCGTCCCATGGCATCCGGGCCAGAGGACCAGATCGTCGGTCTTTCCATCTATCGCGTCCCCGATTCGCGTCTTGTTAGCAGGTGCAACCTAACAGCAAATGTGTGGAAAAGTGAGTCGGAATTGACCGCGCGCGCAATTTTTCGCCCACCTGGTCAAGCCCGCAAATGCACTTATTGTCGTTTTCGGGTCCGATTGCGGCTTTTTTGCCCACCGCCCGCCTTTCGCAGGCGCAGCATGGCGCCTCAGCGATCCGTGCGCACCGCGCCAGCCGCGCGCACGTCGGCGAGCGTGGGGTAGCCGTTGACCGCCATAAGCAGGTCCGCTTCGGCGAGGATCGAGCGCAGCACCCAGGCCGCGCCCTCCGCCCCGCCCAGCGCGAGGCCGTAGGTATAGGGCCGCCCGACCCCGACCGCCCTCGCGCCCAGCGCGAGCGCCTTCACCGCATCGGTCCCCGAACGCACGCCCGAATCGAACAGCACCGGCACATCGCCCGCTGCTTCGACGACATCGGCGAGCAGGTCGATCGTCGCGATCCCGCCATTGGCCTGCCGCCCGCCGTGGTTCGAGCAATAAATCGCGTCCGCCCCGGTATCGACCGCGCGCTTCGCATCGTCGGGGTGGCAGATGCCCTTCAGCACGATGGGAAGCTTCGTCACCGACTTGAACCACTCCATGTCGTCCCAGGTCAGCACCTGCCCGAAAGTCGCCGCCCAGGTGAAGATCGCCGCCGCCATGTCCTCTTCCGGCGGCTTTGCCAGCAGCGAGCGGAAGACCGGGTCGGTGAAGTAGTTCTGCAGCACCTTGCCGCGCAGCTGCGGGAAATTGGACGCGTTGAGATCGCGCGGACGCCAGCCGGTCACCCACGTGTCGAGCGTCACGACGAGCGCCGAATAGCCCGCTTCCTCGGCCCTGCGGATGAGGCTTTCGGCAAGCTCGCGATTGCGCGGCGTGTAGAGCTGGAACCACGCGGGCGTATCGCCACAGGCTTTTTTCACGTCCTCCAGCGGATCGTTCGCCAGCGTCGAGGCGCAGAACGGCACGCCCGTCATTGCCGAGGCGCGCGCCGCGGCCATGTCGCCGCGCTTATCCTGCGAGGCTTCTCCGTTCAGCCCGATGGGCGCCATGAACAGCGGCGTTTCGTACGTGTGCCCGAACAATTCGATCGACAGGTCGCGCTGCGAGCAGTCGACCATCATGCGCGGGACCATGCCCCAGTGGTGGAAGGCCGCCGCGTTCTCGTCCTGCGTGTGCTCGTCCCCGCATCCGCCCGCGACGTAATTGGTGAGCATCGGGCCGAGCGCCTCGTGCGCGCGCTTTTCGAGGCCGGCGAAATCGACCGGGTAATCGGGCAGCACGCCTTTCAGCCCGGCATTGTAGATCTCGTTCTGCATCGCGCCGAAATAGGTCATCGGATCCCTCCTCGTCTCTCTCTTGCGCCTGTTCCAGCCGAACGAGCGGCGCGGGGCAAGAGCGAATCTGGCGAGAGGTCAAGCGAAGAAGCGCTGGAGCCGCGGGCGGACCTTGAGGAACTGCCCATAGGCGGCTTCGAGCAGGCGCAGGAGCGGACGCCAGCGTGCGGCAAGGCCCAAGGGGCGCAGGAGCGGAATCGCGCGCCACATCGCAGCGAAGGCCGCCGCGCCTTCGAGCAGCACGCCGTCCTCCTCGGCATGGAAGCGTTCGAGCAGGCGCGCCCGGTCGATCGGGCAGGAAGCGGGCTCGCCCCTGTCCGAAACGTCGACGAAACGGATCGCCCCGCGCCGGTCGAGCCGCCGCATCAGCGCGATCTCGCGTAGGCACAGCGGGCAGGCGCCGTCATACCAGACGGTGACGCGAGCGGACTTGGGATGGGCCATGCATAACAAATGCTGGTCCCCGCTTCGCGTTCCTACGGGAAAGCCGCACCGTGCTGCGCTGCAACAATTCGCTTGGCAGCGGGAGCCCGCGCGTTACAAAGGATGCGGTGGGCGACATGGCATCTCTGACTTTCGCCATCCCCGTGCTGCTTGCGGTCGGGGCGGGAGCGGGATTTGCCGCCGGGCTTTTCGGCATCGGCGGAGGCTTCGTCGTCGTCCCTGCGCTGGTCTTCATCCTGCCGCTGCTGGGCGTCGCGGCCGAGCAGGTTCCCCACATCGCGGTGGGCACCAGCCTCGCCACCATCATCTTCACCTCGGCCCGCTCGACCCAGAGCCACGCGCGGCGCGGGTCGGTCGATTTCGCGATTCTGAAAAGCTGGGCGCCGTGGGTCGTCCTCGGCACGGTGGCGGGATCGATGATCGCCGACCGGATCTCGGGCGCGACGCTCGCGGTGATCTTCGGGGTCGGCGTGCTCAGCTTCGCGGTCTATTTCCTGCTGCCCCGCAGGAGCGAGGAGCCGGTCCTGTCCGCCATGCCCGGCGGGGTGGCGCGGTTCTCGCTTGCGGGCTCGCTCGGCGCGATTTCGGCCTTGCTGGGGATCGGCGGGGGCACGATCGCAACCCTCACGATGACCATGTGCGGCACGCCAATCCACCGCGCCATCGGCACGGCGGCGGGCATGGGCGCAATCATAGCGATTCCCGCCAGCATCGGTTTCCTCGTCATCGGCATGGGCGAGCCGGGCCTGCCGTGGGGCTCGCTCGGCTTCGTCAACCTGCCCGCGGCCTTCGTCATCGTGCTCACCTCGGTCGTCTTCGCCCCGCTGGGCGTGGCGACCGCGCACCTCTTGTCGCCCGCCGTGCTGCGGCGGGTCTTCGGCATTTACCTCATCCTCGTCGGGACAACCATGATCGCCAAGTACTGACCCACCAGCAAAGGAGCAGCCCTCATGCACACCAACCGCAGATCCTTTCTCGCCGGCGCCGGAGTGACGGCAGGGCTGGCACCTGTGGCAGCCGGGGGAGTGTTTCCGCTAGCCGCGGCGGGGTCCATGGCGGCCCCGGATTTCGGGCCCCAATTCGGACCACTGCCGGGCGAGGCGCTGCTCAGCCGCAACGAGAATCCCTACGGCCCCGCCCCGTCCGCGCTCAGGGCCGTCGCCGATGCCGCGCGGCTCGGCTGCTACTATGCCGACCGCGGGCTCGGCCGGCTCGCCGACATGATCGCCGAGCGCCACGGCGTCTCGCCCCGGCAGGTGATCATCGGCAGCGGCTCGACCGAGATCCTGTGCGCCATCGCGCTCGCGTGGGGGGAAAAGGGCAAGGTGCTGTGCCCGGACCTGTTCTGGGACACGACCGTGCAATACGGCGAGCGGCAAGGGGTCGAGGCGCTGCGCGTGCCGCTCGCCGCGGACATGGGCGTGGACCTTGCCGCGATGACAGCGCGGCTCGACGACGGCGTGTCGCTGGTCCAGATCTGCAACCCGAATAATCCCACCGGAATGCTCATCCCTTCGGCGGACCTGCGCGCCTTCGCCGACGCGGTCACGCCCAAGGCGACGCTGCTGGTGGACGAAGCCTATAACGAGCTGACCGATGCGCCCGGCGACAACACGCTGGTCGACCTCGTGCGCGCGGGGCGCGACGTGATCGTGTGCCGGACCTTCTCCAAGATCTACGGCATGGCCGGGATGCGGGTCGGCTATGCGATCACGACCGAGCAGAACGCGCAGCGTATCGCGGGCTACCTGATGAGCTTCGGCGGCAACACGGCGGGTATCGCCGCGGCGATCGCGAGCTACAACGACACGGGCTTTCTTGAGAGATCGCGCGCGATGGTGCTCGAAGGGCGCGAGATGATCATGGACGCGGTCGCACGCGCAGGGCTTACCGCCCTGCCCTCGCAGACCAATTTCGTCTACGTGAAGGTTCCCGATGCCGACGCGGTGCAGGCCGCAATGCTCGAGCGCGGCGTCTTCATCCGCGGCGCCTATGGCCCGTGGAAGGAATGGTCGCGGGTCAGCACCGGCAGGCTCGAGGATGTCGAACGCTATGCGAAGGCGCTTCCGGAGATTATCGAGAGCCTGAACGCGTAGATTCGCGACACGGGGAGAGGAACGTTCATGAAAGCCATCATTCTCGCAGCCGCGGGAGCCCTCGCGCTCATGCCCGCAGCGCTGGCCGCGCAGGCGGGCGACGAGGCGCTGGTCGAAGTCGAGAGCGGGAGAGTCAAGGAAGGCGTGCCGCTGCCCACGTTCAAGGCCGATGCGAGCTGGCCGAAACTGCCCGATGACCTGATCCTCGGGCAAGTGCCCGGCCTTGCCGTGGCGAAGGACGACACGGTCTGGATCCTCACCCGGCCCAATTCGCTCAATCCGACCGAGGCGGGGCTCGACCCCGACCCGCCGCTCACCGTGGCCTGCTGCAAGTCGCCGCCGCACGTCATGCAGTTCGACTCCGCGGGCAATCTCCTGCGCGCCTGGGGCGGACCCGCGCTCGCTCCGGGGACAAGCACCGTCACCGGCGAGGGACGCGAGGCGAAGGAGGAAGGCGACGAGCAATGGCCCGCCAATGTCCACGGCCTCTATGTCGACGAGGCCGGGACGGTCTGGATCGGCGGCAACGGGGCGGGCGATCACGTCGTGCTCAATTTCACCGCCGAGGGCGAATTCATCCGCCAGATCGGGCGGCGGCAGGTGACGGAAGGCAACCTGTCCGAGCAATATCTCGGCAACCCCGCCGACATCGCCCACGACGGCACAAGCGTGCTGGTCGCCGACGGCTACACCAACACGCGCGTGATCGAATTCGCGAGCGAGGACCTTTCTTTCGAACAGCTGTGGGGCGCTTACGGGACCGAACCGGGCTCGGGCACGCGCGGCGGGGCGTTCGACCAGTCGATGGCGACCAGCACCGCCGAGGGCGGGCCCGACCCGCTCGCCGGCGATTTCGAGCCGATGGTCCACTGCGTCGTGCGCGGGCCGGAAAACACCGTCTATGTCTGCGACCGCCGCAACAACCGGGTGCAGGTCTTCCGCGAGGGCGAAGGCGGCATCGAGTTCGTCGAGAACGTCGTCATCGCGCCCGAGACCGGCGGCACGCGCACCGCGAGCGATGTCGCCTTCAGCCCTGACGGAACCTATGTCTACGTCGCCGACATGATGAACGGGCGGGTCTGGATCCTCACGCGCGAGGACCACGAGATCGTCGGCTGGTTCGGCCGCAACGGGCGCTATCCGGGCCAGTTCATCTGGCTCCACAGCGTCGATGTCGACAGCGAGGGCAACGTCTACACCACCGAGGTCAACACCGGGCGAAGGGTCCAGCGCTTCGTCTTTCAGGGTTATGAGGAATAGGCGACGCAGCTGGCGGAGAGGGAGGGATTCGAACCCTCGGTACTCGTGAGAGCACAACGGTTTTCGAGACCGCCCCGTTCGACCACTCCGGCACCTCTCCGACTGTTGCTGCGGGCGAAAGCGCGCCGAAAGAGGCCCGCCTTGCACCATGCTCCCATGCCCCAGGCGTCGGTCGAACGCTTTGGCGGGGCGATGGAGAGCGCGCCCGTTAGCCCATGGCCCCGGCCTTGCCAAGTCCCTGCGCGCCATAAAATGCGGGCATATCTCGCGCGCGCCTCGGGCGCACGCCTTGCCATGGCGGGGCCAGCCCCCATATGCTTTATCCTATGGAACGTGCTGAGTTCTTCTCGACGCAGGCCGGGCGCACGATCTACGCCCCGCTTGAAACCCGCACCCGCTTCGGGATCGGCGACGTGGTCCGCCATCGGTTGTTCGGCTTTCGCGGCGTAATTTTCGACATCGACCCGGTCTTCGCCAACAGCGAGGAATGGTATCAGTCGATCCCCGAGGACATCCGCCCCGACCGCGATCAGCCCTTCTACCACCTCCTCGCCGAAAACGAGGATTCGAGCTATGTCGCCTATGTCAGCCAGGGCAATCTCGTGGCCGACGCGAAAGGCGGGCCGGTCGACCACCCGACGGTCCCGCAATTGTTCGAAGGCTTCAAGGATGGCCGCTACCGGATGCGGCGCTCGCTGACGCATTGATTCTTTCGGCAGCCCATCCGGGCTACCATCTCCTCGCGCCAGCGGCGCTGCGGGCGCGCAGTCGCGCTTGCGGGCCTGCGGCCCGGTTCAGCGCTTGCCTTCGTGCCTTGCGCTAGCTTTTCAGCTTCCAGCCGCTCCTGAGGACGGCGTAGACGATCAGCGCCAGCACCACGTTGAACACGCCGATGCCGACCGCGGCCCATGCCACGTCGCTTGCCGAGCCGATGTCGCTTTCGCCGAGGAAGCCGTAGCGAAAGCCCGAGATCACGTAGAAGAACGGGTTCGCCCGGCTCACCGCCTGAAACGCGGGCGCGAGGTTGTCGATCACGTAGAACGTCCCCGACAGCAGGCTGAGCGGCGCGATCACGAAATTGGTGATCGCAGCGTTGTGGTCGAACTTCTCCGCCCAGATCGAGGTGGCAAGCCCGAACACCGACAGCATCACGCTGCCCATCAACCCGAACCACACGATCGCCCAGACGTGCGCGATGTGCACCGTCACACCCGGCCACAGCACCATCGCGAGCGCCACGGTGCATCCGACCGCGACCGCGCGCGTCACCGCTGCGCCGACGATCCCCGCCATCAGCTCTCCCGGCGAAAGCGGCGGCATCAGCAGGTCGATGATCGTCCCCTGGATCTTGCCGGAAAGCAGCGAGAAGCTCGAATTGGCGAAGGCGTTCTGCATCATGCCCATCACGATCAGCCCCGGCGCGACGAAGCTCGAGAAGGGCACGCCCAGCACCTCGCGCCCCTCGCGCCCCAGCGCGACCGAAAAGATCACGAGAAACAGCAGCGTCGTGACCGCCGGGGCCCAGATCGTCTGGGTCTGGACCTTGAGAAACCGCCGCACCTCCTTCATATAGAGCGCCATGAGCCCGACGCGGTTGATCCCGGTGATGACCGGCCGGCCGCGCGGAGTGAACCGGGCGCCCTCGCCCGGGCCTGCATCTCCGGGGACGACGTTTTCGCTCGCAGCGTGCGCGGAAGCGGGTTGTTCGTTGGCGGTGGGTGCTTGATCGGCCATGCCCCAGCGCCTACGTCCTCTCATAGACGCTGGCAACTCCCGCGCCCTGCCGAGTGCGCGATCATCAGGAACGGAATAGAAATCTTATGAGCTGGACTGACGAGCGCATCGCGACGCTCCGGAAAATGTGGGAAGGCGGCGCGACCGCCAGCCAGATCGCCGAGGAACTGGGCGGTGTCAGCCGCAACGCGGTGATCGGCAAGGCGCACCGTCTCGGGCTCAAGTCGCGGCCCTCGCCGGTCAAGGCGAACGACAAGAAGAAGCCCGCGCCCAAGAAGCAGGCGGCCAAGCCCGCCCCCGCGAAAAAGGACGCGGCGCCCGCGCGCGCTCCGGCAAAGGCCGAGAGCAAGGCCCCGGCCAGCGCAGGTTCCGCCGCGCCGACTGCCGACAAGGCTGCCGCGCCGGCTTCGCCGAAGCAGGCGGACAGTGCCGATGCCGGATCGGCCGGCGCGCCCGCGCAGCCCGAACAGCAGAACCTGCCCAAGATCGTCTCGGTCGGCCCCGGCGGCTTCCTGCGCCAGGGTCCGGGCGACCAGCAGGCCCCGATCCCGCCCGCCCCGCCGCGCCGCCTCGTTCCGGCCAAGCCGAGCCCCGAGATCGCGGACAAGACAAGCCTGCTCGACCTGTCGGACAAGGTCTGCCGCTGGCCGATGGGCCATCCGGGCGAACCCGATTTCCACTTCTGCGGCGAGCCGGTGAACCCGGGCTTTCCCTATTGCGTCGAACATTGCGGGCGGGCCTACCAGGCGCAGCTGCCGCGCGGCGCGCGCAAGCCCCCGCCCCCGCTGCCTTTCGGCGGCCCCCGCGTTCGCTGATCCCCGCACGGCGGGCGACACTCCAGCGCGCGGGGGGCGCGCGCGGGGTGGCCCGCGCGCGCCCCCCTCGCTAAGGCAGGGGCGAATCGCCCATGCCGGCGAACAGGGGAACCATCATGCCGCTCACGCTCCACGCCGCCTTCGTGCCGACCTGCGACCAGCTGCTCGGCGGGCTGCGCACCGTCATCGACCGGGCTGAAGCCCATTGCCGCGCCGAGGGGCTTGCCGACGCCGACCTGATCGACGCCGCGCTCGCGCCCGATATGTGGTCGCTGCCCTGGCACGTGCGCGCCTGCTGGGTTCATTCGGGCTATGCGCTCGGCCTGATGCCGACCGGCGAATTCACCCCCGATTTCACCGTGCGGCCCGAAAGCTGGGACGCGATGCGGGCCATGGTCGACGAAGCGCGCGCGGTCCTGACCGGGGTGGACGAGGACGACCTAGAACGGATCGCGGGCGACAAGGTCACCTTCGTGCTCGGCGGCAAAAAGCTGATGGAAGGGACGGTCTCGCAGTTCCTGCTCGGCTTCAACCAGCCCAATTTCCAATTCCACGCCACTACCTTCTACGGCATCTGCCGGATGAAGGGCGTGAAGCTCGGCAAGATGGATTATATGGGGCCGATGCAGATGGCCCGCCCGGATACGGCCGGGGCCTGAGGCGATGCGCCGCTTCGCTCCCGCCCTCGCGCTAAGCGCGCTCGCCCTGCCCGCGCCCGCCCTCGCCGACCTGCCCGCCCCGGTGCGCGCGATGATCGACGCGGCGATCGAGACCGGCGACGAGGACACCGTGCGCACCGTCATCGACCTCGCCCGCACCACCAATCCGGGCGAGGCGGCCGAAATCGACGCGATCCTCGCCGCCTACGAAACCGACCTCGCCGCCGCCGCCGAGGCCGAAGCGGCGGCCGAGCAGGAGCGCATCCGCACTGCCGGCCTCTTCGACAACTGGAGCGGCAAGGGCGAGCTCGGCGCCTTCCGTTCCACCGGCAATGCCTCGAACACCGGGATCACCGCCGGGCTGTCGCTGGTGCGCGAAGGGATCGACTGGCGGCACAAGCTGTCGGGCCGCGCCGATTACCAGGAGACCGAGGGCGTCGTCACGCGCGAGCAGTTCCTCGCCGCCTACGAGCCCAACTGGAAGATCACCGACGGCCTCTACGCCTATGGCCTCGCGCAATACGAGCGCGACCGGTTCCAGGGCTTTTCCGCGCGCTATTCGGTCTCGGGCGGCCTCGGCTACGACGTGCTGACGGGCGAGGAGATGACCCTGTCGGTCAAGGCCGGCCCCGCGTGGCGGCGCACCGAGTTCGTCGGCGGAGGCAGCCGGAGCGACCTTGCCGGGCTCGCGGCGCTCGATTTCGACTGGCAGCTGCTCGACACCGTGACCTTCACGCAGGATGCGAGCGCCTTCGTCCAGTCGGGTTCCTCGACGTTCATTTCGGATTCGGGGCTGGTGGCGAAGGTCGCGGGCGATTTCTCGCTGCGCCTGTCCTACACGGTCGAGCATGACACCGATCCGCCCGCGGGCGCGGTGAACACCGACACATTGAGCCGGGTGACGATCATCTACGATTTCTGAGAAAGCGCGCGCAGGGTGAGCCAGACAGCGAGCGGGAAACCCAGCGCGTAGCCGAGGATACCGAGATTTCGCAGCGGCATCGACCCGGTCAGCGGTCCGATCAGGCCAGCAAGCGCCACGCTTCCTGCCAGCAAGAAGGCGGCACTCGCCGGGCGCATAGCGGGTGCGCCGCGCAGGCCCACCCCCGCGCACAGCAGGGCGCAGGCGAACAGCACGTCCCACGCGAGAATGTCGATCGCATAGGCCGCGGACGGCCACACGAAGGCGAGAGGCGCGCCCTCGCCCGCAACCAGCGCGTGATCGCGCGGAAGCGCCAGGACCGCCGCGTGCAGCGCCGCGCTCGTCGTCAGCGCCGCCGCCGCGAGGGCGAGTGCGGCGAGAAACCAGCCCCGTGGCTCCTGCGCGGTCCGGGCGAGCGCTGCGAAGAACAGCACGACCGGGACCGCGAGCGCGATGATGAGGAGCTCCATCGCGGCGAACCAGGGATCGCCGATAGGCTCGGAGGAAGACGGAAGGGCGATGAACCCGGCGATGGTCGCGAAGGCATAGGCGGCGTGCAGCGCGATCACCGCGAGACCCGCTCGGCGGAGCATTGCTGTCTCTACCTCTGCACCAGCCATGCGCACCTTCCCGGGGGCAGCATTACGCCAGCCTCACGCCCTCGCAAACCAGATCGTGTGGCGCGGTCCCTTGTTGTTGGGCCGGGCGCGGACCTCGCGCGCCTCGACCGCGAAGCCCGCGTCCTTGAGCCGCCGCGTGAACTTGTGGTCGGGCGCCGCGGACCAGATCGCCAGCACGCCGCCCGGCTTCAGCGCATCGCGCGCCTTGCCGAGGCCGGTGCGTGAATAGAGCCGGTCGTTCGCATCGCGCACGATCCCGTCAGGCCCGTTGTCGACGTCGAGCAGGATCGCGTCGTATTTCTCGCAAGTTCCGTCATTGGCATCGTCGATCAGTGCCGCGACGTCGCACAGGCGGATGTCGCCGCGCGGGTCGTCGAGGCTGTCGCCGGTGAGATGCGCCAATGGCCCTCTCGCCCAGTCGAGGATCTCGGGCACGATCTCGGCCACGCGCACCACGCCGCCTTCGGGCAATTCCGAAAGGGCTGCGCGGTAGGTGAAACCCATGCCGTAGCCGCCGATGAGGACGCGCGGGGCGGGCGCGGAAAGCTCGGCCAGAGTCAGCACCGCAAGCTGCTCCTCTGAATACTGCATCCGCGTGCCCATCAACTCGCCGCGCCCCAGCATGATGATGAAGTCGCGCCCATGGCTGACGAGAGTCAGTTCCTCGTCCCCGCCGGGGACGGCGGCGCTGGCGAGGGTCTTGCGTTCGAGCATTCTTGCGTTCCGTTCCAAAAGCGAAGGGGCCGCCCGGCCTTGCGCCGGGCGGCCCCCTCAGTTTCCATGGCCCGAAGGATCAGTCCTTCAGGAAGTCGGGCATCGCGGCCGGGGCATCATTGCCGCCGTCATTGCCGCCGCGCGGGCCGCGTCCGCGACCGCCGCGACGGTCGCCGCCCCGGTCGCCGCCGCGTCCGCCGCGGCCACCCCGGTCACCGCGCGGTTCGCGCGGCGGGCGGGTGTCCTCGAGCTCCTCGCCGGTGTCCTGGTCGACCACCCGCATCGACAGGCGGACCTTGCCGCGATTGTCGATCTCGAGCACCTTGACCTTCACCTCCTGGCCTTCGGAGACGACATCGGTCGGCTTTTCGACGCGCTCGTTCTTCATTTCGGAGACGTGGACGAGCCCGTCCTTGCCGCCCATGAAGTTCACGAAAGCGCCGAAGTCCACGATGTTGACGACCTTGCCGGTGTAGATCTTGCCCACTTCCGGCTCCTCGACGATGCCGAGGATCCAGTTCTTCGCCGCCTCAATCTCGTCGAGATTGCTGGATGAAATCTTGATCACGCCCTCGTCGTCAATGTCGACCTTGGCGCCGGTTTCCGCGACGATCTCGCGGATGACCTTGCCGCCCGTGCCGATGACGTCGCGGATCTTCGACTTGTCGATCTGCATCGTCTCGATCCGCGGGGCGTGCTTGGAGACCTCGCCGCGGGCCGAACCCAGCGCCTTGGTCATCTCGCCGAGGATGTGCGCGCGACCGGCCTTGGCCTGTTCGAGCGCCTTTTCCATGATCTCGCGGGTGATCCCGGCGACCTTGATGTCCATCTGCAGCGAGGTGATGCCCGCCTCGGAACCGGCCACCTTGAAGTCCATGTCGCCCAGGTGGTCCTCGTCGCCGAGGATGTCGGACAGGACCGCGAAGTTTTCGCCTTCGAGGATCAGGCCCATCGCGATGCCGGAGACCGGACGCTTCAAGGGAACGCCCGCGTCCATCATCGACAGCGCGCCGCCGCACACGGTCGCCATCGAGGACGAACCGTTCGATTCGGTGATGTCGGACAGAACGCGGATCGTATAGGGGAAGTCCTCCGCATCGGGCATGACCGGATGCAGCGCGCGCCAGGCGAGCTTGCCGTGACCGATCTCGCGCCGGCCGGTGAAGCCGAAGCGGCCCACTTCGCCGACCGAATAGGGCGGGAAGTTATAGTGCAGCATGAAGTTGTTGTACGACAGCCCCTCGAGCCCGTCGATCATCTGCTCGGCGTCCTTGGTGCCGAGCGTGGTGGTGCAGATCGCCTGCGTCTCGCCGCGGGTGAACAGCGCCGAGCCGTGGGTGCGCGGAAGCAGGCCGACCATCGCTTCGATCGGGCGGACCTCATCGAGCTTGCGCCCGTCGATGCGCGTGCCGTCCTTGAGGATCGAGCCGCGAACGATCTCGCTTTCGAGCTTCTTCACCAGCTTGAGCGTGCCGAGATATTCGGCCGGGTCGCTTTCGGCGAGATCGGCGAAGGCTTCGCGCGCCTTTTCGCGCGCGGCGTTGACCGCGTCCTGGCGTTCGGCCTTGTTGGTGATCTTGTAGGCCGCTTCGAGATCGGCGCCGATGACGCTGCGAAGCTTGTCCATCCGGGCCGACTTGTCCTCGACCGGGTCGAGATCCCACGGATCCTTGGCGGCCTGTTCGGCAAGGTCGATGATCGCGCCGACGACCTTCTTGCACTCGTCATGCGCGAACATGACGGCGCCGAGCATTTCCTCTTCGGTCAGCTCCTTGGCTTCGGATTCGACCATCATCACCGCGTCCTGCGTCGCGGCGACGACAAGGTCGAGACGGCCGTTTTCGCCGAGCGCATCGGTCGTGCTGGGATTGAGGACGTATTCGCCATCGGTCGTGTAACCGACGCGCGCGGCGCCGATCGGGCCCATGAAAGGCACGCCCGACAGGGTCAGGGCAGCCGAGGCGGCGATCATCGCGACGATATCGGGCTCGGTCTCGCCGTCATAGCTGAGAACCTGCGCGATCACGTTGATTTCGTTGTAGAAGCCTTCGGGGAAGAGCGGCCGCACCGGGCGGTCGATCAGGCGGGAAGTGAGCGTTTCCTTCTCCGTCGCGCGGCCTTCGCGCTTGAAAAAGCCGCCGGGGATACGGCCAGCAGCGGAGAATTTCTCCTGGTAGTGAACGGTGAGCGGGAAGAAGTCCTGGCCTTCCTTGACGCTCTTGGCGGCGGTCACGGCGCACAGCACCACGGTTTCGCCATAGGTGGCGAGCACAGCGCCGTCGGCCTGACGGGCAATGCGGCCGGTTTCCAGAGTGAGGGTCTTTCCGCCCCACTCCAGCGATACGGTTTTCGTGTCGAACATTTGGATTCCTTGCTGAACCCGCTGCGCCCTATTGCGTAGCGGGGCCTCTCGTGTTCCGGGGAAGATTGCCGTCCCGGTCCGGTGCGGGGCCGAATATGCCCCTGTAGCCCCTTCACCGAATTGCGAAGGAAAGCCGAAAGAGTGGCGCGCCCGATTTCGCACGGGCGCATGACAGGCCGGAGACGTCCCGTTTCCGGCGCGCGGCCTCCATAGCGAAGAAAGCCGCGACTGGATAGCGAAACGGCTCCCCGCGGGGAGCCGTTCCTGAATGCTTACTTGCGCAGACCCAGCTTCTGGATCAGCGCGTTGTACCGCTCGACGTCCTTCTTCTTGAGATAGGCGAGCAGGTTGCGACGCTTGTTGACCATCATCAGCAGGCCGCGGCGCGAATGGTTGTCCTTGTGGTGCTGCTTGAAATGCTCGGTCAGGTTCTTGATCCGCTCGGTCAGGATCGCGACCTGCACTTCGGGACTGCCCGTGTCATTGTTGCCCTGGGCGTTGTCCTTGATGATCTTCGTTTTCGTTTCGGCGTCGACCGACATATTCGTGTTCCTTACTCAGCGACATCGGGCAGGTTGAACCCCCTGACGACCTTCGCCGTCCCATCCGCGATTTCCACCAGCGCGACCGGAACATCGCCCAGTTTCGCGCAGTAGAGCCCGGATGATTGGGGCATCCCGGAAAGGACCCGGCCCTGTCGGACCGCCTGCGCGCTCTCCGGGTCGAGGGTAAGGGCCGGGATGTCGTCCAGCCCCGCCTCCAGCGGCAGGATGAGGTCATGAAGTGGCGGCCCATTACCGCTTTCGCCGGCAAAGTCCAGCGAAATCGCCTGTTCCTGGCGGAAGGGACCCGCCTTGGTCCTGCGAAGATAGGTAACGTGGCCGCGCGTTCCAAGGGCGAGCGCGATGTCGCGGGCGAGGCTGCGGATATAGGTGCCCTTGGAGACGTGGGCGGTGAGGGTGATTTCCCCGAGCGCGCCCTCCCCCGCCTCCGCTCGGGCGACGGTGAGCGCGTGGATCGTCACGCCCCGCGTCTTGAGCTCCACATCCTCCCCCGCCCTCGCCCGGTCATAGGCGCGCTTTCCGTCGACCTTTATCGCGGAGAAAGCGGGCGGAACCTGCTCGATTCTCCCGGTAAAGCGCGGCAGGACCGCCTCGATCTCGGCAAGGGTCGGCCGGGCATCGCTCGACGCCACGACCCCGCCTTCCGTGTCGAGCGTCGAAGTCTCCGCCCCGAAAGCAATCGTGAATTCATAGATCTTGCTCGCATCGAGCATCCGCCCGGCAAGTTTTGTCGCCTCGCCCAGCGCGATCGGCAGCACGCCTTCGGCCAGCGGGTCGAGCGTCCCGCCATGCCCGACCTTGGTTCTCGCATAGCCGCCCTCGCGCAGCAGCCGCTTGACCGCGCCCACGGCCTGGGTCGAGCCGAGCCCGCGCGGCTTGTCGAGCACCAGCCAGCCGTGGAGCGCGGGTTTCGGTTCGTCGGTCATGCGCGCCCCCTAGCCAAAGCGGCCCCGAACCGCCAAGCTTTGCGCCCATGGATTCGACCGACACGGACCATTTCGACCTCCTCATCATCGGCGGCGGGATCAACGGGGCCGGCATCGCGCGCGACGCGGCCGGGCGCGGCCTTTCGGTCTGCCTCGTCGAGAAGGACGACCTTGCGAGCCACACCTCCTCCGCTTCGACGAAGCTCGTCCATGGCGGTCTGCGCTACCTCGAGCACTACGAATTCCGCCTCGTGCGCGAGAGCCTGATCGAGCGCGAGCGGCTGCTGACAATCGCACCGCACATCATCTGGCCGCTGCGCTTCGTTCTGCCGCATGACCAGGGTCTGCGCCCGAAATGGATGCTGCGATTGGGCCTGTTCCTCTACGACCACCTCGGCGGGCGCAAGCTCCTCCCGCCGACCAGGAGCGTCGACCTCACCGCGCCCCCGCACGGCGCGATCCTCGAAGAGCGGCTGACGCGCGGGTTCGAATATTCGGATTGCTGGGTCGAGGATTCGCGCCTCGTCGCGCTCAATTGCATGGATGCGGCCGAGCGCGGGGCCGACATCCGCACGCGCACCGAATGCGTCGGCCTGGAGCGCGGCGCGGACCGCTGGACCGCGCGCCTGCGCCATGAGGGAGAGGAAAGCACCGTCACCGCCGCGCGCGTCGTTAACGCCGCCGGGCCGTGGGTCGACACCGTGCTCGGCCGCGCGCTGCCCGGCGAGCGCCACCAGAACCTGCGGCTGGTCAAGGGCAGCCACCTCATCTTCCCGAAGCTGTTCGAGGGCGAGCATTGCTACATTTTCCAGAACCGCGACGGACGGATCGTCTTCGCCATTCCCTATGAGCGCGACTTCACTCTCGTCGGCACCACCGACGTGAGTTTCGAGGGCGACCCCGGCGCAATTGCGATCAGCGACGAAGAGGCGCGCTACATCTGCGCCGCGGCGAACGAATATCTCGCCCGCGACGTGTCGCCGGAAGACGCGGTCGCCTCCTATTCGGGCGTGCGCCCGCTCTACGACGACCGCTCGGAGGCCAATTCGACTGTCACGCGCGACTACGAGTTCGAACTCGACCGGGGCGAGGACGGGGATGGCCCTGCCCTGCTCTCGATCTTCGGCGGCAAGATCACGACCTATCGCAAGCTCGCCGAACACGCGCTCGGCGAGCTCGGCGTGGGCGGGCGCGAATGGACCGCAAGCGAGCCGCTGCCCGGTGGCGACATCGATCCGGGCGCTTTCGAGGTCTTCGTGCGCGCGATGGAGGTGCGCTATTCCTTCCTCGAACCCGCCACGGTGCGCCGCCTCGCGCGGGCCTATGGCACGCGGATCGACGCGGTTCTGGGCGATGCCGAGGGCACGAACGATCTCGGCGCGCACATGGGCGGCGACCTCTACGCGGCGGAGCTGGAATACCTCGTTGCACAGGAATTCGCGCGGAGCGCCGAGGACGTGCTGAAACGCCGCTCGAAACTCTACCTGCACCTCGATGCCGAAGCGCAGGCCCGCGTCGCCGCCTGGTTCGACAGCCGGGCCTAGAGGCCGGAGACGACCTTGGCGAGATGGGCGAAGAAGCCCCACGCGATGTCCAGCGGCGGCCCCAGCAGCGCCAAAAGCCAGCCGGTCCCGAACAGCCAGCTATAGGCGATCACGCCGATCAGCAGGAATATCCCCACCCGCTGCAGCCGCGCCCAGTGGAAGCGCAGCCGGTCGGGCAGCAGTCCGCCGACGATATGCGACCCGTCGAAAGGCGGGATCGGCAAAAGGTTGAAAAGCCCGAGGAAAATGTTGATGAGCAGAAACATGGAGAGCGCGGCCCCCACCACGCTGGGGCCTTCGAGAATGTTCGCGCCGTTCACCGCGCTCAGCACGCCGATCAGGATCGCGCCGAGCGTCGCGAGGACGAAATTGCTCGCCGGCCCCGCTATCGCCACCGCCATCATGCCGTAGCGCGGATTGCGCAGGCGGAATTGGTTGACCGGCACGGGCTTCGCCCAGCCGAACGCGGGCGCGCCTGCCAGCAGCAGCGCGCCGGGGACGAGCAGCGTGCCGACCGGATCGACGTGGCGAAGGGGGTTCAGCGTGAGCCGCCCGCGCTCGGCCGCGGTCGTGTCGCCGAGCAGCTTCGCCACATAGCCGTGCGCGACTTCGTGGAAGACGATCGCGACCACGAGGCAGGGGATCAGCAGGGCGATGAGAGTGACGGTGTCCATGGGTGAAAGATAGGAAGCGCGGCGCACCCGCGCCATACGCCTAGCGCGCGAGCTCTTGCGAAAAATGCGCCCGGCACAGCGCGACATAGCTTTCATTGCCGCCGATCGCGGTCTGCTCGCCCTCGCGGATCGGATTGCCCGCTTCATCGACGCGCAGGTTCATCGTCGCCTTGCGCCCGCAATGGCACACGGCCTTGAGCTCGACGAGCGCGTCCGCAATGCCGAGCAGCGCGGCGGAACCGGGAAAGAGCTCGCCCTGGAAATCGGTCCTCAGGCCATAGCACAGCACCGGAATGCCGACCTCGTCGCAGATCCGCGCCAGCTGCCAGACCTGCGCGGGCGTGAGGAACTGGGCCTCGTCCACCAGCACGCAGTCCAATCCCTTCGAGCCGAATTCGTTCGCGTCCTCGTTCTCGTGCGCGACCGAAATCGCATTGAACAGGTCGGTGTCGTGCCCGAACCGGTGCGCCTCCGCCTCGAGCCCGATGCGGCTCTGCACCATGCCTTGCGAGCGGGTGTCGATCGCGGCGGTCCACAGCATCGTGTTCATGCCGCGCTCGCGGTAATTGAAATCGGCCTGCAGGAGCGAGGAGCTTTTCCCTGCATTCATGCTCGAATAGTAGAAATAGAGCTTCGCCAAGGGGCCCTCCGATCAGCCCCTCCCCCCTAGCCCGGGCCCGCGACCCGCGCCAGATCGGCGGCAAAAGCGTTCCCCAGCCGAAACCTTTTGCGCTATCATGGGTTGGGATCGTGAAGGGACGCAACCTCAATGAAAGCCATCCGCCTCGCGCTGCTGCCGCTCATCGCGCTGTTCGCCGGGCTTGCCGCATGGGCGCAGCAGCCCGGCCCCGGCGCGCTCACCTACCGGCTCGATGCCAATGCGAGCGACGTTTCCGCCCGCGTCCCCTTCTTCGGCCTCGCCAGCAAGACCGCGCGCTTTCCCCGGATGGAAGGGGCCGTCACGATCGTCCCCGATGCGCCCGAACGCGCGGTGATCGACGTGACTTTCGATGCCGAAGCGATCGAGGCGCCCGACCGCGTGACCCTGCGCCGCCTCAGGGGCGAAAAGTTCTTCTGGGTCGAAAAATATCCCGTGATCCGCTTCAAGGGACGCTCGCTGACCATGTCGAGCCCGCTCGAGGGCACGCTCGAAGGCGTCCTGACCGCGCGCGGGGTGAGCAGGCCGCAGACGCTTGCGGTCACGTTCGACAGCCCGCCGGGCGAGGCGGTGGGCAAGCCGATCAGCTTCACCGGCAGGACCACGATCGACCGGCGCGACTATGGCATGAAGAGCTACCAGATCATCGTCGGCAACGAAGTCGACATCGAACTGCGCGCGCGGATGGTGCCGCGCTAGGCGCTATTCCTCTTCGTCCCCGTCGAGGTCGCGCGCGACTTTCGGATCGCGCAGCAGCGCCTCGATCCGGTCGGCTTCGGCGAAGCTTTCATCCTTGCGGAACTTGAGCTTGGGCGCGAATTTGAGGCCGAGCCGCTTCGCCACCTCGCGCTGGAGAAAGGCGGTGTTCTGCCTGAGCGCGGTCACCACCTCGTCCTCGGCCTGCCCCAGCAGCGGTTTCACGTAAGCCGTCGCATGGCGCAGGTCCGGGGTCATGCGGACCTCGGTCACGGAGATATTCGCCGCGCTCACCGTCTCGTCATGCACCTCGCGCCGGGCGAGGAGTTCTGACAGGATATGCCGCACCCGCTCGCCCACCTTGAGCACGCGGACCGAATGCTGTTCGGCGGTGTATTCCTGCTTGCGGGCCATCACACCATGCCCGTCGATTCCGGCGAGGGGCGCGGCGTGGGGATCGCGGTCGAAGTGGCGCGGGCCATGAGCTTGCCGTCCTCCGAAAGCAATTCCGCCTCGAGGAAGACGACCTTGCGCCCGGCCTTCACCACGCGACCCTTGCCGATCAGCGGGCCTTCGGGGATCAGGCGGATGAGGCTCATCGTGAGGTCGAGATTGAGCGGCGCCATCTCGCCCCCGGTGGCGGCGACATAGGCATAGCCCATGACATCGTCGAGGTAGCCCGCGACGAGCCCGCCCTGCACCCCGCCGCGCCAGGTTGTCATTTCCTTGCGGACGGTAAAGCGCATGGTGGCGGTCTGCGTCGCCTCGTCCCAGCCCACGAACTCGGAGCCGAGCAACGCGGAATGGGGCGAGGTGTGATGATCCTCGGGGAAAACTCCGGCAGTGTCCATTCAGCCCTCTCCGGCGATCAGAACTCGAGCGTCCGCTCGCGCTCGGTCACTTCGAACACCTCGAGGTTGTCGCCCGGCTTGATGTCGTTCGTGTCCTCCAGCACCACGCCGCACTCCAGCCCTGCGCGGACCTCGTCCACGTCGTCCTTGAACCGGCGCAGCGAGGCGATCTTGGTCGCCGAGACGATAACGTCGTCGCGGGTGAGACGCGCGAAGAGGTTGCGGCGGATGACCCCGTCGATGACGAGGAGGCCCGCGGCCTTGTCCTTCTTGCCCGCCGGGAAGACCTGCTTGACCTCGGCGCGGCCGACGACCGTCTCGATTCGTTCGGGACCGAGTTCGCCCGCCATTTCCTTCGCGACCTCTTCGGTGAGGTGGTAGATGACGTCGTAATACATCATCCGCACGTTATCGCGCTTCACCAGCTCGCGCGCCTTGGCGTTGGGGCGCACGTTGAAGCCGATGATCGGGGCGTTCGAGGCGGCGGCGAGGCTCACGTCGGTCTCGGTGATCGCGCCGACGCCTGCGTGGAGCACGCGCACCTTGATCTCGTCGTTCGAGATGTTGTGGAGCGCGTTGACGATCGCCTCGACCGAGCCTTGCACGTCGGCCTTCACCAGCACCGGCCATTCGATGACATTGGCCTGCAGCTTGTTGAACATCGTGTCGAAATTGGTCGGCGCGAGCGCGGTGCGCTTTTCGGTCGCCTTTTCCTGGCGATATTCGGCGACTTCGCGGGCGCGCTGTTCGTTCTCCACCACGGTGAGCTGGTCGCCCGCCGACGGCACGCCGCCGAGGCCGAGCACCTCGACCGGCATCGAAGGCCCGGCTTCCTTGATCTGCTTGCCACTGTCATCGACGAGCGCACGCACGCGCCCGCTTTCGGTGCCGACGACGAAGGTGTCGCCGCGCTTGAGCGTCCCGCGCGTCACCAGCACGGTCGCGACGGGGCCGCGGCCCTTGTCGAGCTGGGCTTCGATCACGGTCGCCTCGGCATCGCGGTCGGGGCGGGCCTTGAGTTCGAGCAGTTCGGCCTGGAGCGCGATCGCCTCGAGCAGGTTGTCCAGCCCCTTGCCGGTCTTGGCCGAGACTTCGACGTCCTGCACGTCGCCCGAGAGCTTCTCGACGATCACCTCGTGTTCGAGCAGGCGGTTGCGGATCTTGTCCGCGTCGGCCTCGTCCTTGTCCATCTTGTTGATCGCGACGATCATGGGAACGCCCGCGGCCTTGGTGTGATTGATGGCCTCGATCGTCTGCGGCATGATCCCGTCGTCGGCGGCCACCACCAGCACGACGATGTCGGTGACGTTCGCCCCGCGCGCGCGCATTTCGGTGAAGGCGGCGTGGCCGGGCGTGTCGAGAAAGGTGATCTTGTCCTTGTTCTTGGTCGTGACCTGGTAGCTGCCGATGTGCTGGGTGATGCCGCCGGCCTCGCCCTTGGTCACGTCGGTGCCGCGCAGGGCGTCGAGCAGGCTCGTCTTGCCGTGGTCGACATGGCCCATGATCGTGACGACCGGCGGACGCGGCTTCAGCGTCTCTTCGGGATCGTCGTCCTCTGCCGGAACGATGTCGATGTCGGCTTCGGACACGCGCTTGATGTTGTGGCCGAATTCCTCGACCAGCAGTTCCGCGGTGTCGGCGTCGATGGTCTGGTTGACCGTCACCATCATGCCCATGTTGAACAGCGCCTTGACGAGGTCGGCGCCCTTTTCGGCCATGCGGTTGGCGAGTTCCTGCACCGTGATCGCTTCGGGCACGACGACGTCGCGGACCTGCTTCTCGCGCGGCTTGGACGAGCCGCCGCCCTGCATCCGGCGTTCCTTCTCGCGTGCGCGCTTCAATGCGGCGAGACTGCGCGCACGGCGCCCTTCGTCCTCGTTGAGGGCGCGGGTAACGGTGAGCTTGCCCGAACGGCGCTTGTCCTTGCCGCCGCCGCTGGCGGGAGCGGGGCGCTTTTCTTCCTTCTTCTTCTTTTCCGGGCGCTTGGGCTCGGGCCGGGCGACCGGCGTGAACTTGCGCGCAGCGGGCATGGAGCCGCCCTTCGCGGCCGGAGCCTCGGCTTCGGCAGGTTCGGTCGAAGGCGTCTCTTCCGCCGGCGCTTCGGCGGCCTTCTTCGCCTCTTCGGCGGCGCGCTTTTCGGCTTCTTCTTCCGCCTTGCGGTTTTCCTCGGCGCGGCGCTTTTCCTCTTCGGCGGCCTTGCGGGCCTGCTCTTCCTCGCGCTTGCGCGCCTCTTCGGCGAGGCGCAGGCGCTCTTCCTCGGCCTCGCGCTGGAGCCGCTTGACGCGCTCCTGCGGGGTTTCGCCGGGAGGCGCTTTCGACGGAGCCGGTTTGGGCGCAGGCTTCTTCGCCGCCGGGGCCGGAGCCGGGGCGGGTGCAGGAGCGGGTGCGGGGGCCGGAGCCGGCTCGGGCGTCGCCGCGGCCTCGCCCGGTTTCACGAGCTTGCGGCGGCGCTTCACCTCGACCGCGACCTTGTTCGTGCGGCCGTGGCTGAAGGTCTGCTTGACCTCGCCAGCGTCCACCGCGCGCTTGAGGCCCAACGGCTTGCGGGTGCGTTTTTCGTTATCGTCGCTCATTACGGCTCGTCATTCCTTCACGTATTCATCACTGCCGACGCCCGGTGCGCCCGCTGTATCGGCGGCATCTGCGCGCGGACCCTGCCGGTCCGGGGAGAGGCCCATGTAGTTCGAAAGGCGGGCGGCCGCATGGGCGACCCGCGAGGCCGGCGAGGATCCGCCTGCCTCCTGTCGGCGGGGGTAGGAAACCCCCAGGTGGACGACATTGTCGCGGCCCAATGCCACAGAGAGCGCCGCGCGGTCCAGTGGCAAGACCTCGCCGCGTAGCCCCGAGCCTTCCGCCTCGGTCCCGACGCGCCATGCCTGGTCGAGCCGCTTGCGCCCGTCCTCGCTGCTGTCGGCGGCGTGGAGCAGGAGCTCGATCCGCCCGCTGCGCGCCTGCTCCTCGATCCGCGAGGAGCCGAGCACTATGTGTCCGGCGCGCAATTCCAGCCCCAGCCTCTCGGCAAGGCTGCGGCGCAGCGCGGCTTCCACCCGGTCGGCGAGGTCGTCCGCTATGGCGAGCCTCGCCCCCTTGAACGCGCGCAGCAGCGCCTTTTTCAAATGGCCCTCGGCAAGCGCGCTTTCAAGCGCCGCGCGGTCCGGCGCGACCCACGCCCCCCGCCCCGGCGCCTTGGCACCGGGGTCGGGCAGGACGTGGCACACGCCGTCCGCATCGGGCGGCGAAATCGCCAGCCGCACGAGATCATCGCGCGGGAAGCTCTTTCCCGAGAGGATGCAGCGCCGCTCGCTCCCGGAAGTGGCGGGAGTATCGGCTTCGTCGATGTCCGGCGTCAGGCGCTCATTGGTCGGAGTCCGCATGGGCGGCCTCCTGGGTGTCGGGCGCTTCGCCGCTCTCGGCGGCGGGCGCTTCTTCCTCATCCTCGAACCAATGCGCGCGGGCGGCCATGATGATCTCGTTGCCCTGCTCTTCGGTCAGACCGTATTCGCCGAGCACCCCGCCCTTGTCCTGTTCGCGCTGCGGACGGCGCATCGGCGGGCCGTCGGCATTGTTGCGGCGGCGCGGAGCCTCGCGCTTCTTGGCGATCAGCTCGTCGGTGGCGAGGTCGGCGAGATCGTCGAGCGTCTTGATCCCCGCCTTGCCCAGCGTGACCAGCATGGCTTCGGTCAGGTGCGGGATTTCGGCAAGATCGTCCTCGACGCCGAGTTCGCGGCGCTGTTCGCGATAGGCGGCTTCCTGCCGTTCCAGCGCCTCGATCGCGCGGCTCTGGAGTTCCTCGGCGAGTTCCTCGTCGAAGCCCTCGATCGCGGCGAGTTCTGCGAGTTCGACATAAGCGACCTCTTCCAGTTCGGCGAAGCCTTCGGCGACGAGCAGCTGCGAGAGCGTTTCGTCGACGTCGAGCTCCTCCTCGAACATCTTGGAGCGTTCGGCGAATTCCTTCGACCGCTTCTCGCTGGCCTCTTCCTCGGTCATGATGTCGATCTGGTGGCCGGTGAGCTGGCTGGCGAGCCGCACGTTCTGGCCGCGGCGACCGATCGCGAGCGAAAGCTGGTCATCGGGCACGACGACCTCGATCCGGCCCTCTTCCTCGTCGAGAACGACGCGGCTGACCGTGGCGGGCTGAAGCGCGTTGACGACGAAGGTCGCGGTATCTTCGGACCAGGGGATGATGTCGATCTTCTCGCCCTGGAGTTCCTGCACCACCGCCTGCACGCGGCTGCCCTTCATGCCGACGCAGGCGCCGACGGGGTCGATGCTCGAATCGTAGCTGATGACGCCGATCTTGGCGCGGCTGCCGGGATCGCGCGCGGCGGCCTTGATCTCGATGATGCCGTCGTAGATTTCGGGCACTTCCTGCGCGAACAGCTTGCGCATGAAATCGGGCGCGGCGCGGGAGAGGAAGATCTGCGGCCCGCGGTTGTTGCGTTCGACCTTGGTGATGAGCGCGCGCACGCGCTCGCCCACGCGGGCGGCCTCGCGCGGGATCTGCTGGTCGCGGCGGATGACGCCCTCGGCCCGGCCGAGATTGACGATCACGTGGCCGAATTCGACCGACTTGATGACGCCGGTGATGATCTCGCCCGCGCGGTCCTTGAATTCCTCGTACTGGCGCTCTCGCTCGGCATCGCGGACCTTCTGGAAGATCACCTGCTTGGCGCTCTGCGCGTCGATGCGGCCAAGGTCGACCGGCGGCAGCGGGTCGACGATGAAGTCGCCGATCTGGGCGTCTTCCTTGAGCTTCTGGGCCTGCTTGAGATCGACCTGCTTGAAATAGTCCTCGACCTCCTCGACCACTTCGACGACGCGCCACAAGGTGAGGTCGCCGGTCTGGGGATCGAGCTTGGCGCGGATGTCGTTCTCCGCGCCATAGCGGTTGCGCGCGCTCTTCTGGATCGCTTCTTCCATCGCCTCGATCACGATCGACTTGTCGATCATCTTCTCCGAGGCGACCGAGTTCGCGATCGCGAGCAGTTCGGCCTTGTTCGCGGAAATGGCACTGGCCATCAGTCGTCTGCCTTTTCTTCTGTGAGGTCTTCGATGAGTTCGTCCGCCCCGCTCGCATCGAGCGGGCGCGTCGCCGCGATCAGCGCGTCGGTGAGGACGAGCTTGGCGGAATGGATCTGTTCGCGCGGCAGGCGGACATCGCCCGCCTTCGCGTCCTTGAGGAGCACTTCTTCGCCTTCGATGCCGACGAGTTCGCCCTTGTAACTGCGCTGCCCGTCATAGCCCTTCGCCATGACGATCTTCGCCTCGTGCCCGGCCCAGTCGGAAAAATCCTTCGTCCGGGTGAGCGGACGGTCGATGCCGGGGCTCGAGACCTCGAGGTGATAGGCCCCTTCGACGAGCACCTCGCCCGCCTCTTCCGCTGCGTCGATCGCGTCCGAAACGCGCCGCGAAAGCGCCGCGCACTGGTCGATCACCAGCTGGCCCGTCGCAGGGTCTTCGGCCATGATCTGGAGCGCCTGCCCGCCGTCACCGGCTTCCGACGGCATCATCTTCACGCGCACGAGATCGAAGCCGAGCGCTTTCGCCTCGGGCTCGATGATCGCGGTCAGGCGGTCGATGTCGGCCAATCGGTTTCCTTCGGTTCGCGGGCGAAAATAGCGCCGCGGGATGACAAAACGGGTTAAGTGCCGGCCCCCGGAGGCGCCAGCCCTTCAGAGTCTCGACAATGTCGGGATATGCGTGAGGTAGTCGCGCCAACGCGATTTGGCAAGAGCAAAGGCGCGTGCGGCCTGCGGCGTCCGGGCGAATGCCCTAGCGCCCGCCTGTCACCCAGTCGCGCGCCTGTCGGCGTAGAGTGCGATCCGGTTCGCGCGCGATCCGTTCGGCATGGGCGCGCATCGCCAGCACATCTTCGCTTGCCAGCGGTTCGTCGAAGGCGAAGGCGAGGCCATGCGAACCGCAGCGCACGATCTCGCCGAACGCCTCGAGCCCGGCGACCTTCAGCACAGCGCCCTCGCCCTCGCCGAGCAGGCCGTCGGGCTCCCGCCCGAGCGCGACCCTCGCACCGCTCAGCGACAGGTCGACGAGTTCGCAGCGCTCGGCCCCGGCAAGCGTGACCAGTTGCGCATCCACGCCGAGCCGCAGCCGCGCCGCCGCGCGCCTGCCCGTGATGGATGGTGGGGAGGAAGCACGCGGAGAGCGGGGCGGGGTATCAACCATGCCGCCCCAATGACCGTAGTCGGTTAAGAAATTACTCGCCGGGGCCAGGATTATTCGCGTAGCCCGCCGCGGGCTCAGATCGGGCGGTCGTCGTCGCTGTCGCCGGTCACCCATTTGCGCGCCGTGTCGATCAGCGAACGCCGCTCGCGGTCCTCGAACGTCTCGTAATAATGCCGGATGTCGAGCACCTGGGCGTCGCTGATTTCCTCCTCGAAGCGGATCGCGTTGAGCCCGAAATCGCTGCGGATCACGTCGCCGAAAACCTCGAGCGAGCCGCAGCGCAGCACTGCTCCCTCGCCTACGCGTATCGCCTCGAGCACCGCGACCTGCGCGCCGCTGCGCGACAGGTTCATCAGGACGCAGGGCTGGTTGCCCTCGATCGAGATGAGCCGCGCGGGCAGGCTGACCCTCAGACGCGGGGCAGATCGTCGCCCTGTATTGGGGATCGCCGTAGAGCCCTCGTTCGTCGCGGCGTCGGCCCTGCCGCCGGGCTTGTCCACCGGACCGCTCCCGCTGTTGGCCCCGGGGCCTAGACCTGCCGCGCCCGATTTTGCTCCCGCCCCCGGGCTGCCAGGAGGGGTTTTCGCGAAGTCGCGGTCCCAGGCCGCATCGATCGAACGCCGCACGCCCGCAGCGTCCGGCGCGGGTCCGATACGGCGTGCTTCGCCGCCTGCGCCTGTCTTGTCCGGGTCCGCCATCGCTCGCCCACCCGTTGCCGCAGCCATCCAGGGCCGGTGTCGTAAGGAAGGCGCGCGGTGAACGCGCCGAGGCGCCGATCCCAGCGGGCCGCTGCGGTCCCTCCTGCAGACCTGATTACAATGCCATGACGCAGCTTGCAAAAGGTGAACGTTCACATGGACTTCCCGCGATATGCTGCGCGCAGGAAGGAACCATGAACGCTCGCAGGCGCAAGCCTATTCGGCCCAGCCGCCGAACTCCTCTTCGCCGTCCTTGGGCGCACTCTCGTACCCCGCCGCAGGCCCGCCGCCCGTGCCGGCATCATAGCCCCAGCCATCCTTCGCCAACGCGCGGGCGCGCTCGGCCTCGAGCCGCGCCTCGATCGCCTTGTTGCCGACCTTCTCGGCGCGCTCGGCGAATTTCTCGGCCACCTGCGGGGCGGCCCAGCCCGCGCCGAAGGTCATCATCGCCCCGAAACCGAGCGCGCACAGGGTAACGAGCCCCATGACGAGGCGCACGGTGGTCGAAAGCTGGTCGATCATCTCCGAAAGCAGGCGCATCGAAACTCCCCGGCGAATGCAGTCTCGCCCGGCCTAGCGCCCAAACCTTAGGAGAAGGTTGACCCCCGCGCCGCCGCGCCTGCCGCTCAATCGGCGGCCTGTTCCTCCATCAGCCCATGCTTCTTGATGCAGTGGCGCAGCTGGTCATAGGTGAGGTTCAGCGCGCGGGCGGTCTGGCGCTGGTTCCAGCGATGCTTTCCCAGAGCGTGTTCGACGATCGCGCGTTCGTGCGCATCGACGGCGGCGCGCAGGTCCTCGATCTCGTCGAAGCAGGGGGCGGCAGAGGCGAAATCGCCCGCCTTCGGAGTGTTCGGGGAAGGCGCAGGCGCGCCCGTGTTGCGGTGCGAGGGTGTGCGCGGCTTCCACGGGCTGTCGAAGGGATCGAACTGGACGTGCGCGACCGGCATCGAAGGGTCGTCCCAGCGGTAGACCGCGCGCTCGACCACGTTCCTCAATTCGCGCACATTGCCCGGCCAGGCGTATTCCTCGAGCTGGTCCATGACGTGCGGCGCGAAGCCGGGCCAGCCGAGCCATTCGAGCTCGGCCGCCATGCGCCGCCCGAAATATTCGGCAAGCACGCCGATATCGCCCTCGCGCACGCGCAGCGGCGGCAGGGTGATGACCTCGAAGGACAAGCGGTCGAGCAGGTCCGCGCGGAATTCCCCCGCCTCGGCGAGCGCGGGCAGGTCGTCGTTCGTGGCGGCGACGATGCGGACATCGACCCGCACGGGGCGCGAGGCGCCGATGCGCGTGACCTCGCCGTATTCGACCGCTCTCAGCAGGCGTTCCTGCGCGCCCATCGACAATGTGCCCAGTTCGTCGAGAAATAGCGTCCCCTTGTCGGCTTCCTCGAACCTTCCCGCGCGCGCTTTGGTAGCACCGGTGAAGGCGCCCGCCTCGTGGCCGAACAGCTCGGCTTCGATCAGGGTTTCGGGCAGCGCCGCGCAGTTCATCGTCACCAGCGGCTCGTCCCAGCGGGTCGAGAGGCGGTGGAGGCGTTCGGCGATGAGTTCCTTGCCGGTCCCGCGCTCGCCGATGACGAGGACGGGACGGGAAAGCGCGGCGGCGCGGCTGGCGCGCTCGACCGCGTCGAGGAAGGCGCCGGACTGGCCGATGAACTGGTTTTCGCGCTCCATGACCGAAATATAGTGAAATTTCCCAATGCTTGGCAACAGAAACCAACATATGATCGGACGGGGCGGCGCAAACCCCCAGAAATACGCGCCTTTTGCGGTTTGGCACGGTGGTTGCATATACTCAGGCATACCACGCGAACCGGGCGGCACAGGGCCGCTCGGGGCCGCGAAAAGGGAGGACCCGACCAATGTTCAAGAGCCTGTTCAACCCGATGCCCGGCGCCGGTTTCTTCGGCACGAAGCTCGGCCAGGCCGCGATCGCCAGCACCTTCGCGATGACCGCGATGGTCGTCCTGACCACGCAGGTCGGCGAAGCCAGCGCCGCGAACGTCGCCGCCTCGACCGCTCACGCCTTCGTCGAGATCGCCTGAGCGTGAACGCCATGACCGAGCGCGACGACAAGAAACCTTTCGGATCGGAGCGGGATGATCCCGCCGCCCGCGCCGCCGACCCCGCCGCCAACCCCGCCGCCGGGATGCCCGCTTCCCGCGCGAGTGGCGAGGATGCGGACGGCGATCTCGCTCCGGTCCGCAAGCCGCGCGCTTCCGGCGGCAAGCTCTCGCGGCTCGACGCCGAAATCGAAGCCTTGCGCACGAGCCCCACCCCGACGCAGAACCCGCGCCGCAGCCGGGGCGGCGGCAGCGACGGCGACGGCGAGGCCACCCGCACCCGGTCCAGCAGCAATTCGTTCCTAGATGGAGTAGCCTTCATGGGCATTTTCAGCCGCACCCGCGACATCATCGCGGCCAATTTCAACGACCTGCTCGACAATGCCGACGACCCGGCGAAGATGATCCGCATGATCATCCTCGAAATGGAGGAGACGCTGGTCGAGGTCCGCGCATCGGCCGCGCGCACCATCGCCGACCAGAAGGAAATGCACCGCCACGTCGTCAAGCTCGACAAGCTCCAGGCCGACTGGGCCGACAAGGCGCAGCTCGCCCTGTCGAAGGACCGCGAGGACCTCGCCCGCGCCGCGCTCGTCGAGAAGAAGAAGGCGGCCGACACCGCCGACCAGCTCAAGGCCGAGATCGCCGTGCTCGACGACGCCCTGCGCGCCTATGAGGACGACATCCAGAAGCTCCAGCACCGCCTGCGCGAGGCGCGCAGCCGCCAGAGCGCGATCGCAGCCCGCCTCGAAAGCGCGGAGAACCGCGTCAAGCTGCGCACGCTGATGAGCACCGAACGCACCGACGAGGCGCTCGCCCGGTTCGACCAGCTCGAACGCCGGGTCGATTACGCCGAAGGCCGCGCCGATGCGCTCAATATCGCGGAAAACGGCAAGCCCTCGCTCGCCGACGAGATCAGCGCGCTCGCGGGCGATGATGCGGTCGATGACGAACTCGAACAGATGAAGAAAGCGCTCGGCAAAAGCGCTTCCGGAAAGGACCAGTAAGCCATGGATGACATCCTCGTTCCCCTCATCGTCATGGGAACCCTGTTCGTGGGACTTCCGTGGATCATCCTGCACTACGTGACCAAGTGGAAGACCGCCGCGACCATCACCTCGGACGACGAGGTGCTGCTGGAGGAGCTCTACAGCCTCGCGAAAAGGCTCGATGAACGCATGGACACGGTCGAGCGCCTCGTCGCCTCGGACGATCCCAGCTTCACGCCGGTCAAGCGCCTGATGGCCGACCAGGAAACCGACAATCACAAGCTGCGCGAACTCGACCGGATGATGGCCGAGAAGAAAGGAGCCAACCAGTGAACAGCCCCCGCACCAAGCTTTATCGCGACAAGCACAATGCCAAGCTGATGGGCGTGTGCTCCGGTCTTGCCGACTACACGGGCATCGACGCGGTCTGGTGGCGGCTCGGCCTGGTGGTCATGTCGATCACGCTGGGCTGGCCGATCCTCGCCTATTTCGTCGCCGGCTTCATCCTCAACAAGAAGCCGCCGCATCTCTACCGCGACGAGGGCGAGCAGAAATACTGGCAGCGCGTGCGGCAGAGCCCGCACCGGACCGCCCGCGAAATCCGCGCGCAGTTCCGCGACATCGACCGCCGGCTCGCCAATGTCGAGGCGCATTACGTGGAAAGCAACCCGCGCCTCACCGCCGAGATCGAGCGCCTGCGCTGATCCGGCCCGAGACAAGGAGGGGACTGAATTATGGGTGAACTGATACCGCTCTTCGGCATCGTCTTCGGATGCATGATCCCGATCTCGGTGATCTGGAGCAAGCACCGCGAGAGGGTGGCCGAAATGCAGATCGGCACCACCGCCGCGCAGACCGCCGAAAAGGCCGCGCAATATGCAGCCCAGGTCCAGCGGCTCGAGGACCGGGTGCAGGTGCTCGAACGCATCGTCACCGACCGCGGCTATGATGTCGCGACCCAGATCGAGGCCCTGCGCGACACGCGCACCGTCGAAAGCGGCGGCGGCGAGGAAAAGGGCAGCGGCGTGCCGCTCGACATTGAAAGCCGGGAGAAAGCGTGATGGACTGGCTGCAGGGAGGACCCGGCTTCGTCGTCGCGCTGATGGCGGTCAGCTACGGCGCATGGGTCATCAACAACTGGATTCGCGCCAAGCACGGCTACGAGCTCGAGGACGAATGGGGCGGCAAGTCCGCCAAGTCGGACACCGCCGAGACCAAGCGGCTGCGCGAGGAGAACCGCGACCTGCACGACAAGCTCGACGCGATGCAGGACCGCATGATCGTGCTCGAAAAGATCGTGACCGACCGCGGCTATTCGCTTTCGCAGGAAATCGAGGCGCTCCGCGAATCCCGCAAGGACACCGGCGTTCCGCTCGAACTGCCAAGGAAGGAGGCGCACTGATGCTCGATGCAATGACCACCGAGGCGATCGTTGCCATTGCCCTTGCCGGAACGGCGGGCTGGGTCTTCACCACCTGGCTGCGCGTCAAGAACGGCTACCCGCTCGAAGGGTCGTGGGGCCAGACGCTCAAGCCGACCACCGACAACGAGGCGAAGCAGCGCGTCGCCCTGCTGACCAGCGAGAACGCCGAGCTGCGCGCCGAACTCGGCTCGGTCAAGGACCGGCTCGCCAATGTCGAGCGGATCGTGACCGACAGCGGCTATCACCTCTCGGGCGAGATCGAGAAGCTGCGTGCAGGCGCGCTCGAGAACCGCAAGGACGAAGGGACCGCCTGATGGATTTCTGGACCGCCGCCGTCCTCATCGCCGCGATGATCAGCGTCGTCACCATCTGGACGCGCCGGCACGACCGCGAACTCGGCATCACGCGCGACGAGGACGGCAACCCCGTCTTCCCGCCGCAGCCCCAGGGCAAGGCCGAGGACGCCGAAGCGCGCGCCGAGATCGCCCGGCTGAAGCAGCGGATCGCGGTGCTCGAGCGGATCGTGACCGACCGCGGCCACTCCCTCGCCGAGGAGATCGAGCGGCTGCGCGACGAACGCAGCGTCGAGGATACGCGGCTGCCCGGCATCGATCTTTCGCCCAGGGCCGACAAGCGGGAAGCGGCACGATGAGCTGGGTCAGCATCTTCGCGGTCATCTTCCTCATCCTGTGGCTGCGCGAACGCCATCTCGGCAAGCAGCTTTCCCAGGAGAACGAGGCGCTGCGCCGCCGGCTCGGAATGGGCACGGGGGCGGGGACGCAGCAGGCCGCGCCCACCGCCCCGACCGCCGCCGGGCGCGACGCCATCAACAGCCGCGAGCTCGAGGACCTGCGCGAACGCATCCAGGTGCTCGAACGCATCGCGACCAACAACAACAGCTCCGAGGCCGTGCGCGCCCGCGCCATCGCCGCGGAAATCGAAAGCCTGCGGGGCGACATCGCGACCCGCGCCGCGCGGGAGGACCGCTCGGACAGGAATACGGAGGACACGGACAGGTGATGGATCCCGTTATCGTTATCGCCGCGAGCTGCCTCGTCGGCCTCGCCACGGTCGCCTTCGCCCTGCTGCGCGCGTGGCAGCAATGGCTCGACTACAAGCGCCAGGAACTCGAGCGCGTCCGCAGCGCCGCGCGCCTTTCGATCGACACCCCCGAGCACGGCCCCGACACCGACAGCCGCGTCGGGACGGCGCGGATCGAACTTGCTGACCTGCGCGAACGCATCCGCAAGCTCGAAGCGATCGCGAGCGGGGTCGAGCTGTAAGAACGGCCCCCGGCGGGCCGAGCGCAGCGAGGCCCGCTCCCTCCGCTTTCCGCGCGGGACCGCGATGGCCGGGGTGGACACGCGCGCGAAGCGGGCTAAATCCGCCCCATGCGATCACTCGACGATATCCTCGAAGAATACGAATTCCTCGAAGGCGACGAACGCTACGGCCTGCTGATCGAACTCGGCCGCGAGCTCGAACCCATGCCCGACGCGCTCAAGACCGACGCGACGCTGGTGCGCGGCTGCTCGGCCGCCGTGTGGGTCTATCCGACCGAAAGCGAAGAGCCAGGCCGCCTCCATTTCCTCGCCGACAGCAACGCCGCGATCACCAAGGGCATCGTCGCGCTGGTCATCTCCGCGGTGCAGGACAAGCCCGCCGATGAAGTCGCAGGCATGGACGTGACCGCCGCGCTCGCCCCGTTCGACCTCAAGAACCAGCTGTCGAGCAACCGCACGCAAGGCGTCCCCAACATGATCGCGCTGGTCAAGGAGCACGCCGCGCGGATCGCGGCGGGCTGAGCATTTGCGCCCGCTCTGGCTTGCAGGCGGGCTGGTCGCGACCGGACTGGGCGCGGTGGGCGCGGTGCTGCCCCTGCTGCCGACCGTGCCTTTCCTGCTGCTCGCCGCGTTCTGCTTCGCACGCAGCAACCCGGCGTGGGAAAAGCGCATCCTCGACCATCCCACCTGGGGCCCGCAGATCGCCGACTGGCGCGAGCGCCGCGCGATCTCGCGCCGGGCGAAGGTCGGAGCCATCGCCACGCTGGTCGCGGGCGTCGCTTTCACCTGGGCGACGATCGGCTTTCCCTGGGTGTGGTTTTCAGTTGGCGCGCTGGTGCTGATCGGCGGCTGGATCGCCACCCGCAACGAATAGGGCGAGCCGCCCGCTCGCCTGCGTCATGCGCCCGGCTGCCGACTCCGATCGCGCGCGCAGGCGGCGGGCAGAAGCGACCGCGCCCCGCCCGCCAGCGCGCGCTGCGTAAGCCGCGAAAGATCGACCCTTTCGATCCCGAACCGCGGATCGCGCAACGCACCTTGCGCGATATCCGTATCAAACAGCCAGACATTGCCTTCCAGCCTGACGCCGGAGACGGGGCGGGACAGCTGTTCCATAAGCGCCGGGTCCTCGCGGTTGGCGCCGAGGAAATCGATCATCGCCTCCGGCCCCGCCGGACCACCATGCACGGCATTGAGGAAAGCGCTCGCCCGGTTCCCCGCGATCACGAGGCGACGCGGCGGGCGCCCATCCTTCGAGCGCATCGCGGCGATCCATGCGAATTTGTCTCTCGGCCGGGCGAGAACCGTGTTGTAGGCGATATGCGCATCGTCCACGCCGTAGAGCGCGATGCCGTGCTGCGCGCTCGGAAGGACGAGGTTGCACCGCACGTCGACGCCCTTCCAGCGCCCGTCGAAGATGTTGATACCCTGCCAGCCGAAGGCGGCCGCGCCGTCCCACGCCGCCGGGAGCGATGCGGTGTCCCCGGTGCGGGCGAGGCAGGTATTGCCCTCGATGGTGACCGGACCGAACACCTCGTCCCGCGGCGGCTGGCCCTGCATACAGTCGGGATGGAGGGGATCCGGCGTGCCGAGGGGATCGCGGACGAGGTTGCGCCGGATCGCGATACCCCTGCCCGAAAACTGGATCCCGTCGACCGAGAAGCGGCTGACCTCGTTGTCTTCCACGATCACATCGCGCGAAAAATAGACGCTGATCGCGGAGGCCACGTCGTGCAGGGTGCCGTTGCGGAACGCGAGGCAGTCCCCGTTGAGCAGGACCCCGTTCGGCGCCCTGTCGGCAAAGGTCGCCGGGTCGGTCGAAAAGGCGGGGGTGCTCCAGGATATGTCGACGCCGTCGAACACGAGGTTGTCGGACCGAAGCGCTGTCGGCTCATAGGCGGAGACGGAGATGGCCGGAGCCCTCGGCGAGCGCGTCCCCGGCGATCTCGATCCGGCGCAGGATGAAATGCGACGCGCCGCTGGCCCTGAGGCTGGCGAAGCGCGCGATCGCGCCCGGAGCGGCCTCGATCGTGACGAAGCGGCTATTGGCGAGATACGACAGGTCGAGAGCGCCGTAGTCCCCTTCCGCAAGCCGGATCACGTCGCCGCCGCGCACGACGGCGGCCTCGCGCGGGCTGCTCGTCACGCGCTCGGGGCGATGGAGGACGGCAGCGAGCAGTCGTTCGCCGGAGGACAGGTGGCGCCGGCGCTCCCCCACGAGGCCGCGGTCGACGAGCCCCTGCAGGTCGCGCCAGGGTCGCTCGCGGCTGCCATCGCCATCGGCGCTCCCGCGCACGGGATCGACGTGGAATACGCGTCCGGATCCCTCGCCGGGAACGCCGCAGGCAACCTGCGGATAATCGGAGAGCTGGAAAACGGGCCGCGTCACGATGCGAAACGCGGCCGCACCGGCAAGGGCGATGGCAATCAGGGCGAGGAGAAGGACGGGCCCGGCGAGCCTTCGGAAGCTTCGCGCCGGGGCCGGCATCGCGTCAGGCCGCCCCGCGATCTGGCGCCGCGCTCTCTCGGACCTTGGCGATTCCGGCTTCCTTCTGGCGTTTCAGTTCGGCCTTGAGCACTTGCGGGTCGCGCGCGAAGACGAAGCCGAAGCTCACCCCGCCCTCCTTGCCGATGGTGGCATGGTGGAGCTTGTGCGCCTGCACCAGCCGCTTGGCATAGCCTTTCTTCGGTACCCACTTGAAATAGCGCTGGTGGACCAGCCCGTCATGGACCAGCGTGTAGATCACACCGTAAAGCGTGATGCCGACCGCGAACCACCACAGCGCGTCCCAGTAGAGCGCGCCGTAGATATACATGGCCGCGTTGATCGTGCCGAAGACGACCGCGAACAGGTCGTTCTTTTCGAGCACGTTGTCATGCGGCTCGTGATGGTCGCGGTGCCAGCCCCAGCCCCAGCCGTGCATGATGTACTTGTGCGCGTACCACGCGAACAGTTCCATGCCGACCAGGGCGGCAAGGACGGTGAGGCCCGCTTCGAGCCAGCTCATGAAATCGCTCCTTCTCCCACACCTGCCCGGCGCGCGCCCGGCAGGGCCCACCACGGCACATCGGGCCTGCGGTGATGCTCGAGGTGATAGCCGAAGTGGAAGCACGTGGCCAGAGAGGCAAGCGTCCCGAAATCGTCGCTGCGGGTATTGTGGCGATCGGCGAAGGGCTTGTTTTGCGTATGATAATGCGGGCGGAAGGTGCCGAAATAGAACAGCTGGAGCGAGGACAGCAGGGCCGGCGCTCCGTAGAGCACGAAGATCTGGACGAAGGGAATCTCGAGCACGAACCAGTAAATGCCCACGACCGTGTGGACGTAGACGAGGCTCTGCCAGCCGAAATAGCGCTTGAAGAAGGTCCAGTACCAATGCGCGAAGCTCGACGGGTGCGCCTCGTCGAAATCGGGATCGCCCGCGCGGCCCGAAAGCTTGTGATGGGTGAAATGGGCATCGCGCATCTTCTTCCACGCGAAACCGGCATAGAGGAACAGCAGCACCGCCCCGATCGCAGCGTTGGCGCGAGGTCTGCCGGGCACGAGGCTGCCGTGCATCGCATCGTGGCAGACGATGAACACGCCGACCGAAAGCCAGCACTGCGCCGCCGCCATGGCAAGCGCGAGCGGCCAGTTCGCCCACGTCAATTCAAACACATACATCGCATAGGCGTGAATGCCGAGCCACGACCCGGCGATCGCAAGGGCGAGCGCGAGGCCGATGGCTCCCTGGAGCGCGCGCGAAGGCAGGGCGAAACGGAGCGTCGTCATGGCCGAGATACGGACGTCAGCGGCATCGGGTTGCGATATACCGTGGCCACACGCAGCGCAATTGCAAGCTGACGAAAGCCTGTTGCGCGCAAATGCGATACCGGGAGACGTCAAGACATCTCGCGGTCGCCTTCGTGAAAGAAGAATTCGCGCAGGTGCTCCCCGATCCGGGCTGGGCGCAGCGTTTCGGCGTCGATGCAGCACCAGCTCGACTTGACCTCTGCGAGCACGTCCTCGCCGCGGTGGATCACCGTGTGGTAGAAAGCACGCGCGCCGTTGTAGCTCTCGAGCACGGTCTTGGCGATCACGTCGTCGTCCAGGAAGGCGGGCTTGCGATAGGTGATCTCGTGCTTGAGCGCGACCCAAGCCTTGCTGGCGACGTCCTCTTCGGGAGCGAGTTTTCTCCAATGGGCGAGCACTGCGTCCTGAACCCAGTTCAGGTAGCGTGCATTGTTTACATGGCCCATGAAGTCGATGTCTTCGGGCTCTACCGTGATCGGATGGGAATGAGGCCGTGCTGACATGGCTGTAAGTTAGCGCAAGAAAGGCTGCGTTTCCATGACAAACTTGATCGCCATCAACCCGTCTCTTGCACGATCCGGCGCTTCGCCGCTAAGCGCGCCTGCATTCGGGCAGGAATGATAACATGACGACAACACCGCGCACGCTCTACGACAAGATCTGGGACGCCCATCTCGTCGAAAGCCGCGAGGACGGGACCGACATCCTCTACATCGACCGCCATCTCGTCCACGAGGTGACGAGCCCGCAGGCATTCGAGGCGCTGCGCAAGGCGGGCCGCCCGGTGCGCCGGCCCGAACTGACGCTGGCCGTACCCGATCACAACCTGCCGACCACCGCGCGGCGCGACGCGGCGGGCGCGCGCGTGCCCATCGCCGACCCGCAGAGCGCGGCCCAGCTGGAAGCGCTGGAGAGGAACGCGCCCGAATTCGGCATCCGCTACATCGGCGATGCGGATGCGGAACAGGGCATCGTCCATGTCGTGGGCCCCGAGCAGGGCTTTTCGCTGCCCGGCGCGACCATCGTGTGCGGGGATTCGCACACTTCGAGCCACGGCGGCCTGGGGGCCCTCGCCTTCGGCATCGGGACCAGCGAGGTCGAGCACGTGCTGGCGACGCAGACGCTCCAGCTCAAACGCTCGAAATCGATGGAAGTGCGCGTCGAAGGCGAACTCGCCCCCGGCGTGACGGCCAAGGACGTGGTGCTCCACATCATCGGGACCATCGGCGCCGCCGGAGGCACGGGCCACGTGATCGAATATCGCGGCGACGTGTTCGAGCGCATGAGCGTCGAGCAGCGCCTGACGGTGTGCAACATGAGCATCGAGGCGGGCGCGCGCGCGGGCCTGATCGCGCCGGACGACGTGGTGTTCGACTATCTCAAGGGCCGCCCCATGGCGCCGAAGGGCTCCGATTGGGACGAAGCGCTGGCCTATTGGCGCACGCTCAAAAGCGACGAGGGCGCGGTCTTCGACAAGTCGGTGGTCATCGACGCCGCCGACATCGCGCCTTCGGTCACCTGGGGCACGAGCCCCGAGGACGTGATCGCGATCACCGGCAGCGTGCCCTCGCCCGACAGCTTCGCCGATCCGTCCAAGCGCGAAGCGGCAAAGCGCAGCCTCGATTACATGGGGATAGAACCCGGCACGCCGATGACGCAGATCCCGATCGAGAACGTCTTCATCGGCTCGTGCACCAACAGCCGGATCGAGGACCTGCGCGCCGCTGCGAAAGTGCTCGAAGGGCGGCGCAAGGCCGACAACGTGCGCTGGGCGATCGTCGTGCCGGGTTCGGGCCTGGTCAAGAAACAGGCCGAGGAGGAAGGGCTCGACCGCATCTTCACCGAGGCCGGTTTCGAATGGCGCGAGCCGGGCTGTTCGGCCTGCCTCGGCATGAACCCCGACAAGGTTCCCGCGGGCGAACGCTGCGCCTCGACGTCAAATCGCAATTTCGTCGGACGGCAAGGCCCGGGCGCGCGTACGCACCTGCTCTCGCCCGCCATGGCGGCGGCGGCGGCGGTCGCGGGGCACCTCGCCGACGTGCGCGATTACACCTGACCGCAAGGTCGCGGCAGGGTCGTCGCAAGCCCCTTGCAAGCGGCCCGTGGCGGGAGCATGAGACGAGCCATGACCAAGACACCGAAAGACGAGAAAAAGGACTCGAAGAAGTCCGGCGAAAAATCGGGCATGGGAGCGGCAACCATCGGCGCGGCCGCCATCGGCTCCGCGGCAATCGCGGCGGCGCTGCTCTATGCCGGGCGGCGCTTTTCGAAGAAGTCCGGCGTCGAGCCCACCGCCTCGGGCATGAAGGACACAGTGCCTTCCGGCGAGAAGCCCGAAACCGACTGAGTCCCCCCGCCCCATCGAAGGGCCGACAAGCGCGAGGAACGCCATGGAGAAACTTGTCCGCATAGAGGGGCGCGCGATCCCCTTCGGCGCGAAGAATGTCGACACCGACGTGATCATCCCGGCGAAATGGCTCAAGACGATCACCCGCGACGGCCTTGGCGAAGGGGCGTTCGAGGCGATCCGCGCGGAGCCCGGCAACATCTTCGACGATCCCGCCTATGCGGGCGCACCGATCCTTATCGCGGGCGACAATTTCGGATGCGGGTCGAGCCGCGAACACGCCGCCTGGGCGCTGCTCGACTTAGGCATCCGCGTCGTCATCGCGCCGAGCTATTCCGACATCTTCTCGGGCAATGCGGTCAAGAACGGGATCCTGCCCGTCGTCCTCCCGCAGGAGGCCGTCGACCGGCTGATGGAAGTCGCGCGCGAAGGCGAGGCGATCCACGTCGACCTCGAACACCAGACCGTCACCACGCCCTTCCAGGACCGCTTCACTTTCGAGATCGACCCGTTTCGCAAGCACTGCCTGATGGGCGGGCTCGACGAGGTCGCGCTGACGCTCGAATCGAGCGAGGCGATTGCCGCCTATGAGAGAGCGCGCGCTCGCCAGCATGGCTGGCTCGCGCGCGGGACGAACACCTGACACGCAAACGGGAGAGAGAACCGATGAAAGCCATCCGCACCCACGAGGTCGGCGGACCCGAAACCCTGACGCTCGACGAGATCGACGCGCCCACCCCCGGCAAGGGCGAAGTGCTGGTCGCGGTGAAGGCGTGCGCGATCAATTATCCCGACACGCTGATGATCCGCGACCTCTACCAGTTCAAGCCGGAACGCCCCTATTCGCCAGGCGGCGAGATCGCCGGGACCATCGAGGCGATCGGCGAAGGCGTCGAAGGCTACAAGGTCGGCGACATGGTCATGGCGGGCATCGGCAACGGCGGCCTTGCCGAAAAGGTCGTGGTCCCGGCGGGGCGGATGTTCCCCGTCCCCGAAGGCGTCGCGCCCGAAAAGGCCGCCTCGCTGCTGATGACCTATGGCACCACGATCCACGGGCTCAAGGACCGCGGCCACATCAAGGAAGGCGACACCGTGCTGGTGCTGGGCGCTGCCGGAGGCGTGGGGCTTTCGGCGGTCGAACTCGCCAAGGCTTTCGGCGCCCGCGTGGTCGCCGCCGTTTCCTCCGAGGAGAAGGGCGAGGTCGCCAAAAAGGCCGGCGCGGATGCGGTCGTGATCTATCCCAAGGGCGAGATGGACAAGGCGGCATCGAAGGAACTCAGCCAGAAATTCAAGGAAGCCTGCGGACCCGAAGGCGCGAACATCGTCTACGACATCGTCGGCGGGCAATATTCCGAACCCGCCCTGCGCGCGATCGCGTGGGAGGGCCGCTTCCTCGTGGTCGGCTTCCCGGCGGGGATCGCGAAGATGCCGCTCAATCTCACCCTGCTCAAAAGCTGCGACATCTGCGGCGTGTTCTGGGGCGCCTTTACCGCGCGCGAGCCGGTCAAGTTCCGCGAGCAGGTCGAGGAACTCTTCGCCATGCTGAAGGCGGGCAGGATCGATCCGCTCGTCTCCGAAACCTTCCCGCTCGAACGCGCAGGCGAAGCGATCGCCAAGCTGGAGAACCGCGAGGCCGTGGGCAAGCTCGTCGTCACCATGTGACAGGCGCCCCGCCGCCGCGATTGCCCGCTTGTCGCGCGCGGCGGCGGGCTCTATCCCTCGCGGGGACAGTTTGACGGGAAGGAACCCATTAATGACCGATTTCAAGGACCGCGAACGCGCCGAGGAAGCCAAGTTCGCGCTCGACCAGGAAACCGCCTTCAAGGTCGCCGCGCGCCGCAACCGGTTGCTCGGCGAATGGGCGGCGGGCGTGATGAACCTCACCGAAGAGGAAACAGACGCTTATAAAAAGGCCGTCGTGCAGGCCGATTTCGAGGAAGCGGGCGACGAGGACGTGATCCGCAAGCTGCTGGGCGACCTCACCGCTGCCGAGACCAACGTCACCGAGGCGGAAATCCGCGCCAAGCTCGAGGAAATGGCGATCGAGGCGCGCCGCCAGATCACCGGACAGTAAGACGAACACCAAGGGAGCCGCCCCATGCCGATGCGAGGCGAAGACATAAAGGCCGCGATCGAACAGGAACTGCCCGGGGCCAAGGTCGAACTGACCGACCTTGCGGGCGATGACAACCACTGGGCCGCGCGCGTCACGGCGCCGCAATTCGCCGGCAAGAGCCGGGTCCAGCAGCACAAGATGGTCTACGCCGCTTTCGGCGAGAAGATGGGCGGCGAACTCCACGCCTTGCAAGTGACCACCGTCGTTCCCAGCTAGCGTTCGGGACGTATCGACCAGCAACTGCCAATTCGAGGGGACAGCTTTCCGCCATGGCTGACATCAATTCGCGCATTTCCTCCATCGTCGGTGACAACGACGTCGTGCTGTTCATGAAGGGCACGCCGCTCTTCCCGCAGTGCGGCTTTTCAAACCTCGCGGTGAACATCCTCGACCATTGCGGCGTAGCCTATGAAAGCGTCGATGTGCTGCAGGACATGGAAATCCGCCAGGGGATCAAGGCCTATTCCGACTGGCCGACCATTCCGCAGCTCTACATCAAGGGCGAATTCGTGGGCGGCTCGGACATCATGAAGGAAATGTTCGAGGCGGGCGAGCTCCAGACCATGCTCGCCGAAAACGGGGTCGCCAAGGCGTCTTAGTGGCGGAGCGCGCCCATCCGGGCGCGCCTGTCCTCGCTCAAGCGGCCTTGCGGCCGCATCGCTGCGGGCGGCCGGTCGGCCTTGCGACGCCTGCGGCGTCGGCCAGCTCTTTGCCGCACTCTTGGTGATGAGACTTCGGGACCGAGGTTTGCGTTTGCCCCGCTCACAAAAAGAAACCGCCCCGCTAAGCACTTGCGGGGCGGTTCTTTTTTACGGGGAGGCCGGACCCAGAGACCAGGAAAGGTCCGCCTCTTCGAAGACCACTCGGGCTGCCCACTCATATGCAGGGGGTGTGCCAAAAATGCGTTTCGGCAGAATTACAGGGATTTGCGTGGTTTCTCGGCGTTAACCACAGGCCAAAATGTAAGCTATCCCGACACCTGCCCCGCCCGTATTGCCCCACCCCCTTGGCAAAGCGCGCTGCCCGGTCCAAGACTTCTCCCATGACCGACACCGCTAAGGCCGCGCCGCAGCGCGAAGGCATCCCGGCCGCCACCATCATCATCTTCCGCAACGCGCCCGAAGGCGGCCCGCCCGAGGTCCTGATGACGGTCCGATCGCGCAACATGACCTTCGCCGGGGGCATGGCGGTGTTTCCCGGCGGACGGGTCGATCCCGAAGACTATGCGCTCGGCGAAGACATCGCGCGAGAGAGCGGCGGGGCGATGGATGCGGACGAGGCCGCGCACCAGATCGCCGCGGTGCGCGAAACGCTCGAAGAAACGGGCCTCGCGCTCGGCCTTGCAGGCGACATCGACGCTGTGAAAGCCGGCGAGGCGCGCGCCATGCTGATGCGCGAAGGCGCGCTCGCCCCGGTGCTGGAGGCGTTCGGCTGGCGATTGGACCTCGCCCAGATCACGCCCTTCGCGCGCTGGTTTCCCAAGAACGAGAACATCGTGCGGGTCTACGACACGCGCTTCTACCTCGCCGATCTCGGCACGGGCGCGGTCGACGTGTCGATCGACCATGCCGAGAACACGCGCCTGTTCTGGACCACGGCGGCGGGCGCGCTGGAGGCGGCGGAGCGCGGCGAGATCAAGCTCATCTTCCCCACCCGCCGCAACCTCGAACGCCTCGCCCTGTTCGCCTCCTTCGCCGAAGCCAGGGCGCAGGCCGAGGCGATCCCCGTACGCACGATCATGCCCCGCGTGGAAGAGCGCGACGGCAAGCCGATGCTGACGATCCTCGAGGACGCGGGCTATCCGGTGACGGCGGAAGTGCTCGACGACGTCGCGCGGGGGTGAGGATGCGCAACTCACGTCGGCTGCCATAGGTCTGAGGCGACTTTGCTCGATCGTCAGCGCTATCGAGCGGCTGCGCGTGCCCTCGCAACAGGTGGAATATGACGCCATCCACGCGTGGCCCGACAAGGTGGGCGGGGCGAATGGGGAGTAACGCTTTCTTTCGGTTCGACACTCGCATTGGTGAGTGTGTCTACTGCCTCAACGAAGGCTGGAGTCTTCTTTTGAGGCGTGTCAGTCGATTTCCCCCGGGATCGGAATTCTCATGCTTCCCAACCGAACGGCATCGTCGTCAGCTACGAAAGTAGCCGTGATTTCTCTCGTAGGGACATCCTCAACAAATTGGTTTGCGATGTAGCCGATAGTTATTGGCAAGACCAAAATGTCGCCATTTTCAATTCTATCCCGCAGATCGTTTGCTACGCCTTCCAAACACTCAATCGTGATGGTGGCGTGCAAGGTCTGTCCCGGCGCAATGTAATCGGGTGTAGACAACTCTTTCTGCGGAATAATCCCATCGAAGACAGGTGGCGCACCTATGTGCAGACCTGCGAAAATCTTTAGGTGGGCCGCTGGGGTCTGCCCGAAATTCCTATATGATACTGTGCATATGGGGTCTCCGTCGTCATTCATGCCTATACTCGCACTGGTGAAGGCAATGTAAGGCGCGAGTTGCAGTTGGCTGCTTCGACGAACGATTCTGTTCGACTCCACCATTGCCTTAGTCGCATCTCCAGTTTCCTCGACGGCTTTGCGGGTCAGCTTAACCTGAGTCCAAATCAAAAATGTGCCCGTCAACGTAACAAGGAATGTCAGGAGCGCAGCGACCGCCATGACTACGGAAGCTTCCGCCATCATCTCTTGGGCAATAATGTCCCGCGCGGCGTAGGGATCGGGCTCTTGCCCCTCAGCCTGTTGCTGATCTTCTACGGCTTCATCAGGGCGGGGCGACTGCTCGACAAGCGCTGAGACCTCGCCAGTTTCGCCACTGGCTGCTTGATCATTCCCACCGGCGCGTTGACTGCTACTGCTGTCCTCTTGACCCTGCTTAGCTAGAGCCGCAATTCGATCACCTTGATTGCCTGAAGACATTGAACGAATAGCGCCCCCTGTTACCCAAACCTCACCCGATCAAGCGAGGTAACAATCTTAACCAACCCTAATCCCCTGCGTTATTGGCGCGCCCGGCAGGACTCGAACCTGCTGCCTCAAGATTAGAAGTCTCGCGCTCTATCCAGATGAGCTACGGGCGCGCGCCCGCCGTGCGGACAGGCGTCCATTAGCGCGCTTTGCGGGAGGCGCAAACACCGCTAGTCTTCGCGCCCGATGGAAAACCCGCTCCCCGGCGCCGCCTCCGATCCCGGCGCAGCTTTCGACACCGATCCGAACGACGGCATCCGCGCGACCTCCCGCGCGCCGGTGACGTTCCGCTATTACGATTTCGTCATGGCGGGCTTCGTCGCGATCCTGCTGCTGTCGAACATCATCGGCGCGGCCAAGCTGACCTTTCTCGAAGTGCCCTTCTGGCCCGACGGCTGGTGGCCCGCGCCCGACGGGGTGTTCATCTACGGCGCAGGGATCCTCTTCTTCCCGCTGGGCTACGTCATCGGCGACGTGCTCACCGAGATCTACGGCTTCGCCCGCGCGCGGCGGGTGATCTGGACGGGCTTCGCCGCGATGATCTTCCTCGCCTTCATGAGCTGGGTCGTCGTCGGCCTGCCCGCCTTCGACGGGTGGACCTGCGCGGCGTCGGGCAGCCTTGAAATGCAGGGCGAGCCCGACGCGGTCGCGGGCGCGGTGTGCCAGCAGACCTATGTCTCGGTCTTCGGCAGCACGTGGCGGATCGTGCTCGCCTCGATCACCGCCTTCTGGGCGGGCGAGTTCGTCAATTCCTACGTCATGGCGCGAATGAAGGTCTGGACGAAGGGCAAGGCGCTGTGGACCCGCACGATCGGCTCGACCGTCGTGGGACAGGGCGTGGACAGCCTCATCTTCTACCCCGTCGCCTTCTGGGGCATCTGGACCACTGAGGCGGTGGTGACCGTGATGGTGACGAACTGGCTGCTCAAGGTCGTGTGGGAGGCGCTGCTGACGCCCGTCACCTATCTCGTCGTCGGCAAGCTGAAAAAGGCCGAGGGGGTCGACCTGTTCGACATCGACACCGATTTCTCGCCCTTCGGGAGCGAGAAGAGGGCTGTCTAAAGCGCCTTGGCAGGGATTTAGGTGCGATCTCTTGTTGAGGGCCCAGCCCTCCCACCCGAGAATCTTTGTTGGAGGGGAGGGCCCCCGCGTCGCGCCAATGCGCGACCGAAACGAGGTCAGTCATCGGCCCTCAGCGCCTCGTCCGGCACGATGTCGACCCTCCAGTCGAGCCCCTTGGCACCGGCGAGCAGCTTCATGTCCTTTTCGGTCGGCACGCCGAACAGGTCCGCGTGGCTTTCCGCAAGCCGCAGGACGAGCGCCTCCTCCTCGACCAGAAGGCGGCTGACCTGCAGCGAGCGGCGCGAGCGCGCGCCCAGCCGCCGGGCGAGCCGGGTGGCGAAGCCCCACACCTGCGCCTCGGCGATGGCCTCCTCGCTGGCGAGATCGTGGACTTCCTGCGGCAGGTCGGTGCGGTTGCCATTGGCCGCGATCGCCGCCGCCATCATCGCGCGGCCCTTGCCGTCCACCGCGATCCAGCGCTTGTGCAGCGCCCAGTCGATCGCCTGCGGCAGGCGGATATTGGGCTCGATCTGCATCGAGGCGAGCGCGAGCTGGGTCGCCGCGAGGCGCAGGCGTTCGCTGCCGTGCTTGCGCGCAGGCGCGGCATCGACGGTCCACGCGGCGACCCGCGCGGCGAGCGGCGGCGGCGCGCCGCGCAGCGTGGCGAACACCGAAATCCCGGCGAGCAGCGGGTCCTGCGCGCGCGCGTGCGGCGCGAGCCGGTCGTAGAGCAGCCCTTCGCGCAGCCCCCACGAGGAGAACACCAGCTTCTCGGGCCCCAGCTGGCCGATCAGGGCGAGCAGCAGCACCGCGGCATCGGGCAGCTTTTCCGCGCGCATCGAGGAAATCCGCTCGCGCGGCTTGAGATCCTCGGGATATTGCGCGGCGAGCCGTTTCGCCAGCGTCTCGGCCTCGCCCGGCGACAGCTCGAAGCCGTGCGGGTCGGACAGGGGGTGGCCCTGCTCCTGCATCGCGAAAACCGCCATCGCGCGCCATGTGCCCCCGACGAGATAGAGCGTGCGCGCATCCTTCTCACCGAAACTGCCCGCGTCCCAGCCCGCCTTGCGCAGCGCCTTTTCGAGCGCCTTGCGCATATCGGCGCGCACGTCCTTCGACCCGCCGCCGACCTGATCGTCCTTGCGAAAATCGGGCAGGCGCAGCGTGCCGAGCGGGAGCGAGGCGGCGTCGTGCGTCTCGTCGCCGGACAACCGCACCAGTTCGAGGCTGCCCCCGCCGAGATCGGCGACCATCCCGCTTGCGCCCGGAAAGGCGCCCGCGACGCCCATCGCCGACAGCCGCCCCTCTTCCTCCCCCGAAATCACGCGAGGGCGGAGCCCGAGCGCTCTCAGGGCCTCCACGAATTCCCCACCGTTTGCCGCTTCGCGCACGGCGGCGGTGGCGACGCATTCGACATCGGCGACCTCGAGATCGTCGAGCAGCAGGACGAAGCGCTTCAATGCCCGCATCGCGAGCTCGACCGATTCCGCGCCCAGCCGCCCGGTCGCGGCGAGTTCGCTGCCGAGCCGCGCGGTCACTTTCTCGTTGAGCAACACCGTGGGCGCGCGCATCGACCCGCCATAGATGACGAGCCGCACCGTGTTCGAGCCGATGTCGATGATCGCCCGTTCGGGGCGATTGCCTGCGAAAACGCCGTCGCGGTCGTGGCGCTTGTTACGGGAAGTCATACCTCGAAATACGTCCTAGCCTGCGCGCCCCTTGCGCAGCGAAAGTTTGGGCACCCCGCCCGCCTCGAGCGAGCCGCCACGGCCCGACAGCGAGGGGTTGGTCATGAAATAGCGGTGACAATTGAACGGCTTGCTGCCCGCATCCGCTTCGACGCGACTGTATGTCCCGTCCGCGTTGAGCCACCAGCTCTGTTCGGTGTCGAGCATATTGGCGAGCAGCACCTGCTGCAGCACCTGGTCGTGCACCGTGCGGTTCTCGACCGGGATGAGCGATTCCACCCGCCGGTCGAGATTGCGCTCCATGAGGTCGGCCGACGAGATGAACACCGCGGCCTTCGGACTCGGCATGGCATGGCCGTTGGCGAAGGCGTAGATGCGCGAATGTTCCAGGAAGCGGCCGATGATCGACTTCACCCGGATGTTCTCGGACAGGCCGGGCAGGCCCGGGCGCAGGCAGCAGATGCCGCGGATGACGAGTTCGACGTTCACCCCCGCCTCGCTCGCGGCATAGAGCCGGTCGATCATGCCCTGGTCGGTGATCTGGTTGCACTTCATCCAGATCGCGGCGGGCTTGCCCTTGGCGGCATTGGCGATCTCGGCATCGATCCTTCGGTAGATTTCCTCGCGCAGGTCGATCGGCGCGATGTGGATCTTTTCCAGGCTGTGCGGTTCGACATAGCCGGTGACGAAATTGAACATCTTGGCCGCATCGCGCCCCAGTTTCGGGTCGGCGGTGAAGAAGGACAGGTCGGTGTAGATCTTGGCCGTGACCGGGTGGTAATTGCCCGTGCCGAAGTGGCAGTAGGTGCGAAAGCCCTCCTCCTCGCGGCGGACCACCATCGCGGTCTTGGCGTGGGTCTTCCAGTCGGTGAAGCCGTAGATCACCTGCACGCCGGCGCGTTCGAGCTTGGTCGCCCACTTGAGGTTCTGTTCCTCGTCGAAGCGCGCTTTCAGCTCCACGACCGCGGTGACCGACTTGCCGTTCTCCGCCGCCTCGATCAGCGCGTTGATGACCGCCGACTGGCTGCCCGCGCGATAGAGCGTCTGCTTGATCGCCACCACATCGGGGTCGGCGGCGGCCTGGCGGATGAAATCGACCACCACCTCGAAGCTTTCATAGGGGTGGTGGATGACGATGTCCTTTTCGCGGATCGCGGAGAAGGCGTCGCCGTCGTGTTCGCGGATGCGTTCGGGATAGCGCGGGGAATAGGCGTCGAATTTCAGGTCCGGGCGGTCCTCGCCGACGATCTCGGACAGCCCGTCGATCCCGATCATGCCGTCGGTCTTGATGACGGCGGCTTCGTGCACGCCCAGCTGGTCGAGCAGGACGGCTTCGGCCTCGGGGTCGAAATCCTCTTCGAGTTCGAGCTGGATCACCTGCCCGCGCCTGCGCCGCTGGATCGCGCTGCGGAAGGTGCGCACGAGGTCCTCGGCTTCTTCCTCGATCTCGATGTCGCTGTCGCGCAGCACGCGGAACAGACCGTCGCCTTGGATGGTGAAGCCGGGAAAGAGCTTCGAGGCATAGCGCTGCACGAGGCTCGCGATGGAGATGTAGATCGCCTCGCCCGGCACCCCGCCCGCGCCTTCGACCTGCCCCGGCACCCGCACGAAGCGCGGCAGGGCGCTGGGGATGAGGATCATCTCGATGATCTGTTCCCCGTCGGCATCGCGCGTCAGGGTGAAGAGGAGGCCGATCCCTTCATTGTGGACGAAGGGGAAAGGGTGCGCCGGATCGAGCGCCTGCGGCGTGATGATGGGCAGGATTTCCTCGAGGAAATACTGCTCGAGCCATTCGTGCGCGCTGGGGTCGACGCGGTGTTCGTCGGCGACGTGGATGCCGGCATCGGCCAGCAATACGCGCAGCTCGCGCCAGATGTCCTGCTGGCGGTCGGACAGGATCGCGAGCTGTTCGCGGATCGCGGCGAGCTGCTGGGTCGGCGTGCGCCCGTCGATCGCGACCTTGTCGATCCCGCGCTGCGCCTGCCCGACGAGGCCCGCGACGCGGATCATCATGAATTCGTCGAGATTGCTCCCCGAAATGCTCAGGAATCGCAGGCGTTCGAGCAGCGGGTAAGCCTCGTTCGCGGCCTCGGCCAGCACGCGCTCGTTGAAGGAGAGCCAGGACAATTCGCGGTTGAAATAGGGCGCTTCCTCGCCCGCCCCGCCGGGCTGCGGCGAAGGCGGGGAGGCGGGGTTCTTGGTCGAGGCGATCTCGGTGCTGCTCATCGTGTCCGGCGTGGCTCGGGGCGCGGCACGGCGCCGCGCACCCCATGTTCGCATGATGGCCACGTGTAAATCACGAAAGGCGCAGTGTCACAAGAATGTCAGATAAGCGGGTGTCGCTGCGGAGTCCTTGTTGGGGGTTCAGACCTCCCACCCCGGAGTCTTTGTCGGGGAGTTCAGACCACCCACCCCGCCTCCCCACCCGGCCACCAATGATACCATTACCCTATGGTGGCCGGGTGGGTGGTCCGCGTCGCACTAAGGCGCGACCGCAAACAGGGACTCCGCGCCGCGCGAAAAGGCCGCGAGAACCACACCACGACCGCAATCAAACCAGCGTGCGGCTCTCCGCGATCTCAACGATGCCGCGCTTGCCGTTCGCATCGCGGCCCAGTTGCACCAGCACGTCGATCACGCTCGCCGCATAGGCGATGGTGTCGGTGCGCGACAGGCCGATGCCGGTCTGCATCACCATCAGCGAAAGCTGTTCCAGCGCGCCCTTGAGGCTGTTCGCGTGGATGGTCGAGAAACTGCCCGGATGGCCGGTGTTGATCGCGCGCAGGAAGGAGACGCTCTCCGCGCCGCGAAGCTCGCCCAGCACGATCCGGTCGGGCCGCAGGCGCAGCGCGGCCTGGAGCAGTTCATTGGCGGTCACCTTGGCCTCGCCCAGCTCGCCCTTGACCGCGACGAGGCCGACCGAATTCTCGCCCGGAAACTTGAGTTCGGGCGTGTCCTCGACCAGCACGACGCGTTCGTGGCGCGGGATTTCGCCGAGCATGGCGTTGAGGAAAGTCGTCTTGCCCGTGCTGGTCCCGCCCGAGACGAGGATGGTGCGGCGCTGCCGGATCGCCTCGCGCAGGAAGGCGATCGGCTCGCCTTGCGCATCGGGCATGGCGGGCGCATCCGCGCCGGTGAGCGGGCCGGTGTCATAGGCGTCGAGCGGCAGGTCCAATCGCCGGTGGCGGCGGATCGCCATGACCCAGTGCCGGCGGCTTGCCGGAGGCCCGCAGAACTGGATGCGCGCCCCGTCAGGCAGGGTCGCGCCCAATAGCGGATGCTCGCGGTTGATCCCCTGGTGCGAAACGCGCGCGACCTGTTCGGCGAGCCGCTGGACCAGCCGGTCGTCGATCTCGGGCGTCTCGATCCGCTGCATTCCGGGGTTCGCCGCGTCCTCGATCCAGAGCTCGCCGGGCCGGTTGACCATGATCTCGGTCACCGTGTCCTTCTGCAGCCAGCGACGGAACGGGGCGAGATAGGCGTCGAGATAGACACTGCGTTCGGACAGGTCGGCGAGGCTGTCGCGTGGCACTTCCCCGTCGACCGGCTCGCTGCCCGTTCCTGCCGGCGTGGAATGCCCGAGGGGATGGATCTCCGCGCTCATCGTCTCCCCGCTCAGTCGGTGACCGTGCTGAAATCGAGATCGCGCGCGGCGAAGACGCGGATCGGCTCGCCCGCGCGCACGCGGATGGTGGGCGAGACCTGCCCATCGGCCTGCACCGCGCTGCTCGCCGCGTTCTGCGCGCCGCCCGCGATGATGACGCCGCCCACGCCGCCGGTCGCGACCGCGCTCAGCCCGCCGACCACCGACAGCAGCAGGCCCGAGCCGAACCGCTTGAGGAAATGCGTGTCGACATCGCCGGGAAGGCCCGTCGTCCCGTCGAAGGCGACCGCGGGGCTGGCGATGTTGACCGAGGCACCGTCCGGGCGGATCAGGCGGGTCCAGATGACATAGGCGCGCTTCTGCCCCTGCTGGACGCCCGACTGGTACTGGCCGATCAGGCGCGAGGAGCGCGGGATCAGCACCTTCTTGCCGTCGAAGCTCTTGACGTCTTGGCTCACCACGGCGCGGACATAGCCGGGCACGTCGGTGTTGATCGCGGTCTCCAGCACGGCGGGGATCATCGTTCCCTCGGTCACCGTCGTGGTCGGGTTGACCATCGCGCGGGCCTGCGCCGGAGCGCCGCCGACGCCGCCGATGCGGCTGGCGAATTCGGCGGCCGATCCGCTCGCGCCGGTCGCGCCGGTCGCGGGCGCGGTCCCGGCAGCAGCCGCCCCGGCAGGTTCCGCCACGCGCACGGAATCGGCGGCGGTGGACGCATCATAGACCATCGTGGGGCTGGCATAGGGGTTCACCGCATTGGCCGGCTCCGCCCCCGGATCGCGCGCGAGGATCGGCGCGGGCGCGGGGTCGGGGAGCGGCTGCGCGGTCGCAGGCGCGGGCGCGGGCGCTTCGACCGGAGCGGGCGCGGCGGCCTGCGGCGGGGCGACCTGCGGGTTGCCGATAGGCTCGGGCGCAGGCGTTTCCGGCGCGTTCATCGCCCAGAAGGTCGTCGCCCCAAGCGCCAGCACGATCAGCCCGCCCGCGGCAAGGCCGAGCCCGTCGGTCTTGGCTTTGCGGTCGGCGACGCCGGGAAAGGCGCTGCGGCTCGCAAGGTCGATGACCTCGGCGCTTTCCTGCTCGCGCGGGTCGCCCGCTCCGGTCGCTCCATCGCCCTTCTTCGGCGGCAGTCGCATGGCAAGACGCATCAGATCATCTCCCCTTCATTCGGTTTGCAGTTCGTTCTCACGAGCCCCTCCGTCCGGCCTGCCCGGCATCCGCGCTGCGCGGGCGAGCCGGGCCGAGATTGGTGAGCGTCGCGCTGTCGTCGCCCGAACGCAGGACGATCTGCCCCGGCACGTCATCGAGCACCACAGTATCGCCGCGCACGGTGAAATTGACCGCCCCGACCTCGCCGCGCTCGTTGGTGACGAGGATCGCCGGGATCGGCGTGCCCGCGGGCCATGTCAGGAACACGGCCTCGCCATCGTCATAGGCGCGCGCGGGCAGCAATTCCCTGTCGCCCTCGCCCGCCCATTCGAAATTGAGCCGCGCCGGGTCGATCACCGCGTAAGGATCGCTCGCCGCGGCCATTTCGAGCGCGTTCGCCTCCTCGCGCGCCTTGTCGGCAGCGGCGGCGGCAAGGCGCGCCTCGCGCTCGGCCTTTTCGGCCTCGGGGTAGGAGAACTGCATCACGTAAAGCGGCTGGTTGCGCGGGGAAGCGACGAGATCGAAGAGATAGGTCCGCTTGCTCGTCACCACGGTGAGATTGGTCGCCGCGCTCGGCTCGAGCGGTTTGACGAACAGGATCGACTGCGCCTTGTTCGGCTGAACCTGCCACGCCTTCGAGTCGCCGATCGCGACGTTCTCGATCCGCTCGTCCTCGCGGAACTTGATCGTGGTCTGGACCTTCACCCGCCCGCGGATCGTGTAGACCTGCGCGTCGTCATAGACGAGCGTGACGAGGCGGGGATCCGCCTCGGCGGAGTCCTGCGCGGCGGCGGGAACGGCGAGGCTGGCAAGCGCGAGCGCAAGGGGAAATGCGCGCTTCATCGGGAAGTCTCCGTCTTGGTTGCGGCGGCGGCCTTCGCGGGGCGGTTCGAGGCAGGCCGGAAGCGGTTGCCGATGCCCCGCGTGCGCGAAGCGGCGGGTGTGCCCTCGCCCGCCTGACCGCCGGATGAAGAGGTCGCATAGACGCGCGTCTCGCGGACGCTCTCGCCGCCCGCGCCGCCGCCGTAGTCGTTCGCCGGAGCGACCGTGCGGATACCCGCGACGTCGACCCGGCGCGGGGCGGAACTCGCGGCGGGCGCCGGGGCCGGACGCGCCGCTCCCGCGCTCGCCGCAGCGGGCGCGGCGTAGGCGGAGGAGCGCGTCGTATCGATCCCCCGGCCCGCGTTATCGCTTCCAGCAAGGCCGAACACCTGCCAGCCCGAAACCATCGTCGTCGTCACCTTCAGCGCCATGAACATCAGCGCCACGTGGACCGCGCCGACGAGGAAGAAGGCCATCGCCGCCTGCTGGTCGATCTGGCCCGGCGTCGCCACCAGCGCGGCGAGGATCGGCACGGCGATCTCGAGCATGATCGTGCCGCCCAGCACCGCAAACAGCGGCGCGAGCGCGAGCATCGTCATCCCCTTGAGCCAGCCGGTGAACAGCCCGCGCGTGCCCGAAAACAGCGCCAGCACCACGAAAATCGGCCCGACCGCCAGCAGCAGCGCGAGGCCGATCCGCGCCGTCACCAGCAGGCCCACCGTGCCGAGCAGCAACAGCATCGCGCCGAGCCACATCATGCCCGGCGGGGAAAAGGCGTTGATGTCGCTCTGCCCGGTCGAGGCTTCCTGCACCGCGAGGAAGACGACATCGAGCTTCTGCGCGAACGTCGCCGTGGCCGAACCCTTGGTCCCCGTCAGCACGCCCGCGACCCAGTCCGGGCCGAGCACGAAGACATTGTAGAAGAAGGTCGAAAAGGCGACGAAACTGGTCGCGAAGGTGAGGACGAGCCCCACGGTCAGGATCTTCGGCACGAGCGCGCGCACCGACAGGTTCGACCGCCCCAGCATCAGCGAAATGCCGAAGAAGGCGATGTAGAACACGAGCAGCGAGACGAGGACGAAACGCATCTGCCCTTCATCGCCGAACAGGCGGCCGAACGCCTGCTCGCTGACTTGGCTGGCGATGCAGTCCACCGCGGTCAGCGCCGCGGCGACGCCTGCGCCCATGTCCTGGGCGACGAGATCGCAGGAGGTCGTCATTCCGCCGCCTGCCAGACCGGCTGCCCGTCGGCGTCGACTTCGCCCGATCCATCGGGCCACGCCCGGTTCGTGAGCGCGGGATACCATGCGCTCGGTTCGTCTCCGACCGCCTCGCGCAGCAGGTCGAGCCGCCGCACCGCGCTTTCGCGGCCCGACAGGATGGTGAGCACTTCGGGCGCGCCCGACAGGTCGAGGCGCACGACGACGCTCGCATCGGGCTGCCGCACGAGGAAGCAGCGGCTGTGCGCAGGAAGCGAGCGGATCAGCGCGAGTTCGTGATCGGTCAGGCCGAAGCCGTCGCAGTAATCCTCGGCCCGCGCGCGGGAATTGGGCATGAAGACCATGGTCGCGGTCTGCTCCACCAATGCGGTGGAAATGCGGCTTTCGAGCGCATCGCGCGCCGACTGCGTCGCGAAACCGACCAGCGCGTTGCGCTTCCGCAGCGTCTTGAGCCAGTCGCGGATGCGCGCGGCGAAAACCTCGTCGTCCAATGCCTTCCAGCCCTCGTCGATGAGGATCATCGTCGGCTTGCCGTCGAGCCTCTCGTCGATGCGGTGGAAGAGATACATCATGACCGGCGTGCGCAGACGCGGGTTTTCCAGCAGCGCGGTCATGTCGAAACCGAGCACGCGGGCATCGAGATCGAGCGCGTCGCGTTCGTTGTCGAACAGCCACGCGTGCTCGCCGCCTTCCCCGTCGGACGATCCGATCCACGCCGAAAGCCGGTCGGCAAGGTCGCCCGGCTCGGGCCGGCGCGCGCCGGCGAGAAGTTCGCGGAAGTGGCGCAGGCGGCGCAGGCGCGAATCGTTGGCATAGGCCGCGTCCACCGCCGCGCTGATGGTGGCGTATTCCTCCGGCCCCTCGGCCTTCAGCAGAACGCCCAGCCAGTCGCGCAGGAAGGCGCGGTTCGCCGCCGAGTCCGGGAGCGCGAGCGGGTTGAACCCGGTCGGCTCGCCCGGATTGATCCGGTCGTAGCGCCCGCCGATCCCGCGAATGAACAGCTCCGCGCCGCGATCCTTGTCGAACAGGATGGTGCGCGGTTTGAACTTCTGCGCCTGCGCGGCGAGGAAGTTCATCACCACGGTCTTGCCCGATCCGCTCGGCCCGATGACCGAGAAATTGCCGAGATCGCCGTGGTGGAAATTGAAGAAGAACGGGGTCGCGCTGGTCGTCTCGAGAAGGGTGACCGCATCGCCCCAGTGGTTGTTCGCCGCGCTTCCCAGCGCGAAGCCGTGGAAGCTGCCGAAGCCCGCCATGTTGGCGCTGGAAATGAGCGCGCGGCGCACGATGTAGTCCTCGTTGCCCGGAAACTGCGCCCAGAAGGACGGTTCGAGATTGACGTCCTCGCGCACCGCGATCGCGCCGGTGTCGGCCAATGCGGCAGCACAGGCGGCGGCGGCATCGTCGAGCCGCGGCAGGTCGCGCTCGCGCACCAGCACGGTGAGGTGATGGTCGCCGAAGCCGACCGATCCCGCGCCGAGCGCATCGCGCGCGTTCATCATGTCGGTGCGTTCGGCGGCGGCTTCCTCGTCGACCGACCGCAGGCGCCTCAGCGCGAGGTCGATCCGCTCGCGCGCCGTGGTGCGTTCGTTGGGCGCGTAGCTTTCGGTGACGACCATTTCGTAAGGCAGGCGCAGCAGCCCGTCGAGCAGGCCGGGCGAGGTCGCCTCCGGGTAATCCTTGAGGCCGAGGATGGCGGAGAAATCGGGCGCGCCCGAGCCGCGCAGTTCCATCGCGTCGAGCCCGAAGCTCGCCCGGCGATAGGGCAGCATATGGCCGATATCGACATCGTCGTTGGGCCTCCGCACGGGCCGCATCTCGCCGTTGTAGAGCGCGGAGAGCAGCTCCAGCATCTCCGAATTGATGCCGCCGGTGGGCGAGGTGTAATCCGCCAGCACGCTCGCGCCGTAGGAAGACAGCGAGGCGACGAGGCCGGTGATCGCCGCTTTGAGTGTGCGGATGTCCTTGGGATCGGCGTCCAGTTCCTCCTGCCCCCGGCGCGAGAAGAACCGGCCCACGCGTTCGGGCAGGCCCGTCTTGCCGCGTGCTGGCCGGCGGATGAGGGTGACGAACTGGTCGTTGATGAAGAGCGAGCCGCCCGCCAGCCGCTCCTTCCAGCGCGCGTCGATGTGGCGGCTGAGCGGATCGTCGAATTCCGCGTCGAGTTCGACCTCGACCCGGCGGCGGATGACGTGGTGATAGAGCACGAAGCGCGCATCGAGCGTCGAGCGCAGCATCACCTCGCGCGTCGCGGCGTGGGCGTTCAAGGCGTCCGAATCCTCGGTCTCGAACAGCAGGCCGGGGACCTGGATCGCGCTCATCACGGAGCCGTCGCGCAGCAGCACGGTGCTCTCGTCGATCAGGCGGGCATAGGGCAGCCGGTCGCCCACGCGCGCTTCCTTCGCGCTCCAGGCGGCGGGTCCGATCCATTTCACCATGTGCGGGCCTCCCTTGGATGGCCGGGTTTCGCGTGGGGCATCGTCACGGGGCGTAGCTGTTGCAGCCCCAGCGCTTGTAATTGGGCACGCGCGGGCATTTCGAGACCTTGGTGATCCACAGATCGAAGATACGCGGTTCGCGCAGGGACGCAAAATAGCCGATCGCGTGCATGACGAAGGGGATGGGGATGATCCACCAGGAATCGAGCACCAGGAACGCGATCGTCGTCACCATCATGTTGATGATGAAGAAGTTCAGCGTCACGCCCGCGAACATCTGCGGCCGCGTCAGGGTCCGGTGGACGGGATGGCGGGAAAGCTGGCTCATCGCTCGTCAGAACGCCCCGATCGAGTTCACGAGGCGCGGCGCGCCGAAGATGATGAACACGCCGATGATGACCGTGCCGCCATAGCGCCAGTTCATCCGGCCCGTGAGCATCATGAAGCCGACGCCCGCCACCGCCATCACCGCAAGGCTCGTCGCGATGGGGCCGAGCAGCAGGCCCTGCATCCATAGCAGCGCGTCGGTGATCGGGCTTTCCGAGCGCGCGGCCTGGTCTTGCGCGAAGGCAGGCTGCGAGGCCAGCGCGAGCATCAGGAAAGCGGCGATCCGGGCCGGGAGAGTGGTAAGCGCGTTCATTCGGTGTTCCATCGTCCTTGAAGTTTCCGTTCCGACTATTCGGCGGCGGGGCGGGAATGGCTGGCGAGGCGGCCCATGATCGCGGCGACATAGCGCTGCGTCTCGCGGATGTTCGGGATGCCGCCCGCCCGCTCGACCCGTCCGGGCCCGGCATTATAGGCGGCGAGCGCCTTTTCGAGGTCGCCGTCGAAACGGTCGAGCTGTTCGCGCAGGTAGCGCGCCCCGCCCTCGAGATTGGCGTGGGGGTCGTCCGGGTCGACCCGCAGGTAAGCGGCCGTGCCCGGCATCAATTGCGCGAGCCCGCGCGCGCCCGCGGGCGAAACGGCATCGGCGCGCCAGCGGCTTTCCTGCCACACCACCGCTTCGAGCAGGGCGGGCGAAAGGTCGAAGCGGCGGGCGAGTTCGTGGACCTTGGCGGCATAGGCGGGCGGGATCGCGGCGGCGTGGGCAGCGGGGTCGGCGACCGCGGCCTCGGGCAGGCTCTCGGGAAGCGCGCCGTCAGGAATGACCAGCGGGTCGGCCGGATCGGACGAGGCGTAGACGGCGGCCAGTTCCTCGCCGCCGCCGACGAGGACCGAATCGGAAACGCTCGCGCCCCCGGCGACCCAGCGGGCGCCGTCCGCATCGACTTCCATCACGTCGGCCTTCGCCGCGACCGTGCCGAAAGCGAAGGCGGCGGTGAAAGCGGTCCAAAGGCCAAGTCTGCTCGCACGTGCGAGAATCATCGAGGGACCCTCCAATCCCGCCCCCTTGTCGATCATTCGTGACAGGCGGGTGACATTCGCGTGAACTCTCTCGCCCCACCCTAGCCCAGAAGCCCGTGCATTTCCCGCGAAAAAGGCGGTCGGCACGACAGCGCCGCCCGCGCGCGCACGAAAAAACCGGAGCTGGCCTTCGCCCGCCCCGGTCCTTCCGATTCCCGTCCGCTTGCGGCCGTTCAATCGCGCAAAGTGAGCGACTCCCTGCCCGCCGGGCGGAATTCGCCGTCGCGCAGCATCCTGAGCGCCTTGCGCGCGAG